>CAYYHA010000068.1:0-17243 GCA_964471535.1 uncultured Myxococcia bacterium | reverse complement strand
GAGTGCGACGTGGACCTCGCTGCCGGTGGCCACGAGTCTCACCTTCGCCTCACCGTCGGCCGGCGCGAGGAGGTAGGCACCGCGACGCGCCTCGGAGGCCGGGGCCAGGCCGCTGCGGTCCAGGATCGGGACCTTCTGTCGGGTCAGCACCAGCGCCACCGGGCCCTTGCGTTCCATCGCGATGCGCCAGCACTCGCGTACCTCGTTGGCATCCGCGGGGCGGAGCACGGTCATCCCCGGCATCGCCCGCAGCGACGCCAGGTGCTCCACCGGCTGGTGCGTGGGCCCATCCTCGCCCAGACCGATGGAATCGTGGGTGAAGACGTAGCGCACGGGGAGATCCATCAGGCAGGCCAGGCGCAGGGCCGGGCGCAGGTAGTCGGCAAAGACGAGGAAGGTGGCTCCGAAGGGGACCACGCCCCCATGGAGGGCCATCCCGTTGACCGCGGCGGCCATGGCGTGCTCCCGGATGCCCCAGTGGACATTCTGGGGCACGGCGCCGTCCTCCTCGGGTGTGAACGCCGCCTTTCCCTCGAGGTGGACGTTGTTCGATCCAGCGAGATCCGCCGACCCGCCCACCAGCTCGGGCACGCGGGCGGCGATGGCGTTCAGCACCTTCCCACTCGCCTTGCGGGTGGCGATCCCCTTCGGGTCCGGCTCGAAGTGGGGGAGCGCCTCGTCCCAGGCCCCCGGAAGCCGCCCGGCAAGCACCCGCTCGAGCTCTGCGTGGAGGTCGGGATGGGCCTTCCGGTAGGCGTCCATTGCCGCCTGCCAGGCTGCGTGCGCCTCCTGGCCCCGGGCCACGATGCGCTGGCGCAGCGCCGCCATCTCCGGGGGGACGTAGAAGGGCTGCTGGGGCCACCCCATCACCTCCTTCGTGCGCCGCACCTCCTCCTCGCCGAGCGGCGCGCCATGGGCGGCGGGGGTGTCCTGCTTGCCGGGGGAGGGGTAACCGATGTGGGTGCGGACCCGAACCAGCGCGGGCCGATCCGACGCCTTCGCCTGCGCCGCCACCCTGCGCAGCGCATCGAGGTCGTTCCCGTCCTCCACCGAGAACACGTCCCACTCGTAGGCTTCGAAGCGGCGTAGCACGTCCTCGGTGAAGGTCAGGTCGGTGCGGCCGTCGATGGTGATCCGGTTGTCGTCCCAGAAGACCACGAGCTTCCTCAAGCGGAGGTGGCCGGCCAGGGAGGCTGCCTCCTGACACACCCCCTCCATCAAGTCGCCGTCGGAAGCGATGACCCAGGTGTGGTGATCGACGACGGTGTGGCCGGGGCGGTTGAAGCGACGGGCGAGGTGCCGCTCCGCCATCGCCATCCCCACCGCGTTGGCGAAGCCCTGCCCGAGCGGGCCCGTCGTCGTCTCCACCCCCGGCGTGTGCCCGGCCTCGGGATGCCCCGGCGTCTTGCTCCCCCACTGCCGAAACTGCTCGATGTCCTCGAGGGTGAGGTCGTAGCCACAGAGGTAGAGGAGCGCATACTGCAGCATGGAGGCGTGGCCACAGGAGAGCACGAAGCGATCGCGGTCCGGCCACTCGGGGTCGGTGGGATCGTGGCGACGCAGCTCCTTGAAGAGGACCCAGCCGAGGGGGGCCAACGCCATCGGCGTGCCGGGATGGCCCGAGTTGGCCTTCTGCACCGCGTCCATGGCGAGGCCGCGGATGGTGTTGACGGCGAGGAGATCGAGGTCGGGAGCGTCCATGGACGGGCTTCTATCAGGCTCGTCGGCGGGGATCACCCTCGCTGCAAGCGCGGGGCCGTGGTAAACGGGTCGCCTTCCCGCTTTTTGCCCCTCCCACCGTCCACGGGGAGCTCGAGATGCACGAGGACCTGCTCGAATGGCGAAGTGAGTTTCCGATCCTCTCCCGCAAGACCTACCTCATCAACAACTCCCTCGGGGCCATGCCGAAGCGGACCCGCGAGCGCCTGCAGGCGTTCGCCGACGCCTGGGATCAGGAGGGGGTGGAGGCGTGGGAACGCTGGCTGCCCCTGGTCACCGAGACGGGGGACCTCATCGGGCGGATCATCGATGCCCCGCCGGGGCAGGTGATGATGCACCAGAACGTCTCCACCCTGCAGGCCATCCTCGCCTCGTGCTTCGACTTCGAAGGCCCGAGGAACAAGGTCGTGTTCACTGAGCTGAACTTTCCCAGTGTTGCCTACGTCTGGCTCGAGCACCGCCGCCGCGGCGCCCGGGTGGAGATCGTCGAGAGCGACGACGGCATCACGGTGGACACCGAGAAGCTGTGCGACGCCATCGACGAGGAGACGCTCATCGTGCCCATCAGCCACGTGCTCTTCCGCAGCGCTGCCATCCAGGACGTGGCATCCATCGTGGAGAAGGCGCACCGCGTCGGCGCCATGGTGTGCATCGACAGCTACCAGGCCACCGGACTCGTGCCCTTCTCGGTACGGGAACTGAACGTCGATTTCTGCGTCGGTGGCAGCGTGAAGTGGCTCTGCGGTGGTCCCGGCGCCTGCTACCTCTACGTGCGGGAAGACCACATCCGGCGGCTTCGCCCCATGATGACCGGATGGTTCTCTCATACGCGGCCCTTCGCCTTCGAGATGGGCGAGATCGTCTATGCCGACGACATCCACCGCTTCATGGGGGGCTCGCCGTCGGTCCCGGCGCTGTACAGCGCGCGAAGCGGCTACGAAATCATCCTGGAGGTCGGCGTCCAACGGATCCGCGAGCGGAACCTGGCCCTGACTCGGCGCATCCTCGAGCGGGCCAAGGCCGATGGCCTCCGGGTCAACACCCCGGAGGAGGATACCCGGCGGGGCGGCACGGTGTGCGTGGACTTCGAAGGCGCCGAGGCGGCCCATAAGGAACTCATCCGCCGCGGTTTCCTCATCGATTATCGGCCGCGGTGCGGCATCCGCATCTCGCCCCACTTCTACAACACGCAGGAAGAATGCGACGCGATCATGGATGAGATCGCGAAAATCCGAGAAGGTCGATGAAGAGACGCGCACGGTTCCCTTGGCCCTGCCTTCGGCGGCTCCGCATCTCGCCGGCGGCTCTGTTTCCCGCGGGCCTGCTTCCCATGCTCCTCCTCGGGGCGGGGTGCACGGCGGCGCAGGTCCCTCCCGCCGAATCGGGCCCCGCAGGCAAAAAGCCCGCACCGGCGGCGCAGGCGCCGTCCGCCGAAACGCCAGAGGACCTCAAGACACGCCTCGAGTCGGCCATGGACGAGCCCGACCCGGCAAAACGCGCCGCCGCCCTCGAGTCCATCCTCGAGGCGCTGCCACCGGGCTCTCCTCCCCACGAGTTCTTGAGTGCGATGGTGGTGCAGGCCTGGGCCGCAGCGGGCGACCTCGAGCGGATGGAGAAGGCCTCCAAGGCGATCACCATCCGCGATACGCCGATGCATGCCGATGTGCTCAACGCCATGGCCTATGCCCTCGCCGAGGCGGGGGTCCGCCTCACCGAGGCCGAGTTCCGCGTGCAGCAGGCGCTCGACATCCTCGACCGGCTCGAGAAGGAGAGCGGCGACCCACGCGCGGGAGCGGCCCTCCGCTCACGGCGCGGTGCCTACCTGGACACCCTGGGGTGGATTCACTTCAAGAACGGAAAGCTCGACGAGGCGGAGCGCCGGGTGCGGGAGAGCCTGGAGTACGTCGAGGATCCCGAGGTGCTCTACCACCTTGCGGTGATCCTGGAGAAGAAGGGCGACATCGCCGGCGCGAAGAACGCATACGCTGCGGTGGCGGCGCTGGATGGCCCCTATGCGGAGGAGGCACGAAAGGCGCTCAAGCGCCTTCAGTGACCGCACACGTCACACGAACTCCTTGGCGGCTCCTGACGGCCCCCGCCTAGCAACGGGCTTCGATCATCTCGCGCAGGCGAGCCACCCCCTGCTCCACGACCGCGAGCGGAGGCCCGAAGGAGAAGCGGATGTGGCTGCGGAAGCGACTCGCACGCCCGGGCCGGCGGCGGCCCGGGTTGACGTCAAAGAACTCGCCCGGCACGACGATCACCTTCGCGGCCAAGGCCTTCCGGAAGAAGGACATGCCGTCGTCGAGCCCGTGGGGGAGGCCCGCCAGGTTGCCCCAGACGTAGAAGGTACCCTCGGGGTAGCGGTCGATGGTGATCCCGCAGCCCTCGAGCCCATCGATGAGGGCCGTCCGCTTCTTCCGGAACGCCCGCTGTATCGCCTTGTGCTCCGCATCCACGTGCTCGGGGGTGAGCAGCGGCAGGGTGGCTCGCTGCATCGGGCGGGACCCCCCACCATCCAGGAAGCTGCCCGCGCTGGAAACCGCCTCGATCACCTGCTTGGGGCCCACCGTCCAGGTCACCCGCCAGCCGGGATAGCGCCAGTTCTTGGTGAGGCCATCGAAGAGGATGACCGGATCGCGATCGACGTCTTCCACGTAGGCCGCGGCGCTCACTGGGCGCGCCGTCTCTTCGTGTTCGCCGGTCCACACGTAGTGGCTGTAGAACTCGTCCACCAAAAGCGCACACTCGAGGTGCCGCGCGCTCTCCACCCAGCCCGAGAGCTCGGCGCCTGCGACCAGCTTTCCGGTCGGGTTGCAGGGGTTCGAAAGGAGGATCGCTCCGAGGCCCATTCCCAGGATCTCCGAGCGCAGGGCGTCGACACCGAACGCGTAGCCGCGGTCGGCGTCTAGGAGGATGGGGATGGGGGTAAAGGAACGGAAGAGGTCGAGCAACTCCTCGTAGGCCGTGTAGTCGGGAAGGAAGTGGCCTAGGTTGACGTGCCCCAAGGTCGCAGCAATGCGAGTCAGCGCTGCTCGGCCCCCGCCGCTGATGGCGACGTTCTCCGCTGAGTACCGCGACCCCATGCCGCGGCGGTAGAGCTGGTTGTACAGGTCCGCGACGGCCTCCCGCAGCTCCCAGATCCCCGGGACGGGCGCATACTCTTGATCCTCAGATTGGATCTCGATCCGCTCCACCCGCGGCGGCGCCCCCGGGAGCGGACCCGTCTCCGGCTGCCCCTGCCCGAGGTTGCACCACTCGGGATCCCGGGGATCGAAGCCTGCCGCCTGGGCCTCGGTGGTCACGTAGATGACGCCCGTCCGCGGAACCGCGCGGAAGGCGGGGATCTCGGGTGCCGGGGTGGTTCGAGGGGACACGGCGGGCCTACCGGCGCCACTCGAAGCGGTAGGTGGTGACGGTCCGCCGCCGCTCCTCGACCACCTTCCCGTTCGGGAACCGCACCTTCACCGACGCCGTCCGCGCGCGGGTGAGCCGGTCCGGCAGGAGCGTTCGCGGCTCGGTGAGCAGCTCCGATTCATTGACGTTGGAGAAGGCGAGCACACGGGGTCGCTGGGGTTGAGCGGCGGCGGGCGGCCTCGCCTCCCCGCCGTCCTCGTCCCCGGCGTCGCCTCCCTTGGCCTCGGCCTCGCCCGCTGCACCCGAGACCTCCTCGTCCTCCTCCGACGCACCCTCGGCCTCGGCGTCCTGCTCCGCTTCCTCGTCACTGCCCTCCACCTCGGCTGCCCCATCCGCCGCAGCTCCCTCCGGGGCCATCGCGGCCTCGGGGTTGACGAGCGCCGCGACCTGCGCGGGGTCCGGCTTCGAAGCGAAGCGCAGCGTGACGCAGCCGGGCGCACCCTTCGCTGCGGCCTCCTTCGCGCCTGCCCCGCAGGGCGCGCGGCCCTCGACGCTGTAGTCGATGAGCAGGTCCACCGTCTGGCCGAGCAGTGGGATCTCCGTGGGCGAGCGGCGGTGGTGCACCGCCCCCACCTCGAGCTCACGCCCCGCCCAGAAGGTCACCAGCGTCCCCCACAGGTCCCGAGTCTGCTCGGCCATCGTGCGATGGACCAGCGCTCGGATCTGTTGCAGCTGGCCGGCAGGCAGGGCGCCCAGATCGATCCCCGCAGCCATGGCATAGGCGTCGAGGAGCGGGTCCGTTTCGTCGATGCCCATGAAGTCTCCCACGTCTGCGACCTCGAAGGAGGGCACCACCGTACCGATGAGGCGTGCGAGCACGACTTCGAGGTTCTGGGTCTTCGCCTCGCCCACGAGCGCCGCCTCGGTGGTCTCGATGCGGATTCGCTTCGCATCGGGCTCGCGGATCACCTTCCACTCGAAGGTGCTCTCCGCCTCGCTGAGGAGCTGGCCCTCGAGATCCTCGATGCGCTGATGCACCCGCACCTTCGCGGTGGCGCCGTCCGGCCACTCGAAAGTGAGCGCCACGGTGTCCGCGGACGGCTTGCTGCGCTTCGGCGTCGTCTTGCACGCCGCGAGGAGGCACAGAGGGGAGATGAGAAGGACGAGGACGAGACGCGGTTGCTTGGCAGACATGCGGCGCGTTCTACCAGACGCTGCCGCCCCGGCAAGGTGGCTGTCCGCGAGCGGACCGGACGGCCCGGCGCTCAGTAGGGCAGGATCGACTCGGGGACCTTCCCCTCCCAGACGAAGCGCAGCGCATCGCGGACCCGGCGGCGGATGCGCCGCTCCTGCAGGGGGTGGGCGAGGAAGCGCACCAGCGCCAGAATCGGTCGCTCTGCCCACGGCGCAAGCTGCGCATCGAGCGCCAGTGCTTTCGAGAGGCGAATCGCCGCCGCCGTGGTCTTGATCTGGTGGTCGATGAAGATGGGCACCGTCAGATGATCGGAGACGTAGGCCCGCACGAGCGCGCCGAAGAGCGCCTCCCGCCGCTCGCGGAAGGCGAACTCGGCCGAGGCCATCGCTGCCTCGGGATCGTGATGCAGGACGGCGACCATGGTTCCCGCATCGGGCGCCTCGGGGTCGAGGGGCCGGCCGCCCAGCCGAGAGCGGCGCTCCGGGGGCAGGTCCAGCGGATGCTCGTGCTCGACGAAGCGCGCCGAGTGGAAGAGGCCCCGCAGCGCCTCCGCCGAAGGCCGGCGCCGCAGCGTCGCCCACACGGCATCGGCGTGGGTGAGCAGATGGCTCAAGTAGAGCCACCCTTCGGCCACCGGCGCGTCCTCGATGGCGGTGTCGAAGCGAAGCATCCGCTCGGCGGCAGCGACCCCGAGGGCGAGCGCGATGCGGGCGGGCGTCACGCCGCGGTCGAGCGCATCGGCCACTGCGTCGAGTGCCGCGTCGGCTCCCCCGTCGAGCACCGTCTCGATGAACTCGGATGCGGGCAGCGCGGCGCCTTCCTGCCCCATGCCCGCCCAGGCTTCGAGGCGTGGCGTATGAACCTCCATCCGCCGCCGATACGCCTTCATATAGGGGAGGCGGTCCTCACGCGTGCCGGTGACGATGCGGCGCACCAGGCTGCTCAACACGGGATGGGCGTGGACCCACCCGATCTCGCCGAGGAGTTCCTCCGCCTTCACGCAGTAAATCTGTGCATGTCCAAAGGAGAGAAAGTGGTCGGTGGCTGCATGCACGAGCCAGCGATGGACGACGCGTGGGGGCGCGCCAGCCTCGATGGCGCCGCGCAGGAGGGCCTCGGCCGCCTCCCGCTCCTCGGCTTCCACCCGGCGGCGCAGCTCCGCCTCGATCGCGCGCCACGCGGGATCCTCCGGGTCCGCGCTCTGTCCCACCCACGCGAGTGGCTCCGCCTCGGGAAAGGGGTAGACGCGCTCGCGGAGCAGCGGCTCGACGAGGAGGCTTAGCGCTTCGGTTACCACGAGCGGCGCCTCCTCGGAGAGCACGCGCAGAGAACCCAAGAGATCGGCGGCGGTGGCCATGCCGTGGTCGAAGCCATAGCGATCGTGCGTCGCTGCATAGACGCAGCCGTGCGCCACGATGGCGGGGGCAGGCTCGCCGAAGCGCATCAGCCGCGCCACCTCGCGCGCGACTCGCCCGAAGTCCCCATCGTCGTAGGCCTCACCCAGCGAGGCGTAGAGCCGGGGGACTTCACTCTCTCTCGGCGGCTCCTCGATGCGAACGAAGACCACCCCGTCCTCCACCTTCGTCGGATAGGTGCGCACGTCCTCGCCACCGAGGACGCACTTCCCGTCCGCGAGGCGGAACTTCCAGTTGTGCCACTCGCAGGTGAGCAGCCCATCCTTCACCGGCCCCGTGTGGAGAGGATACCCCTCGTGGGGGCAGAGGTTGTCGATGGCGGCCACCGATTCGCCGTCGCGCACGACGGCGATCTGCCGGCCCGCCGTCTTGAGCACCCGGGGCCGCGTCAGTTCGTCCAGGGAAAAAGCACGCGTCCAGCTCACCTCGCCCAATCTGTCCCGCCGCCACCGGCCTGGCAATCTCCTGCGTGACCAAGGCGGCACCCGCGGCGGCACCACGCCCATTCCGCTTTGGGCACGGCTGATCCACAGTGGGGCCCATGCGATTCGACTTGAGCGGAAAGGTGGCGGTGCTCACCGGCGCCAGCAAGGGCATCGGCGAGGCGATCGCCCGTGCCTTCGCCGAGGCCGGGGCGAAGGTGGTGGTGAGCAGCCGGAAGCAGGAGGCCGTGGAGGCCGTGGCAGCCCGGATCCGAGAAGCGGGGGGCGAGGCGACGGCGATCGCCTGCCACGTGGGCGACGCAGCGGCGCGGGCTGCGCTCGTCGAGGGCGCCGTCGCCACCTACGGCGGCATCGACATCCTCGTGAACAACGCCGCCGCGAACCCCGTCTTCGGCCCGGCCCTCCAAGTGGACGAGGGGGCCTACGACAAGATCATGGAGATCAACCTGAAGGCTCCCTTCCTGCTGTCGAAGCTCGTCCATCCCATCATGAGCGAGCGCGGCGGCGGGGTCATCCTCAACATCTCCTCCATCGGAGGGCTCTCTCCGGAGCCGGGCCTTGGGATCTACAGCGTGAGCAAAGCGGCGCTGATCTCTCTGACCAAGGTGCTCGCCCGCGAGTGGGGACCGGCGGGGATCCGAGTGAACGCGATTGCCCCCGGGCTCATCAAGACGAAGTTCTCCAAGACCCTCTGGTCGAACGAGGAGATCGCAGACGAGGTGATAGGACGGCTGCCGTTGCAACGCATTGGCGTGCCAGAGGACGTCGCTTCGATGGCACTGCTCCTCGCCAGCGATGCGGGAAGCTACTGCACGGGCGGCGTCTACCTTGTCGACGGTGGACACACGGTCTGAAGCGCCCCGGAAGCGCCCCGAGTCGAGTCCGGCGTGCCCTGCCCAGGGCGCCTCTGCTCAGTTGGGCTGCAGATCGATGACGTACTCGTTGACCTGCCCGGCGATCACCTCGGCCTCGTACACGGACGAGCGATAGATGATGCGCCCGGTGGCATCGATGCCATCCATCTCCACGTGGTAGGTGCCAGCCGGTGCGAAGTCGTAGGTCACCCCCTGGCCGGAGCAGGGGTAACGGGCATCGTCGAAGAGAAGGAGGTCGGGGCCGGTCACCATCACCCGCACGTCCTGCACCTGCCCGCACTGCCCGCTGCCGGCAAAGGTCCAGAAGAGCTTCAAGGTGCCGAAGTTGGCCGCGACGTCGAGATCGTACTCGTTGTCTCCCGGCTTCACCTCGATGCCGGTGAAGGTCTGCTGGTACCGAAGCTCGGTCCCCGCCCACCCCTCGACGGTCACCGTGTAGGTGCCGAGCCGCAGGTTCTTGAAGCGAACGCCCTCGGGGAAGGTGGCGCAGTCCACCTCCTGTTGCGCCGAGTCGTTGGTGCCCCCAGTGCCCTCCACGTCGAGGACGATGCGGTCTACACCGGCCGCGTCGCAGGTCTGGCCGCCGAAGCGATAGAAGACCACCAGATCCCCGGTCGACTGCACGACGCAGATGCATCCGGAAAAGGCCAAGGCGACGAGCGTCGCCACGAGTCCGATGCGAGGTACGGAGCGGTACTTCATCCTTGCTGCCCTCCCTGTTCCATTCGGGCCCTGCCATGGTTCCCTGCCCTGCGCCACCTCATGCCAAGTCCCCTCCTTCGGAGCGGGCCGTGGTCCGGCCCGGGGCGGCGGACCTCCGGATCCGAGACGCACTCGGCCGGCTGGCGAGGCCCATTTCGCAGAGCGGTTGTAGCACAGCCTCGGTGCCCTGCGGGACGCCTCGGCGAACGCACTGCGATGCGGCCGCCTGACGAGACAGAAGAGCCGACGCACGCGCGTCCTGCCGCGAGACTGGCCAGCGCACGGGACCTGCCCACTTGGCCCAGGGAACCGACCTGCCCCGAGCGGCCCGCCTAGCCGCGGTAGTAGGGGTTCTGCCCCGCCGCGTGATCGGTGGTGTCCACCAGTTCGAGTACCTCGGGGATCGCCTCCTTCACCCGCGCCTCCACGCCCTCGCGCAGCGTGGCCGAGGCCATGCCACAGCCCTGGCAGCCGCCCCCCATGCGGATGAAGGCGCGGCCCTCCTTGAAGTCGAGCAGCTCGATGATGCCGCCGTGGCTGGCGATTTGTGGGTTGATTTCGCGATCGAGGAGATCCTGGAGCCGCTGGGCGACGGGATCGTCCCAGCCCCTCGACTCGAGGGGGTTGTCGAACTTGAAGCCACTCCCGGCGAGCCCGCGGTCCACGAAGTCCACCCGTGCTCCCTCTAGGAGCCGCGCGCTTTCCGGGTCGAAGAGGAGGGTCACCGAGCCCACCTCGAGGACGAGATCGTCCTCCGCCCGGTCGTCGGGAGGGACGATGTCCATCGAATAGCGCAGGCGCCGGGCGCCCATGCGCAGGGCAGCGATGCGGATCAGGTGGTCGGTCTTCTCCTCCAAGCGGAGGGCCTTCTCCAGCTGCTCGAGGGCGGCGTCGGTGACGGTGAAGTCCAGACTCATGACGGGGGCAAGATAGGACAGCCGCGCCCCGATGTCGAAGCATCAGCGACGTCGCGCCAAGTCGAGGATGCGCCCGACGATGGCCCCGAGGTCGGTGTCGCGGGGGGTGAAGACCGCAGCCACACCGAGGGCACCGAGCGCCTCCCGGTCGCGCTCGGGGATGATCCCGCCCATCACCACCGGGACGTCGTCGAGGCCGCGGGCCGCCTTCTCCCGCGCCACCGCCTCGGCGATCCACAGGTGCGCCCCGGAGAGAGAGGAGATGCCGATGAGGTCGGCGTCCTCCTCCGCCGCCGTGGCCACGATCGAGGCCGGGGTCTGCTTCAGCCCGGTGTAGACGACCTCCATCCCCGCCTTCGCGCAGGCGACCGCAAGCAGCTTCACCGCGTTGACGTGGCCGTCGAGCCCCGCCTTCGCCAGGACGATGCGAACGGGCCGGTCGGCCCGTGGCACCTCGATGGGCGCCCGCCGTGCCGCCTCCTCGATCCCGAGGGGCGCATCGTACCGTCCCCCCACCACCGAGGCGATGGTGTCGGTCCACTCGCCCGTCGTCCCTCCCGCCCGGGCGAGTTCGATGCTCGGCGGCACCACGTTGGCACCGCTGCGCACCGCCACCTCGAGGTCCCGCCTCGCCCGATCCACGGCCGCCTGGTCTCGCCGGCGCCGCCAGGCTGCGAGGCGCTCGAGCTGCCGCTCGACCGCCGAGGCGTCCTGTGCCGTCTCCGTCTCCTCCTCGGGCAGGAGCCCGATCTCCTGCGGGAAGGCGTTGACTCCCACCCAGACCTGCTCCCCCCGCGCGACGCGCGCGCGCCACGCCACCAGCCCCTCGGTGAGCTCTCTGCTCACCCAGGGGAGCGCGCCCGCATAGCCGAGGCGCACCATCTCGGTGACGAGGCGTCGGGCCTCCGCCTCGAGGTCCTGCGTGAGCGCTTCGACGACCGTCGAGCCGTCGAAGAGATCCCCGAAGTCGGAGATTCCCGTCTCGTACATCAGGACCTGCTGTGTCCTCAGCGCAAGGGTCTGCTCCGCCTCGGTGGGAAGGCCGAGCGCCTCGCGGAAGCCGGGCAGCTGCAGCGCCCCTACCCGCGCGCCCGCGCTCAGGACCGCGGGGAGCGCCTCGTAGGCGATGCGTACGATGTTGAGTTCAGGCTGTGTCTCGGTCAGGGTGAGTGACCGAACCTGACAGCCGGCGCGAAAGCGCACGCCCGAGACGCCATAGCGCTCCTGGCAGAGGGCGGGCCACAGTCGCGCATAGGCACGAAACTTCGCGATCTCCGGGACGAGTTCGATACCGCTGTTCACGAAGAAGGAGATCCGGGGAACGATGCGGGCAAAGGTGGCTTCGTCGAGGCGCGGTCGGATCGCGTCGAGCAGGAGTATGGCGTTTCCGAAGGCAAAGCCGATCTCCTGCGCCGGCGAAGCACCCGACTCCATGTAGTGGTAGCCGCACGCGTTCACCGGATTGAAGCGTGGCGTGTGCTCTGCGGCATAGACGATGAGATCGGTGGAGAGGCGCAGCGAGGTCTCGGGATCGAAGATGTAGGTGCCGCGGGCGACGAACTCCTTCATCAGGTCGTTCTGCGTGGTGCCGCGCAGCGCGGCGACTTCTGCCCCCTGCTTCTCGGCCAACGCCAGGTAGAGGGCATAGAGCCAGGGCGCGGTCGCATTGATGGTCATCGAGGTGTTGATCTCCGCCAGCGGGATCCCCTCGAAGAGCCGCTCCATGTCGCCGAGATGGCAGACGGCCACGCCCGTCCCGCCTACCTCACCGGCGCTCATGGGATCGTCACTGTCGTAGCCGTTCTGCGTCGGCAGATCGAAGGCCACGGAGAGGCCCCGTTGCCCCCGCTGCAGGTTGGAACGGAAGCGGGCGTTGGTCGCCTCCGCATCGCCGAAGCCCGCATAGGTCCGGATGATCCAGGGGGGGCGATCGCTCACTCTCATCGGCGCTCCGCACCTCGATGTGCCCCGATCTGTCGGAACGGCCGCCTCCTCATGGCCGCTCGCTCACGGCTTCGGGCGCCGTGCCATCAGTTCCCAGAAGTCGAGGTCCAGGACCAGGTTCGGATGCGCCTTCCCCTCTCCGTCCCGAGGCTCGCATTGCACCTGGGCCGGGTTGAGGTTCTTGAAGACGTAGAGGCGGCAGCGCAGCGCCCCCACCCACGGGCTCTCGAGCTCGACGACCTCCTCGATCCGCGTCATCGAGTACAGCGTATCCCCGGAATGGACGGGATGGGTGTGGGAGCCCGCGTTCACGGCGGCGATGCCGAGCCGATTCTCGAGGCCGTTGAACGCCTGGGCGTAGCCGACGCTGATCACGTACCCGCCATACACCAGCGGTCGCCCCTCCATCTCCGGCGCGTCGAAGTGCACCCGCGCACTGTTCTGGAAGAGGCGTGTAAACATCATGTGGCCCTCTTCGGTCACATGGTGGCCGTCGTGGTGGAAGATGGTCTCCCCCGCCTCGTAGTCCTCGAAGTAGTAACGCCCCCCCGTGAGCGGGTGCTCGGGCAGGTCGCACTTGGTCTCCACGTGGAGGTCCTCGGGCCTCACACGGTCGGGGAGTTCGGGGACCACCGGGTTCTCGCGGTACGGTGTGGGGGTCTTCGGGTCTCTCTTCTCGACCATCGCCCAGCGAACCCACTCGAGCACCAGGCTCTGATCCTCGTCGCGGGCTCGGTTGCGCACCCAGACGATGCCCGTCTTCCCACTCGAGTTCTCCTTGAGCCCGATGATCTCCATACGGGTGGAGATCACCGCACTGCGGCTCACCCACCGGGGCCAGATCCAGCTGGCGTAGCCCAAGTTGGCCTTGGCATTGAGCGAGATGGCGCGCACGGTCTGACCGAAGGCGGCATGGAAGACGATGAGCGGATGGATCCAGCGCTCGCCACCGCAGAAGCGCGGTGTGCGGTCGCCAGTGAGCGCGATGTAGAGCGCCACCTCTCCGTCGCCGATTCGCCGAGGCGTGGGTCCCTGGATCACCTGGCCCACCTCGAAGTCCTCGAAGAAGTTGCCTTGCCAACCCTTGCCGGCTGCCGCGCTCATGCGGCGAACGCTAGTCGCAGGCGGCGGGCCGGTCAATCGCGCCGTCGCAGGGCTCCCATGCGCCCTACGGCGCGCGAAGAAGAGGACCGGGAGCCTGTTCCAACTCGCCGCCAGGCCGCTGAATACTGGAGCGTTCGCGCCCGTCGGTGGCGAGAAGAAAAGGAGAGTCCCGATGAAACGAATCCCCCTCCTGCTTCTCTGCGCCCTCCCCCTCGTCTTGCCGCGGCTGGCCGCCGCCGATCACCGCCTGCCTCGATCCAACGCCGTGGACAGGGCCTGGGCCGAACTCGCCGCCATGCGCGAGATCGTGGATGCCCACTGTGGATACTCGAGAGACCGATTCTGTCGGAGGATGCGCAGGCACTTGAGGCGCATGGACCGCGTACTGCGTCGTCTCGACCGCCGCCGGGGCGATCCCTACGGGGCGGCGGCACCCCACGGGCCTGCCGCGTATCCCGCTTTGGACTCCTACGGCACTCCCGTTCTCTCGGCGGTGCAGGCCTCGCAGCTCGAAGTGGAGCTGCGCTCGACCACCAGCGACGACGGCCGCCTCGATGTCTTGAGCCTCCGGGCTCCGTACTACCTCATGACGGCAGAGCAGGTGCGACGCTTCCTGGACCTCTTCTGGTTCAGCCGTTCGAAGCTGCGTGCGCTTCGTATCCTCGCCCCGCGCCTCGTCGACCCCGAGAACGCGAGCCTCCTCTACGCGGCCTTCTGGACTTCGAACGACCGCCGCCAGGCCCGCGAGATTCTGCTCGAGTCCCGCGGCTGAGCGACGGGGCGCTCCGCGCTACACCTCGATGCGAAAGCAGTGGTGGAGGTCCCGCTGCCGGAAATCGGGCGGTAGCGATCCGGGGCTGAGCCGCTCCACGCGCGCGCCCGCCACCGCACGGGGGTCGAGCCGGAAGGTGCGGAGGTGGGTGGAAAAGTAGAGGATCCCTCCCGGCCTGATGAGGCGTCGCACCGCCTGCAGGAGGTCGACGTGGTCCCGCTGGATCTCGAAGTCGGTGACCATCTTCTTGGATGCGGACCACGACGGGGGATCGACGATGGCGAGATCCCACCTCTCGCCCCGTACCTGCCTCACCCATCGGGTCACATCCGAACGGAGGCAGAGATGCTCTGAACCGCGGATGCCGTTCAGCTCGAGGTTGTCCTCGAGCCAGCCGAGGTAGGTGTTGGAGAGGTCCACGCTGGTGGTGCTGCGCGCTCCGCCGAGTGCTGCATGCACGGTGAACGCCCCCGTATAGGCGAAGAGGTTGAGCACGTCCTTTCCTTCCGCCTCCGCCCGCACCCGCCGGCGGGTCGAACGGTGGTCGAGGAAGAGGCCGGTGTCCACATAGTCCGACAGGTTCACCCACAGCTTCGCGCCATACTCGTGGACGACGACGCGCTCGCCCCGTGCGGCCTGCTTCTCGTACTGGGTCCGGCCCCACTTTTGGGGAACCTTTCGCTTCAGGTGCACCCGCTCCGGAGCCACCGCCAGCGCCCGGGCTGCGGCCATCCTCAAGGCCGGCGGATCGAGCTCCCGCCGCTGCCGCTCTGCGCGCCGGGTGGGGAAGGTGGTCACGACGACGTGGCCTGCGTACCAGTCGACGGTGCACCGGAACTCAGGGATGTCCCAATCGTAGAGGCGGTAGGCGTCGATCCCTTCGCGCCGCGCCCACCGGTGCCGGTGCCGCGCCACCTTGCGCAAGCGGTTTTCGAGTGGCGTCAGATCCTTCACGGGCCGTCGCCGACGCTGCGCTAGGACCCGCTCCGCGCCGACGCATCTTCGCCTGCGAGATCGGCGCGCAGCGCGGTGAGCTTCAACGTCCGTACCGCGCTGTAGATCGGCGGCAGGAAGGTCAGAAGGAGCCCGGCAGAGAGCAGCCAGGTCTTCAGCGGGAGACCGCGCCCGCTATCGAAGGTCGCGGCGACGAGCACGCCGAGGTAGACGGTGACGAAGAGCTGCAGCGCCACGCCCACCCACGCCACCACCGGCCGGAAGACGAAGAGGAGGAGCAGGCCGTCGAGCGCCAAGGGGAGGCCCAGCGCGGCCCCGGTGGCGGGACCGAAGGGCAGCACAGCCGCACGCACCCCGAGGAAGGGCGCAACGAGGGAGAACACCATCACGAGGACCCCGTACCCGAGGAAGAAGAACGCAAGTTCCCGAGCCAGCCCGCAAAGCTCTTCAGGTGCCCGCTCGAGCGCCGCCCTGCCCTCGCAGGCCTCGCAGATCATCTCCTCTGGGCGGCGGCGCCGGATATCGGGCATGCAGATCTCGCAAATGTACCGCTCGCAGCGGGGGCATTGGCCGAGGGGAAGCTCGTCGGGATGCTTCGGGCACTGAACCACCCCGTAGAAGCCGGTGGGTTTGCCCGTGATCGCCGACTCGGAGAGGTACTCGGCGATCTCCTCGTCCCCCACGATGTCGTCGGTGGGGATCTCGGCCAGGCATTCCGGGCAATACATCGCCCCCGGCGCGACCTCGGCATTGCAGGCGGGGCAGGCGGGCATGCGGGAATTATTCCACGGCGGCCGAATCGGAGCGACTCTGGCGCCGCCCTTCACGGGTAGCGGGGGAGGCGCTCGAGGAGCACGAAGAGCTCATCGGGAGGCGTGCGAAGGCGCCGCCGCTTCAGATCGAGCCACCCGCCCTCCAGCGTGAGGAAGGCGGCCACCGTCCCGTCGTCCTTCGTGACCGTGTGGTGCACGGTCCACCGGCGACCGGAGCGGGAGATCTCACCCACGGTGAAGTCGACGTGGATCGTCTCGCCCATGCGCACCTCGGCGCGGTACTCGGTGCTTTCACGGAAGATCACCGGCCCGAATTGCTCCCGCTCGAAGGTGTCCGCACCAAAGCCGTTTTCGGCGAGGTAGGAGAAACGCACGTGGGTGGCGTAGTCGCTGAACGCCGTGTGCCGCAGGTGACGGTTGGGGTCGAGATCGGCCCACCGGACCTCGAAGCGCTTTCGATAGGGGGGCATGGCGCGGTTAGAGGTACTTCGCCAGGTGCTGCCTCGCAATGACCAAGAGCCCGAGCACCTCCTCGGCGCCTTCGAAGATGGAGAGCACCCGGGCATCGAGCCAGTAGCGGCTCACCGCATACTCCTCGCTGTACCCCATGCCACCATGGAGCTGCATGGCCTCCCGCGTGACCCACTCCGCATCCCGGCACACGAGGAATTTCACCAATGAGGCCTCCATCGAGCCCTCGCCGGCATCCATCGCCGCCCCCACCCGATAGGCGAGCTGACGGCCCGCTTGGATGCGCGCCGCCATCTCGGCGATCTTCGCCTGGGTGAGGGTGAACTCGGCCAGAGAGCGGCCGAAGACGACGCGATCCTTCACGTAGCCGAGCGCGGCTCGAAACGCCGCCTCCATCACGCCGACGGCTCGCGCCGCGGTCTGGATGCGCCCCCCCTCGAAGCCCTTCATCTGCAGATAGAAGCCCTGGCCTTCCTCTCCGATCCGGTTTTCCTCGGGAACGAAGAAGTCCTCGAAGGCCACCGCAAAGGAGTGCATGCCTCGGTACCCGACGGTGGGAATCGCCCGCCCCTCGCACCGGCCCCCCCCGGCCTGCACGTGCT
>CAYYHA010000067.1:0-17491 GCA_964471535.1 uncultured Myxococcia bacterium | reverse complement strand
TGCGAGGACGGACCGTCCCACGACCGCGGTGCCGAGGGCGAGGAGGGCGACTGCCGCGGCGAGTAGCGCCTCCCGGTGCCATCCGGGCGAGGTGGGCTGGGCCTCCGCACGCCGGCGGATGCGCTCTGCAAGGTCCGCCGGGGCCGCCTCCCGGGGCAGGGACCCGAGCCCCTTCAGCGTCAGTACGAGGGCCTCGTGCGCTCGGCGGCAGGCGGGGCACGCCTCGAGGTGGGCGGCCACGGCCTCGCGGCTCTCCGCATCGAGGTCCGCTTCGACGAAGCGAGAGAGGCGCTCGTTCACGTCGCGACAGGTCATGGGATCCCCCCGCCATCTCGCCAGGCCTGCACCCGTTCGGCGAGCACGGCGCGGGCTCGATGCAGGCGGCTCTTCACCGTTCCAGCCGGTAGGCCGCAGATTTCCACGATCTCCTCATAGGAGAGACCCTCGACGTCGCGCAGGATCACCAGGAGGCGCTGCCGTTCGGGCAGCTCGAGGAGCCCTCGGCGGAGCACCGCTTCGAGTTCCTGGCCGTCGAAGTGTTCGTCGGGCCGCGTGGGTGACCGCCCCGATGCCTCGGCCAGGCGACCCTCCTCCACCGCCTCGAGGGGCCGCCTCCCATCGAGGCGGCGGCGCCGGGCGCGTCGGAGCCGGTTGAGGCAGCGGTTGCGGGCGATGCGATAGATCCAGGTGGACAGGCGCGCCTCCCCCCGGAAGCGGGGGAGGTTGCGATGCACCGCCAGGAAGATCTCTTGCGTCAGATCCTCGCTCTCCTCCCGGCTTCCCAGCATCCGGAGGCAAAGATTGAACACGCGGTCCTGGTAGCTATGCACCAGCGCGTCGAAGGCGCCCATCTCTCCCCGTCGGAGTCGCGCTAGGAGCCGGCGCTCCGCCGCGGCGGGTTCCGGCACCCCGGGATCGGCAGGGCCTTCATCCATCCCCGTGGCCTCGGATGGAGCGGCGGTCGCCGCGGCCCGCCCGGGCGCAGCGGCGTGCGGCGCCGGCTCGCCTGTATCGGCCGCTTGGGACACACCGTGTTCCACCCATGGGTCTTCGACGACGCTGCGCTCTCTTCGCTTCGGGCAGCCGGGCGAGCAGCCCGTGGCCGGGTCGGCCTCGCGGGCTCCGCCCGCGACACCGAGGGCCGCCAGACTCAAGGTACCAGCCGACATCGCAGGGTTGGACACCGTCAGGGCCGCTGGGTTCCCCGCGGCGGTCCCGACCGCGATCCGGGACCGCGCGGGAACCACGCGGGTGCCGCAGCGTCTGCGTTCCGCCGGCCCTAGGCAGCGCGCATCCGGTCGAGGGTCCACTGCGCCAGCGTCCGCACGCCGACGCCCGTCGCTCCCTTGGTGAAGGGGCCGCGCTCCCGGGCGAGCATCGCCGGGCCGGCGATGTCCAGATGTACCCAAGGGGTGTGCTCGGTGAACTTCGAGAGGAAGAGGGCGGCGGTGATGGCGCCGCCCCAGCGCTCGCCGGTGTTCTTCGTGTCGGCGATGTCGCTGTCGAGCTGCTCGCCGAGGTCCTCATTGAGCGGCAGCTGCCACAGATCCTCGCCCGCCTTGCGGCCCGCGTCGAGCACCGCCTTCGCTGTCGCCTCGTCGTTGGAGAAGACGCCCGCGGTGTAGGGCCCCAGCGCGACCATACAGGCGCCGGTGAGGGTGGCCAGATCCACGATCGCCTCGTGCCCCTGCTCCACCGCGTAGCTCAACACATCGCCGAGGACCAGGCGCCCTTCTGCGTCGGTGTTGTTCACCTCCACCGTCAGCCCCTTGCGGCTCTTCAAGATGTCTCCCGGCTTGTAGGCGCGCCCGCTCACCAGGTTCTCCACCGCGCCCACGTAGGCGGTGACCGGGAAGGGTGGCTCGAGGGCGGCGATGGCCCGCATGGCGCAGATCGCCGCCGCGGCGCCGGCCATGTCCATCTTCATGTCCAGCATGCTGGCGGCCGGCTTGATGTCGTAGCCGCCGGCGTCGAAGGTCACCCCCTTGCCGACGAAGGCGATCCCCTTGCCACTGCTCCGGCCCCCTGGCCGGTACTCGAGGGTGATGAACTTGGGCTCGTGGTCGGAACCCTGTCCCACGCCCACCATCATGCCGAAGCCCAGCTTCTCCAGCTCTCGCAGCCCGCGGACCGTCGACTTCAGCCCGTGCGCCTTCGCCAGATCCCGGGCGAAGTCTGCCAGGGTGGCGGGGTAGATGACGCCGGCGGGCTCGTTGACCAGGTCGCGGGCGAGGTTGGCCGCCTCCGCGATGGCCTGCCCCAGACCGAGGGCCTGCTTCGCGGCCGCATCCCGCGCGTCCTCCACCAGGAGCGCGACCGTTCTCACCGGCTTTCCGGCGCCCTTCTGCTCTTGCGTCAGGTAGCGATCGAAGCGGTAGGCGCCGAGGATGGCGCCCTCGGTGGCCGCGCGCACCGCCTCCGCATCCCGTGCATCCTCGGGCAGGAGCACCAGGACGCGCGTCGCGCCGATGCGGCGGGCGCCCCGCACCGCCGCCCCCACCGCGTTGCGCAGGGTCGAGTGCGTCTCCGTCGATCCCGACTTGCCGAGGCCGACCACCGTGAGCCTGGGCGCACCGAGGCGCCCGTGTGTGTGCAGCGCGAGCATCTGTCCCGCCTTGCCACTGAAGCGCTCGGACTTCGCTGCTTCCTCGAGCACGCCACGCAGCGCCCGCCGCACCCGTGTCACGAGGGGACGGAGGCTCTTGCGCTTACTCCCCACCTCGCCCTCGTAGACGGGCAGGACGAAGAGGTCCGCCTTGTGCTTGTTCAGCGCGCCACTGCTGAGCTTCACGTTGGGCAGCTTCGACATGGGCTCGTGACTCCCTGGCTTGCGGTGGAAGGAACTCGCTGTGGATGAGAAACAGCGGGGATGGACTGCGCTTGGATCGAAGGGGGTGTGCCGCAAGGCGGTGGGCCGGGCCAGATCGACCGAGGCGGTCGTGCGACGGCACGCACCGAAGGCGGCGGGCGGAACCTAGCACCCGGGTTCCCACCGATCCAGGTGGTGTGCGGCGCTCCCTCTGGCTATAGGGCTGCCGATGGCTCACGTCCTGACTCACACCGCCGCCGTGGAGGCGCTGGCGTCGGACCCCCGCGGCCTTCCCGAGGCGGTGGTCGTCGCCCTGCGCGACGACCTTCCGTATGCGCGCTTCGGCGCGGTGCTCCCCGACCTGCCCTACTACGACGCCTCGGCACGGGTGCTGCTCCGGCGTCTTCGGGGTGGCATCGGTCCGCGGCCGCCCTTTGCGACGCTCTTTCACAACGGCGCTCCCGTGGCCTTCGGCCTGCGCATGGCGGAACTCGTGGCGCACGCGGCACTCGTGGGCCGCAGCCCCGGGATCGCCGTGGTGGCCGGCTACTTCTCGCATCTGGCGCTCGACCGGTCGCTGCGGCCCCCCGTCCACGAGTTGGTGCGCACCCTGAAACGTCCGAAGGAGCACCCGCGGGTACTTGGGCGGCGGATCGAGTTTCTGCAGGCGATCGCCCACCTCGAGCACCGGCTCGGGCGGCGCGTCCTGGGCTGGGGCGGCCTCTCCGAGCGCCTGCGCCTCCTGAAGCGTGAGAGCTTCCCGCTGCGTGGCATTGGCCGCGGTCTCTTCGAACTCGTACACACAGCGAGCGCCGACACGGTGGGACCCGCTCCGACGAAGGCCGACCTCGATCATTGGGTGCGCTCGCTCTACCTCCTCGCCCGCCTGCTCGCGTCTCCACTCGGTCCCCGAGTGGCAGACGTCGATCGCGGCCTGATGCGGCGGGTCTATGAGGACGAGTTCGATTTCGAGTCGGTCTACGAAGCGGCGCTCGAGCGGGCGCGACACCACATCGGCTGCGCCCACGCCTACCTGGAGGGCGGCGTCTTCGACCGGGCCGCACGCGAGCGGGTCTTCGAGGCCATTCCCGAGGGGTCGATGGACTAGGGAAGGCCGCCTGAGTCGTCGGGTTGCCTCACCCTGAGATCAGGGCGTGGAGGCCGTGTCCACCACGATCACCGAGGTGTAGGGGGAGAGGAGGCCGTGCGCTTCGAGCAGGTGGCGGGTGGCGGCGATTTCGCCCGCTTCCGCTGCGGCGAGAACCTCTCCCCAGTGGAAGAGGGGGGACAGGTCCGGGCCCCGCTCGAAGTGCTCGAGCGTGTAGTGCTCGGATCCCACGGTCAGCACGAGGGGCACCGTGGCTCTTGCCACGATGAGGACGGGCGTGTTGACCCGCCGTGCCGGGAGCCAGGCGGGATAGACGGTGCCCGCCTCGGTGCGCACCGGCAGCGGTCCAAGCTCTTGCGGCTGCACGGCCACCGAAAGGTAGTCGCCCGAGCGCACGGCGGAGGGCAGGTGGGCCGGCCAGGAGAGGTAGCGGCCGCCTTTCGCCTCGGCGGGATCGACGCCCACGTAACGGATCCAGTTCGGCAGCCGGGGCAGGTCGAGGGTGAAGCGGCCCCGCTCGTAGCCGGGGAGGCGCAGATCGCGGAGCACCACCTCCACCGAGCCGCCGGGGGGCAGGTGCAAGAGCGACTCGATCGTCGCCTCCTCCTCCGTGCGCCCGTAGGCGACCGGCAGTCCGGCGGCGACCGCTTGCTCGTAGAGCCGCTCGGCCTCCTTGCGCTCGCGTACGATGCCGCGGATGCGCCGCTCACCGACGACGAGCTCGAAGTCGAGGAGCATCGGGGGATTGGGGAGGGAGAGGGCGGCGGAGATCTCCGCACCCTGCTCCGAGGTGTTGCGGAAGCGCTGCTTCCATTCCACCGTCGCCAGGTGGCTGTAGACCTCCACCCCCAGGCGCGGCGGCTCCGCGGTGAGCGCACCCACCGAGGACCAGAGCCGCAGGGGTGCTCGTTCTGCGTTGCCGCCGGCCCCGGTGGACCACCCGAAAATCCAGATCGCTTCGGGGGCGGGGAGGGACAGGGGCGCCGATTCGACCCGGGGCGCCTCCGCGGGCGCCTCGCCCTCCGCCGCCGGGGCTTGCGCCTCGGTGCCCGCCAGCGCGTCGGCGCTCGCCCCGTAGAGCGCCCGGAGCCGGGTCTGGGAGAAGAGGAAGAGGAGCCCCCCGAGCACCGCGGCGCCGGCGATCACGGCCAGTAGGGCGAGGTTGCGCCGACGGCGGCGGCGAGCCTCTTCTGAGCGATCTCGGTCGCTTCGTAGGGTCATCGTGCCTCCTCCCGGGCCTTGGCCCACACGCGAAGCTCGATGCGCCGTCCCGCCTCGTCCCCGGCGGCGACCAGCGTCGCCTCCCAGCGCACCGCCGTACCCAGGGTGTGCAGGGTGGCCACTCGATGGCGTCCCGGGCCCAGGGGGCGGCCGCGGGTGAAGGCGGCGAGCACGATGCGCTCACCGTCGGCGAGCGCCCGGGGGTCGTAGTAGGGCGGGTTGGTGAAGTCGGGCGCTTCTCCGCCTTCCACCCCGACGAGCTTCGCTTCACCGCCCACCGGTCGCACCTCGATCTGCCAGGCGCCCACACGGATGCCTTCCGGCACTTCCAGGAAGACGTCCACCGGCTGGAAGCGCGGCGCATCCTCTCCTCGCACCGGGGCCCCCAAGGTGAGGGTGAGGAGGACGCCGGTCAGAGCTGGCGCCCACGCCAGGCCCGTGCGGGCACGCCGTCTCACCGGGGCCCTCCGAGGGCGACGCTGCGGCGCGCCAGAAGGTCCACGTCCGCCTCGTCGACGCGGGCGTTCCCGTCGAGGTCCCAGCTCGGCCGGACCCGGCCGGTGTCGAGCGCGCGCGACAGGGTGAAGGCGTCGAGGATGTCGAAGCGGCCGTCGCCGTTGATGTCGACCCCGGCGCGTTCTTCGGTGGCGGCCGACGGTCGGGCCGTGGCGACCCCCTGGCCCGGAGCGGGTGCCGCCGGGCTCGCGGCACGCTTGGGGGAGGGTCGCAGGAGCACCGCGAGGAGGAGTGTGGCCGCCGCGGCGACGGGGGCGCCCCAGGCAAGGAGGCGCCGTCGGCGGGCCCGGCGCGCGCGCTCCGCAGCGGCTGTGGCGGCATCGAGGATGGCCGCCTTGACGGCGGGGCTCACCTCGGCCGTGGCCTCGGCGGAGGCTCGAGCCTGCTCAGCCAGCGCTTCGAGGCGCGCCACCTCGGCCGCGTGCTCCGGCCAGGCGCGCACCCGCGCCTCGGTCTCGGCGTCGGCTTCACCGGTGCGGACGAGCTCGAAATCGATGTCGTCGGGGCGCTTCATCTCAACGGCCTTCCTTCGATTCAACGCGGCAGAGGGGCGGATCGTTCATCGCAGAGATCATTCCTCGGGCTCGAGGTCGGCATGGGCGCTGCGGAGCCTCTTCAGGGCGTAGTGGAGCCGGCTCTTGACCGTGCCGGCGGAGATCGAGAGTGCCTGGGCAATCTCGTCGATCTTCAAGCCGTGGGCGAAGCGAAGGTAGACCACCTCACGGTGCGTCTCGGGCAGGACGGCGAGGAGGCGCTCGAAGTCGCCGCTGCACTCGGCCGGATCCACCTTCAGCCTCGGCCCGTCTCGGATCTCCGAGAGGTCCACCACCGGCCGCCGCTTCCGGTGGAGCGAGATGCAGCGGTTCTTCACCACCGGATAGAGCCAGGCGCGCAGGGTCGAGCTCAAGCGGAAGCCGGGGAAGCGGCCGAAGAGTTCGCCGAACACCTCCTGCATCACGTCCTGCGCGTCGGCCGGGTTTCCGGTGAAGCGCCGGGCGAGGGCGAGGACGAAGCTGCGGTGTCGTCGATAGATCGCTTCGAGCGCGCGGCGGTCTCCGGCGTTGGCGCGCCGAACCAGTGCCTCGTCGGTCAGTCGATCCACTCGGCGACGAAGAGGTTCGTATCTCCCGGCGTCTTGGCATTCCGGTTGGAGGCGAAGACCAGGTAGCGCCCGTCGGGGCTGAACATGGGGAAGGCCTCGAAGACGGGGCTGAAGGTGATCTGTTCCACGGTGGCATCGGGATCCTCCGCCTCCGGGTCGACGATGTAGAGATCGAAGTTGCGGCCCCGCGGGTCGGCGACGTTGGAGGCAAAGATGATGCGCCGGTTGTCGGGCAGGAAATAGGGCGCGAAGTTGGCTGCGCCGTTGTGGGTCACCTGCCGCGGCTTGGAACCATCGGCCCTCGCGACGAAGATCTCCATGTGGGTGGGGCGCACCAAGCCCTCCTTCAGCAGGGCGCGGTACGCCTCCAAGGCCTCTCCTTTGGGCCGGCTCGCCCGCCATACGATCTTCGTGCAGTCGGGGCTGAAGAAGCCGCCGCCGTCGTAGCCAGGCACTTGCGTGAGGCGGTGCACCGCAGCACCCGGCCGTGCTGCTTCCATCACGTAGAGGTCGAGGTCGCCGTCCCGCGTGGAGGTAAAGAGGACGCGCCCATCGCGGAAGCACACCGTCGCCTCCGCATCGTAGCCGGGCTGCTCGGTGAGGCGCACCGTGCGCCCGTCGCGCCGGCGCAGGTAGAGATCGTAGCTGTCGTAGATTGGCCAGACGTAGCCCCGGCTGTAATCCGGTGGCGGGGGACAGGCGGGCGAGGCGGCGTGGGTGCTGGCGTAGAGGATCTCCTCGCCCTTCGGGTAGACGTAGTAGGCGCAGGTGGTTCGGCCTTTGCCGTTGGAGATTTGTGTGACCTTGTGTGTCTCGAGATCGAGCTCGTAGATCCGGTCGCACGGAACGCCCTCTCCCCGGGCCTGGAAGACCAGCTTCTTGCCGCTGGGGTGCCAGTAGGCCTCGGCGTTTTCCCCCTCGAAGGTCAGCTGCACGACGTTCCGGAGGTGGCGCTCTTCTCCCGGATAGAGGAGGGTCTTCGGATCCATCTTCGGGCCGGGCGCATCACCGTGGGGTGAGCCATGGGGCGAGCCGTGGGGTGAGCCATGGGGCGAGCCGTGGGGCGAGCCGTGGGGCGAGCCGTGGGGCGAGCCGTGGGGCGAGCCGGGTTTCGCCTCACCGCGGGCGCCCAGGGTCGCGGCCACCGTCACCGGCTTCTCCCCGCGCAGCACCACGATCTCGATCACGTCGCCCGGCTTGTGGTCCCGGAGCACGAAGGTCATGTCGTAGAGCGTGTCGATGGTGCGGCCGGCCATCTTCACGATGCGGTCCCCCGGCTTCAGCCCCGCCCGCTCGGCGGGCCCTCCCTTGCGCACGCCAGCGAGCAGCACGCCGCCACTGGCGTCAGGGCTCATGGCGCTGTAGTCGGGAATGGTGCCCAGCCAGGCGCCGTAGCCCCGGGAATCCCCCGCCATCACCGGCCCCGACCGGCTCTCCTGGTAGGCGATGCGCTTGGGCTCGGTGGCCGCCCGGGCGGCGATGCGTCCGACGAGGCGGATCACGGTGAGCGCCCCCGCGTAGTTGATCTTGTCCGCCGTGTCCGAGGGCCGGTGGTAGTCCTCGTGCGCACCGGTAAAGAAGTGCAGCACCGGCACCCCCTTCGCGTAGAAGGGGGTCTGGTCACTGGGGCCGTAGCCGTCGCCGTGGAAGGAGAGTTCGAGGCCCAGGTCTCGGCTCATCTCCTTCAGCCACTGTGTGAACACGTCGCCGCTCTCGTTGCCGAGGATGGACAGCTTCCCCTCGCGCAGCCGGCCGATCATGTCCATGTTGAGCATCGCCACGACGTGGTCCAAGGGGACCGGAGGATGCTGGGTGAAGTAGGAGGAGCCAGCGAGTCCCACCTCCTCCGCGTTGAAGGCGACGAAGTAGAGCGCCCGGTGGTCGTTCCCGAGCCGCGGCCGCAGCAGGTCGGGGAGGACGAGCAGGGCTGCGGTACCCGAGGCGTTGTCGTCCGCGCCGGGGTGGATCGCCGTGGAGTCAGGCGCCATGCTCCCCTGCTGTCCATACCCCAGGTGATCGAAGTGCGCGCCGATGACCACCGCTTCGTCGGCGAGGGATCCCCGCCCTGGGATTCGCCCCACCACGTTGCACAGGCGGGTGAGGGTGCGCTCGACTTCGAAGTGGCCCTTCGCGTGTCCAAGAGAGATGGGGGTGCTCTCGAGCGTCTCGTCGATCCTCTGCACCACCGATGCCAGGTCGCGGCCCTTCGCGCGGAACAGGCCGTCGAGCACACCGGGCAGAATCTGACCCACGGGCAGGCCCGAGTCGCTCTGCGCCTCGAGCCCCTCGGTCGACGGCAGCCGGGTCTCCATCGCCTCGCCGGGTCGGGGCGCGGCCACGAAGAGCACGGCCCGTGCGCCGCGACTTTTCGCCTCGAAGACCTTCCGCCGCATCTCGCTGAAGCGCGTCGGCTTGTCCCCGTTGAAGACACTCTTGGGATCCTGTTCCTGCGGCTCGAAGCGCAGCAGGACGAGGACCTTCCCCTTTGCGTCGAGGCCGTCGTAGTCCGAGTAGTGAAGCTCCGGTGCGTGGATGCCATAGCCAGCGAAGACCAGTTCCCCTTCGAAGTCGCCCGAGGCCGAGAAGGCGGTGGGCGCCACGGCGACCGCCTGTCCGTCGATGGAGAGCTCGGCACGCTTCACCCGCGTGGAGGTGGGGTGCTCGAAGCACTGTAGGAATCCGTCGTCGCCCGCCGGCTCGAGCCCGGCCGCCGCAAAGTGCTCGGCGAGGTACCGAGTGGCGCGCCGGTTGCCCTCGGTGGTGACGCCGCGTCCCTCGTACTCGGGCGAGGCCAGGGTCTCGACTGCGCTCTGGTAGCGCGCGGCGTCGGGCGCGCCGGCCTCGGCGCGCGGAGCGGGGGGCGCCAGCGGCTGAGCGGCGTGGGGTGTAGGGTGCGTGCATGCGCCAAAGAGGGCGCCGCCGAGGAGTGCGACGAGGAGGAGCAGGCTGCGCTTCATGGCGGCGATTGAAGACCGGCCCTCGCTCTACATCAAGGTCGGCTGATAGAAAGAGCGCGAGGGGATCCGATGCCGAACTTACGATTGAAGCGGAAGACCCGGCTCTCCGCCTTTCGCCGCATGGCGATCGGCACCTGGAAGACCACCTACGACCCCAGTGTCTACGGGGCCATGACCCTCGAGGTCGACGAGGCGCTTCGGTACATCCAGGAGTTTCGCGAGAAGACCGGGCGGCGGCTGACGCTCTCCCATCTGGTGGCGAAGGTGGTCGGCGTGGTCCTGAAGACGCATCCCGATGCCAACGCGGTGCTCCGATTCAATCGCATCTACCTCCGCGATGAGATCCGCGTCTTCTTCCAGGTGGTGTTGAAGGATCCCGAGACGGGGGAGATCGATCTCTCCGGGGTGACCGTCGACGAGCCGCAGGAGAAGTCGCTCATCGAGATCATCGACGCCTTCGAGGCGGACGTCGGGAAGGTGAGGAAGGGGGAAGCAGAGAGCGAGTCGTCGCGTAGCCTCTTCAAGAAGATCCCGTCTCTCCTGCTCAACCTCTTCCTCAACACCTTGGGGTTCCTCCTCGTCGGTCTCAACCTGGACCTGCGCTTCGCCGGCATTCCTCGTGATCCCTTTGGGTCGGTCATGGTGACCAACATCGGCAGCCTCGGTCTGCAGGAGGCCTATGTCCCCCTCGTGCCCTACAGCCGCGTGCCGCTCCTCCTGGCGCTGGGTTCGGTGAACGACGCTGCGGTGGTCCGCAACGGCCGGGTCGTTCCCGGCAAGACGATGGAGCTCTGCGCCACCTTCGACCACCGGGTGCTCGATGGTGCCCATGCCGCGGCCATGGCGAAGATCGTGCGGGCCTGGCTCGAGGACCCCTACGGTCACTTCGAGAGCCCCGATGAGGCGGCGAAAGAAGCCGAGCAGCGCCGCGCGGCGAGCGCGGCCTCCTCCGGCAGCGGAGCGGAGGCAGAGGCGGCGGAGGCCGATACGGGGGCTGCGATCGCTTGATGGGGTCGACGTGGTAGGCGCGCGTTCCGACCCCGCCGGGCTCGACCCCGAATGCCGCCGCCTCCTCGAGGCATGGCGGAGGGCGCCCGATGCCCGAGCACGGGAACGCTTCTACCTCGAGGAAATCCTGCCCGTCGTTCTGCCCCGATTCGTCGCGCGTCCCCTCACCGGTGCGCCGCCCGAATTCCGGCGTCCCCGCTTCCTCGTCTCCCTCGTGGGTCGCTCGTTTCGGGGCGCGGCCTTGCTGTCCGCCCTGTTGAAGCCCGAGCGCGTGCTCCTGCTCCGTACCCGCCCGCTCCCGGCGCTAGGCGCTCGCGAGCCGTCGGCGCTCGAGTCGGTGGCGCGCGCCGCGGGTCTGCCCCTCGACGCCATCGAGCACCAGGTCCTCGAGTACGAGGACGACCTGGCCGTTGCCGAAGAGCTGCGGCAGTTCGGGCACCGGACTCGGTGCGCCCGCGACGAGATCGCCGTCGATGTCACGGACGGCGAAGGCCGCTTCGGCATCGCCGCGGCGCTGGCCGCGCAGGCGGCCGGCGCGCGGCTCCTGATGGTGGACCACGAGCGCTGGGACCCCGCCCTCGCCGCCCCGGTGCCGTTCACCGAGTATCCCCGCCACCTTGGCGATCCCATGGCCGTGCTCGCCAGTGCGGCGATTGGACGGATCTGCAGCGCCTTCGACGCCGGACACTACGGTGACGCTGCCACGCGAGCCGCGGAGCTGGCCGAGCGGATGCTGCAGCCGGCGGAAGCGCGGTGCCTCGAGCGGGTCTCGAGGGGCTACGGCGCCTGGCACGCCTTCCGGTACGACGAGGCCCGGCGGCACCTCGGTGAGGCCAAGGCGCTGCTCGACCGGCGCGCCGACCCCGCCTGGCCCTGGCTGCCTGCCGTCCGCGAGCGCTTGGATTCCCACCTTGCGATCCTCGACGCCCTCGAGGGGGCAGGGCCTCGGCCGGCCACCTTCGAGGAAGGGGCGCCGCTCATCTTGAGTCAGCTCGCGGCGGCGCGGCGTGCCCTTGCGCAGGCCGATCTCGACGACGCGGTACTCCTCTACCACGGCGCCGTGGAGCGGGTCGTGGACCTGGTGCTGTGGACCCGTTTCGGCCTCGACGACCGCAACCCCGACTTCTCCTCGGTCTCCCTGGACCAGGCACGCTTCGATGCGGTGGGTCCCCTCGTCTTCGACCGCTACGAGCCGGGGGCGCCGCGGGGACCCATCCTCTACCGGAACGGGATTCAGCTCCTCCACACGCTCGCACCCGAACTCCTCGCCGAGCAGGACATCGGCCCCCTCAAGGGCCTGGGGCGGATGCGGAACGAGCTGGTCCATGGGCTCGTACCGCGCCATCCGCGAGCGACCGAGGTCGCCTCGGTGTTCCGCAAGGTTGCACCGTTCTGGGCCCGCCTCTTCGGGGGCCTCGATCGCTTCGAGGCCCAACTCGCCGACTATGCCTTTCCTCGCTTGACGGGTGAGGCCGAGGTGGCGGGTGGCGCATGAAGCCCTACGTGTCGCGGCCCGGCCGGGGGCCCCGGCCGCGGCCCCCGCGGGTCCCTGCCGCCGTCAGTAGAACTCCGCCTCGAGGCGCTTCGCGAGATGCTCGGCCTCCAGCCGAGGGGCCTCTCCGAGCTGCTGCAGCCAGGCCTTCGTGAGGGTGCAAAGCGGCGGATCCGGGGGCGGTCCCATCTCGAGGCGGCGCAGGCACAGCGCCGCGTGGGCGCGCCCCAGCCACCGGGAGAGATCGGGGGCGCCCGGCTCGCGGGCGAGACGCTCCAGGAAGGCGAGCCAGCGGTCGGCCAAGGCGACGTCCCCGGTGCGGCAGCACGCCTCGACGGCACGCGCTGCGATGCCTGCCGCGGGCCAGGCGCCGGAGGCCTCCCGCAACCGGGCCGAGACGCGGCGCATGGCGCGGCGCATGGCCCGGGTCTCTCCTTCGAGGAGGGAGAGCTTCAGCGCCTCGTAGTCGAGGTAGAGCAGGTTGGAAGCCCTCCAGCCCGCCGGGAGATGCGCGTCGCCCAGGGTGCGATCCACCGCTTCCTCGAGCGCGGCGTGGGCTTCCTCGAAGCGGCCGAGGCGGCCCAGTACTCCGACGCGGTGGCAGCGAGCGATGTTCGCCTCCCACGGCGCGGCCTCCTCGAAGGCGGCGAGGGCCTCCTCGAGGTAGGTGAGCGACGCTTCGAAGCGGCCGGCGTGGGCCTCGATCGCGCCCTGGTTGCTGGCCACGCGCGCGGCTTGCAGCCGATGCGACGCGCGCTCGGCGGCGGCGCGTGCGGTGGCGGCGTAGCGGCGCGCCTGTGCGAAGCGGCGCAGCGGCAGCAGCGCGCTCGCCTGCACGTTGCGAAGGCGCGATTCCAGCAGCGGCGGCAGGGTCTCACCCTCGATCCACCCATCCGCTTCCTCTACCGCCGCCGTCGCCGCGGCCACGTCGCCGCAGCGGGCCCGCACCGCGATGAGGACCGTCGCCAGCTCCGCGTGCGCCATGCGCAGGGCCCAGGGGGGGTCCGGGGTCGCCGAGGCGAGCTCGGCCCAGGCTCCGGCGACCGACTCTGCCCGTTCGCGGAGCAGCCCGTCGGGAGCCGCGCGCATCTCCTCGAGTGCCACGAGCTCCTCGACCGCCTCCAAATAGGCGGGCACGGTGATCGGGTGGGGCGGCGCACCGGGAGACAGGCCGAAGGCGTGCGCGAGGCCGCGCAGGTCTTCGACGGCCCGCACCTCGAGCCCCGGCGGGCATTCGACCTTTTCGTAGCCAGGAGGCACGAAGACCGTCTCGATGCAGCGGCGCTCCCGTGCCACCGCCCGGAGCTTCGCCTCGAGTGCCGCGGTTCCGGAGGGGGGCAGGACGAGGCGGCCCCGGGCATCGAGATTGCCCGTCACCGCCCGGGTCACGGGCAGGGGCTGGCGCGTCCAGGTGGAGAGCAGCATCAGGGCGAGCGGCGCCCCCATCGATCCCCCCTCGACCTCGGGGGCGGGCCATCCATCGGGCAGATCCTCGAGCACGAGCCGGTGCCAGCCACGCAGCGGAGCGAGCGGCCGGGTGCCGAGGTAGGCGCAGGCTGCGTCGTAAGCCCGGCTCGCTGCGCGCTCCGCCGCCGTGTCGGCACGCCCGGCCGGCCAGAAGGCCTCGAAGGGTCGCTGCCCCGGGCGCAGTGCGTCGAGTCGGACCCGGAGGACGGCCCCTGCCGCATCGTGGCCGGAGAGCCACCAGGTCGCGCCCACCGCGGGCGCGGGCGGGGTGAGTGCACGGGCGGGGAGGGCGGGGAAGGTCTCGAGGTGGCTCGCCACGCGTTCGAGGAGCGGCGGGGCGTCCTCCTGCCGCAGCGCGCCCGGGGGCAGCGCGCGCAGCGCGTTCACCACCTGCTGCCGAGCTGGACCCCGGCGCGGGTCACCCGGCGTGTCGAGCCCATCCAAGGTATCGAGGGCCTCGAGGAGGGTGAGCATGGGCCGGGCAGGCGTTGGATCGTAGGGCACCGGGCCCGAGTCTCTCGCCCTCCCCGGGAGCGTGCAAGCGGCGCCCCCTGTTCCCGTCCAAGGGCTGCCCCCCACGAAGAGGCCCGCGGCCATCGGTACGGCACCCCGGAGGTTCAGCGCCGAGGTGGCATCTCCAAGCTCAGGCGCTCGGTGCGGCCGTCCATCTCCACCACCAACGCGTGCTTCCCGTCGTCCAGGCCAGCGAGGGGTACCCACCAGGCGAGCGCGACGGGGCTGCGATGGGGGAGGCTCGCCGCGAGCGGCTCGATTCGCACCGACGTGATCCGGTCGATCTCCCCGCGCGCGTGGCGAACCACCAGGCCCGGCGAGATGGCCTGGTCGTGGTCGGCCAGGCCATGTGCGTGCACCTCCACCTCGCCGTCGAGGAGTCGGGCGATCGGCGGGCCCAGCGGCCGAGCCAGGACCGTCTCCGGGTCGCTCGCCGCTCCGGCGCTGAAGTGGAAGGCCGGTCCCCGCTTCACCCACTCGGGCAGTCGGATGACCCGCCGGGCCTGCGCATCGAGTCGCTGCAGCCATTCAGAGACCGCCGAGCGGTGGCGCGGCAGGTCCAGGGGATCGAGCCACCAGCCCCCGCCAGGCAGCTCTGCGAGGCGACGGAGGAAGGGTGGGGCTTCGCTCGCTGCCGATTCCAGCGCCGATCGCAGGCGCTCGGGCGCCCTCAGCACCGTTGCGTCCAGGGTCGCGGCGTGCCCGCGCAGGTCCCGCTCCGCCGCGGCTGCCCCCTCCGCCCCGCGAAGCGCCGCCGCTCCGAGTGCCCAGATGCGGCTCTCCAGGTCGTCCCTGGTGACGGCCGAGACGAGCGCATCGGCACCGAGCCGCGCGCGCAGTCCTGCGGCCTCCGCCGCGGCGACCGCCTCCTGGGGCAGCATGCCCAGCCAACGCTCCACCCGTGGAAGGTGGTCGGCTGGGAGATCGCCGGACCGCAGCAAGCGGCCCAGGATCACGAGCGTCCGATCGGGGTTTTGTTCGGGTCGCTCGAGGTGCGCCCGGTCCTCGTCGGACAGCCATTGGGGGAGTTCGCGGAGCTCGTCGGCGCCGAAGAGACGCTCCATCGGTCACACCTCCTGGCGGCCCCGACCCCGCCGCAGCGCCGCCTCTGACGGCTGTCCCCTCATGGGAGTTCCTCCTCGTCGCATCCCAGGATGCGCTGGAGCAGGTCACCCTCCTCCGCCGTGACCTCGCCGCTCTCCTCCAAGGCGGCGAGCGCCCGGCAGGCGGCCACCTTCCCCCGGCGCCGGTACTGGTACACGCGGTCACGCGCCCGGCGCAGCTCCGTGGTGTCCTCGGGATCCTCCGGCTTCGCCCACCGCTCGATCTGCGTGTCGATGTCGGCGCCAAGCACCCGCGCCTCGAGGTGCACCCGCACGTTGTGCATCACCGTCTCGAGGTCCCGCGGACGGGTCAGGCGCGTAATCGCTTCGTGGAGGCGCTCGAGGAGGGTGCGAAGATCCCGCTCCACGAAGGGGTCCTGCTCCCGCGCCGTGGCGGGCACCGGCGCCTTGTCCTCGTCGACCTGCCTCCGTCGGCGGCGGAAGTAGTCCACGACGTAGTGCTGCAGGATCTTGTTGCACCAAGCGCGGGCGGCACGCTCGTCGTCCCCCCGGAAGCGGGCCGTCCCGAGGCTCGCCTTGATCACCACCTTCTGGATCGCCTCGTCGATGATGTGGTGCGGGGTGTGGGGTCGGACGCGGAGAATCATTCCGGGCCCCATCTGTCGGAGGCGCGCGTAGAGGGCGCGGGCGGCGCGCTCGCGGGAGGCGGGATCCGCCTCGTCGTTGGCTAGCACCTGCAGCTCTGGCAACAGGTCCATGGGGGCGCATCCTAGCGGCAGCCACAGCCGGGCGTCAGGTCTGGTGCAGGGGTCGAAATCCCGCCGAGCTCCTCGAGGCCCCCGAGACTCTGCAATCCCCCAGTCCCATATGTCCTGAACTAGGACACACTCTTCCCGGAGGGCAGTGGCCCGGGTAGGCTGGCGGACCATGGAGGGGCAGGAGCCGGGCCAGGAGCTAGGGGGGGCACGCTGTGCCGCACACCTTTCGGCGCCCGCCGAGCGCGTCTGCGCGCGCTGCGGTGCATTCATGTGTGGCGCGTGCGTCGCCGAGGGGGATGGGCTGCACTGCCCCCAGTGTCTCGAGCGGCTGGGGGCGGACCGTTTTCCACTCTCGCGGGACGATTGGAGCTTCGGCCGGCTCTGGCACCACGCTTGGGAGTCGTGGAAGCGGGAGTGGGTGATCCTCACCGTGGGGGTGTTGGTCGTCTACGCGATCAGCTTTGGGCTTTCCCTGGCGGGCGAGTTCGTGCAGGCGCTCTTCGTCGGTGGCGCGGGCGTGGTGGCCGGCGACGACGCGGGCCTGGCGACCGGCCTCTCGGTGGCCGGCGTGGGCGTGATGGTGGTGGTGAACCTTCTCCAGACGCTGATCACCGGTGTCCTTCTGTTGGGGCAGTACCGAATGTGCTTCGACGTCCTCCTCGGGCGGCCGGCCGAGCTCCGTTGCCTCTTCAGTCAGTTCGGCAAGATCCTCACGCTCTTCCTGCAGCAGGTCGTCGTCTTCTTCGCCGTCTCGCTGCCCGTCGTCGTTCTCATCGCCGTGGGCTTCGGCCTCGCGGCGGCGGGGGTCGATGAGGATATGCTGCTTTGGGGGGCGACTTTCCTGATGCTCGTCCTCTTCGTCCCCTTCATGTGGTACGTCCTCGGTTTCTTCTTTGCGAAGTACGAGCTTGCGCACCACGACGACATCGGTGCGATTGAGTCCATCGTCGCGAGCTTTCGGATCGTGCGTGGGGTGCGACTCGAGACCTTCGGTGTCAGCTTCGTTGCAGGCCTCCTCGTGCTCGGAGGCCTCCTCGCCTGCTGCGTCGGGATCATTCCGGCTGCGTCGCTGTCTTACACGCTCGTCTGTGCGCTCTACTTGACGCTTCGGCAGGGCATGGAGCCGTTTTGAGGGGTGCGCCCCGCTGTGGGGTGATCGGCGCTCTGCCCCGAGACTCGCAGGAAATGCAGACTTGCGACGGCGCGTGCGCCGATTTTGCGCGCACGATCGACACGAGAAGGCGATGAAGATGAGCAGCGTGGCTTGTGCTTTGGCGTAGCACTTGCTATCCGCCGCCGCGATGAATCGCCCACGCGTGCGCTTGAGCCTGTGGCTCCTCTTCGTTGTCTTGATCGTTGCGGGCATCGTCATGAAGCGCGTTTTCGCTCTGCCCGCATGGGTTCCGGTCTTCCACCTCACGGCGCTCATGGTGCTGGTGGCGATCAGCGTCACTGCGGAGCGTCGAGGGGGCGGTG
>CAYYHA010000066.1:0-17662 GCA_964471535.1 uncultured Myxococcia bacterium | reverse complement strand
CTCCGCCTCTTCGACCCGATGGCGGGCTACCGGCGCCGCGGCCCGGCGCCGGGCCCGGACGCCCGCGGGGACCCCTACGGCCACCTTCCGCTTCGCTGCCCCCGCGTCCTTCGCACGTTCGCCTCCTGCCCGAGGAGCCTCGTCCTTCAGCGCCCCCCGCTCCAGCGCGTCCTGCGCCGCTCGCCCTGCCGCCGCCGGGGCCGCCTCCGTTCCCAGGACGGGTGCCGCTGTCCGGGAGGCCTGCGGACGCTGCTCCGGCGCACCTCCCACCCCCTCCGGCAGAGCTCGCTCACCGAGCCCCTTCGCCTCGCGAGGCCGCCGTGACTCCGAGACCGCGGTCGGCGCCGCCGCCTCCCCGCCCCCGCGGGGCCGAAAGGCCTCGTCCGGAAGCGAGAGATAGAACATCGCGGCGAGGCCACACGCCGCAGCCACGGTGACCGCCGGATGACGGGCGAGCCACCGCCCGAGGCGCACCCACCAGGGTACTGGAGGCTGCCGCAGCCGCAGCTCGCGCTCTGCCGCTTGCAGAATGAAGTCCACCCCCCGCTCGGGTGCCTCCTCCGGCACCTGCGCCATCAGGGAACGGGTACCCGCGAGGGTCTCGTAGGCCTCCCGGCACCGCGGGCAGGCCTCGATGGCCCCGCGCAGCGCCTCTCGTTCCTGTTCCGTGAGCTCCTCGTAGAGATAGTCGACGAGGCGGAGCTCGACGTCCTCGCAGCGATGGCTCATGAGCGAACCACCTCCGGCCCCGCGCTGCCTTCCCAGAGGTCCTCCCGGGTCACCCCTCGGGCCGCCAGGTACCTGCGAAGCCCCTCGAGGGCGTAACGCATGCGGCTCTTCACCGTGTTGACCGGGGTGCCGGTGATCTCGGCGATCTCCTTGAAGGGGACCCCCGAGTACTCCCGCAGGACGAAGACCTCACGCTGCTCGTCGGGCAGCGCTGCAAGCGCCTCGACGAGCAGCGGCCCGAGGCGGGCTGCGTCGGCGCTCCGGTCGGGGCCCGGCGAGGAGGCATGGACCCGGTCGACCAGTGGCTGTGCGCCGTCGTCCTGTCCTGGCGCCGGGCCGTCGAGGGAGACGGCATTGCGGTGCCGCATCTTCCGCAGCTCGTCGATGCACAGGTTCCGAGCGATCGTGTACATCCACGTGGAGAGCTTCGCCCGCTCACGGAACGATCCGGCGTTCTTCGCCATCTTGATGAAGGTCTCCTGCACGAGATCCTCGGCGCGTTCTCGCTGTCCCACGAGGCGCAGGCAAAAATTGAAAATCGCCTTACGGTGCCGCCGGACGAGGACCTCGAAGGCTCGGACGTCGCCGAACCGGTACGCGAGCATCAGCTGTTCGTCCGACGCGTCCGCGCCCACCCAGGCTTCTCCCGCTCTCGTCTTGGGTCTTCCGTAGGCTCGTTGCTCACACGTTCCGTACGCGCCAGCCGCCGGAAGGATCTGCACGAAGAATGGGAACCAGGCAAAGGCGAAACGCCCCACACACGTCGCCCCGGCCGCCGAGGCCCCATGGCACGAGACTACCTCAAAGCGCCGGTGGCCGGGGATCCCGGTAGGCGCTGCTCCAAGCCCAGCCGACCAGCGCAGCGAGGGCCACGTAGACGAGCATCCACACGCCGGGTGGCGTGAGCGGGGCCCGGGCATTCAGGTACAGCGCGCGGGCGAGCGCCAGCCCTAGGAACACCCCCGTCGCGATGCGAAGCCGGTTGGTGCCGGCGTCCGGATCGATGCGGCCGCGGGCCCAGTCCAGGACCGCGGGTGTGGAGAGACCGACGAAGACATAGAACTCCCATGGCCGTGGGGTGAGCAGCGCCGAATGCCTCCCGTGGAGCAGAAGCTGGGCGACGAAGCCGGCGAGGAGCATTGGATAGAGCCCGAGGCATCGGGCACAGAGCCACACACCGGCGAGGCGGACGCACCGGCCTCGCTGCTCCGGCGGGTGGTGCGCCAAAAGGAAGCACCAGCGCCCCTCTCGATGCCCGGCATCGGCCGCCATCATTCGGAGGCTGAGGCCGGCTCCCCTTGGGGACGCCCGGAATCGCCGGCCCCGACGGAGCCCGCCGCTTCCGGTGCCGGGGCTTCCTTCGCCCCCGCCTCTTCCACCAGGAAACAAGCCGCCCGGTGACCTTCCTCGACCCAGTAGTGCGAGGGCACCTCGACCTTGCAACGATCCATGGCCTCGGGGCAGCGGGGGTGGAAGGGACAGCCCGACGGCGGATCGAGGGGTGAGGGCACGTCGCCCTGAAGCACGATCCGTTGCTTCTTCCGGTTGGGCCGCGGCACCGGCACCGCGGAGAGCAACGCCCGTGTGTACGGATGCGACGGGTTCTCGTAGAGCTGCCGCGCGCTCGCCTCCTCGACGACGCGGCCCAGGTACATCACCGCCACCCGATCGGAGAAGTACTCGACGACCTTCAAGTCGTGGGCGATGAAGATGAAGGTCAGGCCGTACTCCTCCTTCAGATCCGAGAGCAGGTTGATGACCTGTGCTTGCACCGACACGTCGAGTGCAGAGACGGGCTCGTCGGCGATGATGAGGTCTGGTTCCACGGCCAGCGCTCGTGCGACCCCAATACGCTGCCGCTGCCCTCCTGAGAACTCATGGGGGTAGCGATCGTACGCTTCGGGGCGCAGGCCCACCTTCTCCAGAAGCCCGATCACACGCTCGCGGCGCTCTCGGCCCTTCGCCAGACCGTGGATCGCCATCGCCTCGCCGACGATGGCGCCGATGGTCATGCGCGGATTCAGCGAGGCGTAGGGGTCCTGGAAGATCATCTGCATCTCGCGGCGCAGGGGTCGCAGCTCCCGCGCCCCGAGCTGGGTGATGTCCGTGCCCTTGAACAGCACCTGGCCGGCACTCGGCTTGTAGAGGCGGAGCAGCGTCCGGCCGAGGGTCGACTTCCCGCAGCCAGACTCCCCCACCAATCCGAGGGTCTCACCCTTCCTGACGACGAGGTCGACGCCGTCCACGGCCCGCACGCGGCCCACCTCGCGCCCGAACACGCCCCCGCGCACGGGGAAGTGCATCTTCAGGCCGCGCGCCTCGACGATGGGCTTCGCGTCGCTCTGGCTCACGAGAGGACTCCCTCCGGCGCCGGGTTCACACAGGCGGCCGTATGGGCCGGTGCCACCTCGACCAGCGGCGGCTCCTCCACCTTGCAACCCTCTACCACCCGCTCACAGCGGGTTCGGAATCGGCATCCGCCGGGCAGCGCGAGCAGGGAGGGCACCGTCCCCGGAATGGCCGGGAGCCGTCCCTTCTTCTCTGCACCAGTCACGTCGAAGCTGGGGATCGAGCGCAACAGCCCGAGGGTGTAGGGATGCCGAGGGCGAGCGAAGATCTCCTCCACACTCGCCCGCTCCACCACCTTCCCCGCGTACATCACCGCCACCTCGTCGCAGGTCTCGGCCACGACCCCGAGGTCGTGCGTGATCATCATGACGGCCATGCCCCGCTCCTCCTGCAGCCGCTTGATCAGCTCGAGGATCTGGGCCTGGATCGTCACGTCGAGCGCGGTGGTCGGTTCGTCGGCGATGAGCAGGTCCGGATCGCAGGCCAGTGCCATGGCGATCATCACGCGCTGGCGCATCCCGCCCGAGAGCTGGTGGGGGTAGGCATCGACCCGCTGCTCGGGCGCGGGGATTCCCACGAGCCGCAGCATCTCGATGGCTCGATCCCTCGCCTCGCGCTTCGACGCCCCTTCGTGGAGGCGTACCGCCTCGCCGATCTGATCCCCCACGGTGAAGACCGGGTTGAGCGAGGTCATCGGCTCCTGAAAGATCATCGAGATCTTCTTCCCGCGAATGCGCCGCATCTCCTCCTCGGGAAGGGTGAGGAGGTCGCGGCCGCGGTACCTCACGGTGCCCCCCACGATCCGCCCCGGCGGATCGGGAATCAGCCGCAGGATGCTCATCGCGGTGACGCTCTTTCCGCAGCCCGACTCACCTACGACGCCTAGGGTCTCGCCTTCGCGGATCGTCAGGTCGACGCCATCCACCGCCACCACGGTGCCGTCGTCGGTGTGAAAGGCGGTTCGCAGACCCTCGATTTCGATCAGTGGCGCTGCCATCGCTCACTTCTTGCTGGAGACCTTCGCAAGGTACTCCTCGCGGGTGAACACACCCTTCTCGATCAGGAGCTCGACGATTCCCTTCAGCGCCTGCACCTCCCGGCGGTGGGTCTTCTCGAGCCGGGCGAGCAGCAGAGCCGGGTCCTCGTCGCTTCCCGTGAGGTTGGGATCGGAGGGGCGCGGTGGCGGCCCGGCGGGCGCTGCACCGGGTCGTGCCGCCGGCGCACCCCCCCCACCACGCGCTGCCGCCGCCTCGGCGGCGATGTCGTCGATCCGCTTCATGACCGTACGCCCTTGGGCATCGACGATCTTGAAGTCGTCACTCCCCGCCTGCCCCACGTCGGTATCGACATCCATGTAGTAGCGGGCAATGGCGCGGCGGATCTCCTGCTCGCCGGCGATCAGCGGCTGAACGGTCCGGCAACCGGTGGTCGCCTTCAGCTCGTCGATGGCGCGGATGTTTTTGGGATCGGACATCGCAATCACGAGCGTCTGCCCGTCGTCCTTCAACTCGAGGGGCATCACGCCGTAGCTTTCTGCAAGGTCGCGGCGGACCTTCTGCAACACCACGGTCGAGGGCGTGCTCTTCTCCATGTCCACTCGGGGGATACCCAGCTGCTTGGCGAGCGCCTTCACCAGGAGGTCCTCCGAGAGGTGCCCCATCCGCACCAGGATGTCACCCAGCTTCCCACCCCACTTCTCCTGCTCGGCGAGCGCAGCCTCGAGCTGCGCCTCGGTAATCACCTTTGCCTTCAGCAGGAGTTCTCCCAGACGAATCGCCATCGATGTCTCTCGATTGGATCTCGCTACGAATCAGGTCTTCAGCTTCGGGTCGATGGCATCCCGCAGGCCCTCGCCCATCAGATTGTAGGCCGTGACCGTCACGAAGATGGCAAAGCCGGGAAACACGGCCAGCCACCAGGCGTCCACGTGCCGGCGGGCCTCGGTCAAGACTCCGCCCCAGCTGGCCATGTCGGCAGGGATACCGAAGCCCAGGAACGAGAGCGCGCTCTCGATGAGGATCGCGGATGCGACACCGAAGGTCGCCGAGACGAGCACGGGAGAGATGGAGTTCGGAACGATGTGCCGGAAAATGATCCGTGCGTCGCTTCCTCCGAGGGCCCGCGACGCCTCCACGTATTCCTGGGTCTTCACCTTCAGGATCTCCCCCCGGATGAGCCGCGCCACGCCCGTCCAGCGGGTCAGACCGATCACGACCATCATGGCCACCACCGCGCCCCATCCTTCCGGCGCGATCACCGCCAGCATGGTGACCAGGACCAGAAAGGTGGGGAGGGAAAGGAAGACCTCCACCACCCGCATGATGATCCCGTCCACCCATCCGCCGTAGTAGCCCGCCAGGGCGCCGAGCAGGACGCCCACGGCGACCATGATCGCCACGGCGAGGAAGCCCACAGCGAGCGAGACCCGGGAGCCGTGGATCATGCGGGCGAGGACGTCACGCCCCACCGGGTCGGTACCAAGGAGGTGATCGCCGCCCGGTGGCTGCAGCACGGCGGAGAGATCGTGGGTGTTGTAGCCGTAGAGGATCGGCGGGAAGACGGCCCAGTCCTCCTCGTCCATCGCATCGAGGAGCCTCAAGTTGTCGTAGATGCGCAGCTCCGGCGGATCGAAGACGTTGGGGAAGACGTAGACCTTCCCATCCAGCGACAGGAGGATGGGCTTGTCCGAGGCGAGGAAGTCCGCAAAGACGGCCACTGCCATGATGAGCAGGATCACGTAGGTGGCAATGCGGTTGATGCGGCGTTTCCAGAACAGGCGCCGCACCATGCGCCAATAGCTGCGCTCCTTCGGGTCTACGGGTGGTGGAGCCGGCGCCTGCTCGCCGGCGGACGTCTCGGCCGAACGCACCTCCGGGGGCGTTTGCGCGGTCGGTGCAGCGGTCTCAGGGCCACTCTGTTGCTCCGGCAGGGCCATCAGGCGTTCTTCGAATAGGAGATTCGAGGATCAACGATCGCGTAGAGGATGTCCGAGAGCAAGATGCCCACCATCGTCATGATGGAGGTGAACGCGACGATGGTGATCACCAACGGGTAGTCAGGGAGACGGATGGCTTCCAACGCAAGGCCTCCCATGCCTCGAATGCCGAAGATGAACTCGACCACCACGGCCCCGCTGATGAGGTACGGCAGCAAGAGGCCGAGCAGCGTGATGATGGGTATGAGGGAGTTGCGTAGCGCGTGCTTGTAGACGACCAGCTTCTCGGGCAGCCCCTTCGCGCGCGCAGTGCGGATGTAGTCCTGGCGGATCGTCTCGAGCATCGCTGTCCGCATGTAGCGGGAGATCGACGCGAAGGAGCCGTAGGTGAGCGTCACCACCGGGAGCACCAGATGCCAGCCTACGTCGACGACCTTCTGACCGAAGCTCATCTGATGGAAGCCTTCGAAGCTGTGCCACCCCTGCAGCGGGAACCATTCGAAGTAGGACCCACCGGCGAAGAAGACCAGGAGCATCGTCCCGATCCAAAAATGGGGCAGCGAATAGAGCATGAAGACGATCACGGTGGAGACCTGATCGGCGAAGGAGTACTGCCGCACCGCGGAGAAGACACCGAGGGGGATCGCAATCAGGTAGGCGATCAGAATCGAGATCGTCGAGAGCATCAGCGTCACCGGAAGCGCCTCTCCGATCACCTCGACGATGGGCCGGCCGTCCTTCCACGTGGTCCCCAGATCGAGGGTCACCAGGCGGCTGACGAGCTTCCCGTACTGTACGTACCAGGGCTTGTCGAGGTCGTAGATCTTCCGCAGGTGCTCGAGCGCCTCTGCGGAGATCTGGTTTCCTTGAAGCCCCATCTCCATCTGGGCCGCCACCGGATCCGCATTGGCGGTCCGGAGGATGAGGAAGCAGATGAGCGTGATCCCGAAGAAGGTCGGGATCATGAAGAGGATGCGGCGAACGATGAACTGCCACATGGGGACGTTGGACTCTCTCGCGCCCTACGGGGTAGCTGCTTCGCGGGCCGCGTTCTCCTCCGACGGCGGCGCCTTGGCTTCGGGAGCTGCCTTGGACGTCGCCACCGCGGCATCGTCCACCCACCAGTCCGACCACTTCCAATACAGGAGACTGCTGCGCGCCCCTTTGATCCGCTTGTGGAGCAGCTCGAGCCGAGGCCGTACGTAGAGCCAGGTGTAGGGCTGCTCCTCGTAGAGGATCTTCCCGAACTCCCGGTACAAGGCGTTACGCTTCTCCGGATCGAAGGTGACCCGTGCCTCTTCCATGAGCCGGTCCGCCTCGGGGTTGCTGAAGCTGACGTAGTTGCTCCCGCCCTCGATGGAGCTGCTGTGCCAGATCTGGGTCGGGTCGCCCCGCGGGCCCCCACCCCAGAGCAGCGTGCAGGCGTCGAACTCCTTCTCGCGCAGCCGCTTGGTGAAGGCGGCCCACTCCACCTTCTGAATCGCCATGTCGATGCCGGCGCGGGTGAAGTCCTCCTTCATCTTCGTCGCCATGCGCTCCGACTGCACCGAGCTGGCGGGAATCATGAAGGTGAACTTGAAGGGAATGCCGTCCTTGTCACGAACGCCGTCCCCGTCGCTGTCCTTCCAGCCAGCCTCTTCGAGGAGCTTCACCGCGCCCGCGGGATCGTAGGGAATGGGCGGCAGATCGGGACAGGCCTTGCTCTTGAAATAGAAGTGACACTGCGTGGGCAGCGGCAGCCCATACATCACCTTCTCGATGATGCCCGGCCGATCGATGAGCATGGTCATGGCCCGGCGAACCCGCTTGTCGGAGAAGAAGGGTCGCTTCATGTTCCAGCCAATCCAGGCGTAGTTGGCCTCGTACAGCTTGAAGCGATTGAACTTCTCCTTGAAGACGGGGTTGTCCATCTTGATCCACTGCTCGGGAAGAATCCGCGTCCAGACGTCGAGCTCCTCCTTGGCGGCGAGCTGCTCCGAGACGGTGGCGTCCTTCACGATGCGGTAGACGATGCGATCGAGATAGGCCTTTCGGCCCCAGTAGTCCTCGTTGCGCTCCACCACGATCTTCTGATCCGCCTCCCACTCGACGAACTTGAACGGACCGGTCCCGATGGGATGGCGATTGAGGGGGTTGGTCGCCGCCTGGTTGAACTCGCTTCCCGAAAGCTTCCCGATGATGTGCGCGGGCAGAATCGGGAAGTCGGCGAAGGTGTCGAGCACCAAGAAGTACGGCTTCTTGTAGTGAAAGACGACCGTGTAGTCGTCGACCTTCTCGTAGCTGTCGAGTTCCTGGAAGTAGGCTCGGACGTGCACCGACTTCGTCGTCGGATCCATCATCTTGTCGAAGGTGGCGATGACGTCGTCGGCGGTGAACGGCATCCCGTCGTGCCACTTCACCCCCTTCCGCAGATGGAAGGTGTAGGTGAGGTGGTCGTCACTCACCTCATAGCGCTCGGCCAGCTCAGGGACCACCGGATAGTCGGGGTCGGCATACCAGTCGTAGCTGAGGAGCGCCTCGAGGACGTTGTGCTCCATCATCCGCGCCGCCCACCAGTCACTGTCCACCAGCGGGTTCAGCGACGGGGGATCGCTGTAGACCTGTACGACGACCTCGCCGCCCGGCTTCGGCTCTCCCTCGAGGACCGAGGGGGGCAGGCGCCCCTCGAGCCAATCCTTGCTGACCCCCTTGACGGCCGGCGCCTCCTTCGCCGCGTGGGCCCCTTCCTTCTGCTGCTCCTTCGACCGCCCGCCCCGTGTGCAGGCCGCCGCTGCGACGATGGCCAGAAGGAGCAGGAGGGTCGTTCCAATCCGACGGGTGCTTCGGCGCATCATGGGCAAGGAGCCTCCCAAAGCCTCGAGATGAAAGGAGAAACGGGGCCGGCTGCCCGCGTCTAAAAGGGGCCGCGACCCTAGCACGGCCGTTTTCGAGGGTCTACCCACACCCACACGCGCTCACCCGGGAGGCGCTCCTTCGTCCGCAGCAGGGAGCGGGGGGAGGGCCTGTGCGGGGTCGAGGGGTCGCACCTCCACTGCGTCGGGGAGTTCGACCTCGAAGAGGCTCGGGTCGAAGTCGGCGCCATCCACGTGCACCTCCCGCCACTCGAGTTCGAGCCGGGCCCCCGAAGCGTCCTCGTAGCGGAGCTCGTAGGGAAAGAAGGCGCGGCCGCCCCGACGGTAGCGAGCGTACGACAGGCGACCCCGGGCCTCGCCGTCCTTCCACCACACGACCTCACGCAAGAGGTGATCCTCCGGGGAGATGCGCAGCTCTTGGCGCAGGCCGGCCGCGCCTTCGATGGTCACGACGTAGCGCCGCGCCTCTTGGTCGAGGTCGAGGTGGCGGCGGCCCTCGAGGAGGCGGGGGGTTCCGAGGAGCGCGGCGACCGCGTCGGCGGGACCCAGGTCGATCGCAGCGACGAGCCCGAGGCTCTCGGCGGTGGCGGGCCCACGGAAGGCCTGCCCCGCCTGCACGTGCCAGACGGTGAGGGTGCCCCGGTGCACCAGGATCATTCCCAAGGGCGTGCCGAAGAAGCCGAGGGTATCGAGGCGGAGGGAATCGGGGCGCATCGCAGCGACGAAGTGGTCGGCGCCGCCCGAGGTGCCGCCGGGAAGAACCAGGTGCACCTTCGCTTCACCGACCACGTGGTCCGGAGCAGCCTGGGTCTTCGCCATGGCCTCGAGAACCTCGGAGGCGGCTTCGAAGGGCGTCGGCCCGAACCCGGCGGAGGGCCGGGGGCAAGCCGAGGCCAGCGCAAGGAGCGCCCCGCAGAGGAGAGCAGGCCCGAGGCGGCAGGGCGCCCGCCGGCGGGGCCACCGTTTTCGCCTCATGGTGCACCTGCCTCGGGCGGCGGCGGCCCGGCGTCCGCCCCGCCCCTGCCCACCGGGGCCTGTGCCCCACCCGCGCCCGTGTTGCCTGGCGCCGCGCCGGCGTCGCCGGCGGCCGCCCGCTCCTTGGCGATGCGCATCATCTCCTCGAGGGAGAGCACCTTCTTGGCCGGCGCTGCGGGAGGCGCCGCGGAAGCGCCATCGCTCGGCTCCGTGGCCACCGGCTTCCCCTGCTCCGCCGTCTGCACCTGCTCGCGCGCCCGCTGCATCATCTCCTCGAGGCTCATCACCTTCTTCTGCCCGGCCCCATCGCGGCCGGGCCGCCCGCCCGGAGCGCCTCTCCCGCGCGTGCCGGCCGCCCGTTGCATCCTCTCCTCGAGGCTTTCCACCGTCTGGCCGGCGCCTCCATCCGTCGCCCGTGGTACAGCAGGAAAGGCCGGCGGCCGGGCACCCGCTGGCACCGGCTCACCCAGGCCCGCCGGCAAAGGCTCGTAGAAGGGTTTGCCCCGGAGCAGCAGGTTCACCGGCCCCAGGGAGAGCGACGGCACATAGGTCACGACGCCCAGCCCCACGAGCATCAGCGCGATGAAGGGCAGGACCGATCGGATCACCGTCCCCATGGGGCGCTCGAAGACGGTGGAGGCCACAAAGAGGTTCAGCCCGATGGGCGGCGTCAGATACCCGATCTCCAGGTTGACGATGAAGACGATCCCCAGGTGCACCGGATCGATCCCGAGGCGACGCGCCACCGGCACCAGGAGCGGCACGATGATGAGGATCGCCGAGACGGAGTCCATGAAGAACCCCACGACGATGAGCAGCAGGTTCACGACGAGGAGGAAGCCGAGGGGCGAGAGCTCCATCTCCTTGATCGCGGCCACGGCCAGGTCGGGGACCTTCGCCTCGACCAGAAAGTCGTTGAGGCCGAAGGCGAGCGCCATGATGACGAGGAGCGCCCCCATCAGCACACCGCTCTCCACGAAGATCCCAGGCACGTCCGCGGGGCGGAGTTCCCGGTGGATGAACAGCTCTACGACCAAGGCGTAGACGACGCTCACCGCCGCCGCCTCGGTGGGTGTGAACAGGCCCGAGTAGATGCCCCCTAGGATCAGGATGGGCAGGAGCAGTGCCCAGAAGCTGCGGCGAAAGCGGTAAAGGAAGTAACCGCTGCCTCCGAGGAGGGCGACGACGAGGAGCGCGGGCACATAACGGGCGAGGAGCCAGGCGGCGAGGGCACCGCCGCCGAGGAGGAGCAACGCCCCACCCACCGTGCGCGCGAGGCGCGCGGTGTCCATCTCCCCCGACGCCCTTCGCGCGGAGAGCCCGACGGCGAAGGCATAGGTGCACATCAGCCCACCCAGGAAGACCCCGGGCAGCACTCCCGCGAGGAAGAGCTCCCCCACGTCCACCGTCGCGGTCGCGCTGGCCACGATCGCGTAGACCAGCATGGGAATGGAGGGTGGAATGAGAATGCCCAACGATCCCGCGCTGGCGATGAGACCGAGGGAGAAGCGCTCCCCGTAGCCCTCCTTGAGCAGGGCGGGAAAGATCATCGAGCCGATGGCGATGACGGTGACCGGGCTCGAGCCACTGATGGCCGCGAAGAAGATGCAGGCGCCCACGGTGGCCATCGCCAGTCCACCGGGCAGCGAACCAACCACCGCCTTCGCGACCGAGACGAGGCGCTCGGCAATGCCTCCCGCCGTCATGATGGCGCCGGAGATCACGAAGAAGGGGATGGCGAGGAGCACGTTCTTGGTGGTGAGGTTGGCCATCTTCACCACGAAGATCTGGTACGCCTCGTAGTGGTCGTAGCCCTCACCCCACAGGAAGAAGCAGAGGGTGGCGAGCACCCCGATGATGACGAAGAGGGGCTCGCCGAGAAGGATGAGGCCCACCACGGCGGCGACGACGAGGAGCACGCCACCCCCCCCGCCTGCCTCTGCCGCATGGGCAGGACTGGCCGTGGCCAGCGCGAGCCCGAGCGCCACGAGACCGAGCAGCGAGAGATGGAGGCGGGTGCGCCTCGGTACGCGGCTCATGCAGCCCCCTCGCTCGTCTCCGCTGCGCGCCCCGACTCCTCGAGGGCCTGCTCCAATGCATCCTTGCTCCGGCCATAGCGACCGCCTCGGACGGCGGAGATGCCTGCCGCCAGGAAACGAGCCCCCATGATGAAGAAGGAGAGGGGCAGGATGAGGAAGGCGACCCACTTGGGGAGGATCCGCAGCCCTTCGAAGGTTCCTCCGAAGCCCTCGGTCTGTACGTACTCCTCGTACTGAAACTCGATGAAGCCGACTGCGAGGCCAAAGAGGAAGAAGACAAAGGCCGCGGTCAGGACGTTGGCGAGGAGCCGCACGTACGCCCCGGCGCGCCCGCGCCAGATCCGGTCGGCGATCTCCACGCGCAGGTGCTTGCCCTCGTAGGTACACAGGCTCGCGCCGGCGAACCCCACCCACAGCGTGAGCACCAGGGCCAGCGTCTGCGCCCATACGACTCCGCTCGGGACCAGCCAGACGAAGAGGCGGATGGCGAGCCAGGCGAGCGCCACCCCCGCGACCGCCGCGCCAAAGACCCGCGCCCGGCCGAAGCGACCGCTCCCCACCGCCGACCGGATGGCGAAGGCGACGAGGAGAACGAAGAGGAGGAAGAGCAGGGGCGGTGCCACGTAGTCGCGGAGCGTCGGGTAGAGCGCCTCGCCGCGGGCGGCCTCTACGCCGAAGAGGCGCAGCCCCGCCACCAGCCAGCGCGCGAGCTTACTCTCGGGATCGGCGAAGGCTCGGTGCACGACGTCCGCGAAGACGACGAGCGACATCACCGCAAGCGACCCGGCAACGATGATCCGCTCGATGCGGTAGACGAGGTCGTCGATCCGTTTCAGGAGCGCCAGCACGGAGGGCAGCAGCTACTTTGCGGCAGCACGGCGCGCGGCAAGCGCCTTCTCGATCTTGTCGAGGAGCTGCGACGCTTTCTTCCCGCGCTTCTTCCGGAAATAATCGTGCACCACGCGCGTGCGCGCCTCGAAGAGCTTGCGCGACGACTCCGGGAACTCGCACACCGTCTTGCCCGCATTGCCGAAGTTCTCGAGGAGCAGCGGCTCGAGGGCGCGCACACCCTTGCGCCCCTTCACCGCCTCCGCCTTCGGATCCCCGACCACGATCTTCTTCAGATCGTCGGGAAGCGACTGGTAGGTCTTCATCGACATCACGACGATGCCCGGCTGGTAGATGTGCCGGGTGGTCGTGAAGTGGGTGATGCCCTGGTACCAGGAGCTGGCGAAGGCGAAGAGGGGCGTGTTGTCGAAGCCCTCCACCACCCCGGTCTGGAGGCTCGAGAGCACCTCCGTCGCCGCGATGGGGACGGGGGAGGCGCCGAGCGCCCGGTACATCTCGAGGTGGACGTCGCTCTCCTGGCTCCGCATCTTCTTGCCCTTCAGATCCTCGGGCGTCTTCACACAGCCGAAGCGGGTGGCCATGGACCGCCATCCGTTCTCCGCCCAGAAGAGCATCTTGAAGCCCCGTGCCTCGAGGATCCGGGACACGTCGTCGAAGATGACCTCGTCGAGGATGTAGTCGACCTCACTGTTGTCCCGGAACAGGTAGGGGAGTTCCACGACCGCAATCTCGGGAACGCTGGAGGCCAGTGCCGCGGTGGAGCCACCGAAGACCTGAATGGCCCCACGGCGGGTCTCCTGCACGGTGACGTTCTCGTCCCCGAGTGCGCCGCCCAGGTAGGTCTTGATCTTCAGCCGACCCCCGGACGCCTTCTCGAGGCGGCGCTTCCAATCGCGCAGCTGCTCGGCCCAGGGCGTTCCATCGGGCGCGATGGAAGCCACCTTGATCACGATGGGCTCGGTCTGCTGGGCGAGGGACATCGCCGGCAGAGCCAAGAGAACGGAGAGAAGTAGGGCGCTCGCAAGACGCATGGTACCTCCCGAGAAACTGGGACGAACGCTGGAGAATCGGACGCGCCGGATCGCAGGCAGCTGCAGCCATGGCCGGCGACACAGTCGATGGCGCTAGAAGAGCTCGTCGATCTGAGCCAAGAGTTCCTTCGCCTTCTGCTTCTCGACGCGCGTCTCGGCCACCAATTCAGGGATGATGTCGTCGGGCATCTCGAGAACCTTCTTGAGGTTCTCCTCGAACATCTTCCGGTCCTGCTTCTTGTAGGCGAGGTTCTCGGCCATCAGCACATAGGTCCCCGCGTAGTTGGGGGCTATCTGCAGCGACTTCTCGTAGTGGGCGAGCGACTTCTCGAGATCGCCGCCCGCGAAGGCGGGGGCGATGGCGTAGTAGGCGCCGAAGTACCGGTCGGGCCCGCCGTAGAAGTAGGTGGGATCGAGTTCGAGGGCCCGTTCCATGATGGCCTTGATGTTGTCCTTCTGGCCAAGCACGACCGTGAAGCCTTTCTTCTTGGCCCACTTCCCCAGGTTGGAGGCATACCAGTACAGGGCCCCGACGCCCTCCTTCCCCACCTCCTGCACGGCATCGGGGATCCGGCCCCCCGCCTTCATCTTCTTCTTGAAGCCGGGGCTGACCGCCATCATGGCCCGCTCACCCCAGCGCACGCCCTCGTCCATGGTCGCGAGGTAGGCCGCCTCGTCGTCCCGGAGGTACCCGTCGGCAAGGAAGTAATGGGCTCGCGTCAGCTTCACCATCGTCTGCCAGTCGTCGGGCTGCACTTCCACCGCCTTGGTCCACTTCTCGATGGCGAGACGGATCTTGTCGGGGTCGGTGCGCTCGGCCCAGGCGGCATCCCCCTCGGCCACCAGCGCCTCGTGCGTCTTCTCCGCCTCGGCATCCCCGGCCGCCGCAGCCTTCGCCGCCCCTGCCTCGCGGGCGGCATCCTCGGCCTCCCAAGCGGCGGTCCGACCGGCGCAGCCCAGCGCGCCCCCGCCCAACCCGGCGATTCCCGCACCGATTCCCAGCCAAATACCCAAGCTCCTTCGCATCGAGTCGCTCCCCTCTTCGTTCTCGTTGACGTGTCTCCGCCGGCCTCCCCCCGGCGCCCCCGCTCCGGCCGAGAGGCGCGGCGCCGTCCCCACAGGGCCCGCTCCGGCGCCCCGCGCACGTGACCGCCATGGGCTCGTCTGCCTGCGCGTGGCGGCGCCCTCCCTATCATCCCCGCACCGAATCGGTCAAAGGGCGAGCTCGGCGCCAGCCGAAGAAGGCGCCGCCCTTCACTTACGGCGCCGCGAGGCGCCGTGCCGCGTCTTCTTGGCGGCCTTCTTGGACCGCTTGGGTGTCCGCGCACCCGCCGGACTCTTCTTCTTCTTGGAGGCGGCCTTGGAACTCTTGGCCTTGGTCTTTTGGCCCGCAACCCGCTGCTTCGAGGTCGCCTGCTTCTTCTTCGTGCGCGCCGCCGCACTGCGCTCCTTGCCTTTGGCGCGCGTCCGGCCCGCGGACCGCTCGCTCTTCCGCGCTCCGCTCCGCGCTTGCGTCGGCGCCTTCTTTCGGCGGGTGGCTGGCGTCCGCGACTGCTTCGCTCGCGCTCTGCTGCGCTTTTGCGAGGCCGGCGAGAAGCCGGCGATGGGCGCCCCCAGCCGTGCTTCGAGGGGGGGCGGCGGGGGCTCCTCGAGCACCAGAGGTGCCTCACCCCGAGCCTGCCGGGCCTCGTCTTCGGCCGAGTGGTGCAGCCGCACCACCGCCGAACCCTTCAGCACCAGATCCCCACGCTGGTTCTCCGCCCACAGGTCGAACTCGGCGGTGTACCGCCCCGCGGCGTGGTGAAGGCGCACGATGCGGCCGCGGACGGTGACCGTATCCCCGGGCCAGACGATCTTCACGAACCGCGCGCCGAGCGCCTGGATCTGGCCGCTCGTCCCCAAGAAGCGTCGCACTGCGGCAGCGGCCCAGGTGAGAAGGAGCGTCGAGTCGGCCTGCACGCTGGGCAGCCCGGCGGCTTGAGCGAAGGGCTCGTCGACGCAGCGGCGGTCGTAGCGCCCCGTGGCGCCGGCGTAGCGTACGAGGGCGAGACGGTCGAGGGGTCCGTGGACTTCGTCGGGGAGCGCCTGCCCCACCTCGAGCTCCGACCAGTAGCGCTTCGCCTCTTGGGTGACCCCCGTTGCCATCACGACCTCCGCTCCCCTACCCGCCTCGTACGATGTGGGTGCGCCGGCCGCGGTAGACCCGCTCACCGTGGTAGTCGCGGCCTTCCTCCTCCACCACGACCAGGGTGACCTCGCCGCCCATCCCTGCCCGCCGCTCCACTTCGGAGATGCGATAGACGACCTTCAGCTTGTCGCCGGCGACGATGGGCCGCTCGTACTCGAAGGCCTGCTCGGCCAGGAGCGTCCCCTCGGGCAACCCCAGCCACTCGGCGATCTCCTGCTCCGAGGCGAAGGAGAGGGGGAAGGTGGCAGGGGCGAGAAGCCCTGCATAGCCGGCCCGGCGCGCCGCCGACTCGGAGAGATGGAGGGGGCTCGTGTCGCCGGTGGCGGCGGCAAAGGCACGGATCGCCCCCTTCTCCACCTCGACCGCAACGGTCCGGGATTCCCGGCCCACCTGAAGGCTCGGGGCTCTCACCGGGGGCTCCCCGAAGCGCCTGCGGAATGCGTGTGGGAGCACAGCGCTTCCCTGCCGCTTCCCCCGTGGCCCGCCGCCCGAGCGGCGGACGCCGACTTGTCGCTTCGCGCCATGGACCTGTGACCTGCCGGCCTCCCCCGGGAGGCCAGCGTAGGCCCAGGTTAGCGGCCCGCGGGACCCCCTGGCAAAGACGCCTCAGCCGCCCGCGCGGGCCGGCAGGCGCTAAGCAGGCATAAGCCACTGAAATATCTACGCCTTTATGCCTCCACCAGGGGCCACCGTGCGCAGGCACCGCCCCTCCACCCGCCTCGGCCGGCGGCAGGGCCGATCTGGGTCGGCGAGGACCGCGCGCCCGGCGATTGACCGGGCTGCGGCCGCATGGGAGCGTTGCACCATGGCTCGGGATCGCCGGCAGGCCGAACTCAACATGCACTTCGCCGAGGCGCAGGCAGACGCCGAGCTACGCCTTCGCAACCTCGAGGACGCGTTCATCGCGGTGGAGCGCACCCTCGATGCGCTCATCGAGCAGCTCTCGCTCGCCGGATGGGTCGACGAGGGCACCGAGTACGTGCAGCGCTGGCGGACAGCCATCCGAACGCTGCGCGCCCGCGGCCTGCCGCAGCGTGAACTCGCGGGACTCGAGCGGCGGCGCCGCACCACCTGCCCTGGCTGCAACGCGGTGCTGCCCATCGAGGGGCGGCCCGGGGAGCGCTGTGACTGGTGCGGTCACGTGTTCACCTGCGTCTGCCCGAGCTGCCACACCGATCTCGGGGTGGACGCGGGGGCTCCGGGGAGCGAGTGCCCCTACTGCCGCCACCGCTTCTAGGCCTGCGGCGCACCGCCGCCAACGCAGCGGCCCGCCGTCGGACGCCGCCGGTGAGCGCGCGGCCACGCCGAGCGGAGGGACCCGACCGCCCCACGCAGCGCGACGGCGTGTGAAGCGGCGCGGCCCCTGCTAGAGTCGCCCCGATGAAATGTCCTTCGTGCGGTACGGAGAACCCGGCGGGCACGGCGATCTGCGAGCAGTGTGACTACATCCTCGACGCCAGCTTCCTCGAGGAGGACCTCGACGACGAGGGCACCGATCCGGGCGCCGCGCCCGGCGCCGCTTTCGAGGACGAGGGCACCGATCCGGGCGAGGCGCCCGGCGGCCCCTTCGACGACGAGGGCACCGATCCAGGCGCTCCCGCCGGCGTGGTGCCGCCGCAGCGCCGGAGCATGCCCGAGGCGCCCCCACCACGGCGCCCGCGGATGCCTGAGGCCCCACCACCCCGACGCGCCGCGGCCCCGGCCGCATCCAACCC
>CAYYHA010000065.1:0-17848 GCA_964471535.1 uncultured Myxococcia bacterium | reverse complement strand
CGCCCTGAGCTGCGCAGCCCGTCCACTCTGGCGGCGCTGGAGGCGCTGATGGACGCGGGGGTGCTCGACGCGGCGCGGGGACGGCGCCTGCACCGCGCCTACCGCTTTCTCCGGACGCTCGAGAATCGGCTGCGTATCGTGCATGATCGTCCCATCGACCGCATGCCCACGGCTGGGCGCGACCTCGATGTCTTGGCCCGGCGGACCGGGTTCCAGAGTGGGCCCAAGCCCGGAGAGGCACTCCTCGCCGAGTATCGACGCGTGACCGACGACGTGCGAAGCATCCACGACGAGATCCTAGGAAGCAGCAACGAGGGAAAGACGGCGTGACCAAGACCATTCTCATCGCCGAGGACGACCGGCCCCTGGCCCGCATGTGGAGTGAGATCCTGACCCGGGAAGGGTTTGCGGTGGTGGTCGAGCGCGACGGCGAGTGGGCGCTCAAGACCTTCAAGGCACGGGAGGTCGACTGCGTGATCCTCGACTGCCTCCTCCCGGTGCGAAATGGCTTTCAGGTCGCGGAACGCATCCGGAAGCTGCCCGAGGGGCGAAACGTGCCCATCGTCATGGTCTCCGGCATCTACCGGGGACTCCACCACCGGCACGAGGCAAAGGCGAAGTACCGGGTGGAGGCCTACCTAGACAAGCCCGTGAAGAACGAGGAGCTGCTGGCGCTGCTCCGCAAGATCTTTGGCGACGCCTATCCCTCGGCGGCGCGGGCGGAGGAGGACAGGGCGCGCGTCGAGGCCGCGCCGGACGAGAGCTTTGCCACGGAGGAGAGTCGGGAGGAGGTCGCGCTGGTGGAGGAGGTGAGCCGCCAGGCCTTCCGTGGCCATGGGGTTGGCCGCGGCGACTTGGCCGACCGCCCCTTCCCCGAACTCCTGGCCGAACTCTACCGGTGGAAAGCCACCGGAGCGCTGCTGCTCCGGCGGGACCGGGTCAAGAAGATCGTCTACCTGAAGGATGGCTACCCCATCTCCGTGAAGAGCAACCTTCTCTCCGAGTGCCTTGGAAAGGTGATGGTGCGCGAGCGCATGATCACCGAAGCGCAGTGCGAGCGGTCCCTCGAGCTGATGCGCAGCTCCGGCCGCATGCAAGGCACGGTGCTCATCGAGATGGGGCTCATCTCGCCGCACAACTTGGTATATGCGCTGGAGCAGCAGCTGCGCACCAAGCTGCTCGAAGTCTTCTCCTGGACCACGGGCAGCTACCAGTTCACGCCGCGCACGGAACTCCCCTCTCAGACGGTCACCCTCGACGGAACGCCGGCTTCGCTCATCGCCGACGGAGTCCTGGCGAAGTGGACCGCGGCGCGGGCACGGGCGCGCTTGGGGCCGGTCAGCGCCTACTACGTCCAACCCTCGGCCGATCCCCTCTACCGCTTCCAGGAGCTGGACCTCTCCCCCGAGGCGGAGGGCTTCGTCGCCCAGATCGACGGGAAGAAGACCGTGGACCAATTGGTCCGTTTCGGCCCCCTCGACGAGGGGACCGCATACAAACTCCTCTACGCACTGAAGGCGGCGCAGGTGATCACGCTGTCGGAGACGCGTGCCAAGACGCCGGCTTCCGCCGCAGAGCCCCCGCGGCTGCCCAAGGGCAAGGTCCGGCCTCCGCCGCTGAAGGGGCGCCGCCGCTCGGGTGCACTTCTCCCGGAGGTCGCCGGCCTGGCCACCCGGGTCTCCACGGCGGCCGACCGCAGTCTCAAGAAGAAGCTGCGCACGGATCTGGAAGAGATGCGCCGGCAGACCTACTTCGAGATCCTAGGGGTCTCGCGGGACGCACAGCCGGGTGAGATTCAGAAGGCCTTCTTCTCGCTGGCCCGGGAATACCATCCCGACAAGATTGCCGGCTCCATGGCCGACGAAGTCAAGCAGCTCGCCGGTGAGATTTACGACCTCGTGACCCGCGCCTACGAGACGCTCTGCGATCCCGAGGAGCGAAACGCCTACCTCCAGCAGATCTCCTCGGGCCCGAGAAAGAAGGAGATGAGCGACGAGGTCTCGAAGATCCTCGCAGCCGAGGGAAAGTTCCAGCGCGGCGAGACCCATTTGCGAAAGGGGCGTTACCAAGAGGCCTATGCTGCATTCCAGGAGGCAGCGGAGCTTTACCCGGAAGAAGGGGAGTTCCACGCCTATCTCGGCTGGGCCGCCTTCCAGCGTGCTCCGAGCGACGCCGCCGCGGCCGAGGAAGCACTCGACCACATCATGCGGGCCATACAGCTCAACCCAAAGCTGGACAAGGCGTACCTCTTCCTCGGCTATCTCTACAAGGCGCTCGGTCGCGCCGACAAGGCCGAGAAGCAGTTCGAGAAGGCGATCCAGTGCAACCCAGATTGCACCGAAGCGTTGCGTGAGCTGCGTCTCTTCTCCTCGAGCAACCGGAACGCCTGACCCGGTATGACGGTCTCACGCCACCTGTCGAAGCGCCACGCGGCGCTGCGCCCGCTCGAGGACATGGAAGTGGCTCTCGTGCGCGCGAGCTTGGATGCTCCCTCCTGGCTGTCGGCCGAGGAGGAGGCGAAGCTGCGCTATGCGCTCTCGCTGGCGCGTGTTTGCGAGGTGCGGACCTCGGACGGCCGCGACGTGGACCTCACCGATCTGACGCAGCCCCTCCGTGAACGCCTGACCGACACCCTCGGCCCGCTGCTCCTCGATCGCCGCGGCGTCGTGGAGCGACCGGAGCTGACCGCGCTGCTCCCAGTGATCTGGGAGTTGGCGAAGGAGCACCGAGATCGCATCCGCGAGACGACCGCCACCATGCTCCCCTGGGAGGAGGTCGAAGCGGAAATCCGCGAGAAGAGGCTCGTGCTCGTCTGTGGAGGCGGTGGGGGCACCGGCTACGTCTTCCTCGGTGCCTTTCACGCCCTCGAAGACCGCGGGATCGTTCCAGCGCTGCTCTCGGGGACGAGCATCGGTGCCATCCTCGCCGGCTTCCGGGCTCGACGGCGCCATTTCGAGGCCGCCGAGGTGGTGGAGGTGGTGAAGGACCTCTCCTGGCCGAAGCTCTTCCGTCCCCTCTCGGTGCAGAGTCGCTTCGGATTGCCGGCCCCGCTTCGCCTCTATCTGCGTGAAGGCATCGGCAGGCACTTCCTCCTCGATGGTGCGACGCCGATGACGATGGCGGACCTGGAGATCCCTCTGCTTATCACCATCGCGGGTATCCGTGCCGGCGAGGTACCCCACGACCCGGAGTGGTACGAACGGCGATTCGAGCCGGGCATCGCCAGTCGACTGGGCATCTCGGCCACTCGAAAGATGGTGACCTCCCTGGTCCGAACTCTGACGGATTTCGTCATGCGTCCGGGGATCCTGAAGGCACTCGTCATCGGCGCCGATGCACGGACCGACCGCTTTCAGGTGCTCGATGCCATGGGCTTCTCATCCGCGGTGCCAGGCATGCTGCACTACGACATCCTCCGCGAGGATCCCGAGATGGAGGCGCTGCTCGAGGCGATGCTCGAACAGGAGGAGATCGCGCGGCTCATCGACGGCGGCCTCGTGGACAACGTGCCGGCCCGCGCGGCTTGGCGCGCAGTACAGTCCGGGCTGGTGGGGCGCCGCAACGCGCTGATCGTTGCCCTCGATGCCTTCGCCCCCAAGCTGACCTCCCCCCTGTGGATCCCAATTCAGCGCATGGCACAGACGAACGTGCGGCGGAATCTCCGATACGCGCACATCGTGCAGACCTTCACACGGACCCTCTCACCCCTTGATCTGGTCCCCGACATCGACCACATCCTTCGGGCGCTGCGATCGGGACGGGAGGAGTTCGGGTACGAGCTTCCGCTCATCGCGCGCTTGCTCAGCCCTCTGCCCGCACTCTCCGAAGATTCCCCGTAGCGCGTCGGGAAACGGCGGGAGGCTGCGGCATCGCACGGCAGGGCGCGTTGCCCCGGCGGCCGGGGCGGTGGTACCAGAGCCTTCCCGGCGCACGCCGGCCCGGAGGTACCGCAGTGAGCACCGATCCCTCGCCCCCGAAAGCCGATTATGTCTGGATCGACGGCACCTTCGTGCCCTGGGAGGAGGCGAAGGTGCACGTCCTGACGCACACACTCCACTACGGACTGGGCGTCTTCGAAGGGATCCGCGCCTACGAGACCCACGACGGCCGGGTGGCCGTGTTCCGGCTGCGCGAGCACCTGCGCCGCTTCCTCGACTCGGCTCGGATCTGCCTCCTACCCATCCCCTACACCCTCGACGTGCTCGCGGACGCCTGCCTGGAGACGGTACGCCGAAACGGCGCCCGCCCCTGTTATCTCCGGCCGCTGGCCATCGTCGGTCCGGGACAGATGGGCCTCGGCGCCATGTCGAATCGCACGGTGGTGGTGATCGCGACCTGGGAATGGGGCGCCTACCTGGGGGAGGAGAACCTGAAGACTGGGATCCGCGCGAAGGTGAGTTCCTTCACCCGGCCCCATGTCAACACCTCCATGGTCAAGGGGAAGATCGTCGGGCAGTACGTCAACTCCATCCTCGCCAAACGGGAGGCCCTCCTCGACGGCTTCGATGAAGCGATCCTCCTCGACCCAGAGGGCTTCGTCTCCGAGGCTTCGGGAGAGAACGTCTTCTGTGTGCGCGGCGGGACCCTCTACACCACGCCGGAGACGGGCAGCATCCTGGCTGGGATCACCCGGGACACGGTGCTCCGCCTGGCCGAGTCACTGGAGATCCCAGTGGTGGAGACCCGTTACAGCCGCGACGTCCTCTGGACGGCGGACGAGGTGTTCATGACCGGGACGGCCGCGGAGGTGACGCCCGTGCGGGAGATCGATGGCCGCACCATCGGGACCGGCACCCCTGGGCCGGTAACGCAGCGGGTGCAGGCGGCTTACTTCCGCGCAGTGCGCGGTGAGGCGCCGGAGAGCGAGGCCTGGCTGACCTATCTGTGAGCCTCCGCCGCATCTGGATTACCATGGCCCCATGAGCGAGCCGGGTACGGAGAAGCAGGCCTCCGCCACCAACGTGTACGGTCTCGACCGGCCAGAGATCCTGGATCTGGCCCCGCCCGAACCGAAGGTGCTCGACGAGACCGGCCTGTCGCTGGGACTCATCCAGGACCTGGCCTTGCGCTTCCTCTACTACGGCGGCGTCATGAGCGGCGTCGATCTGGCTTCCGAGCTCGGGCTGGCCTGGAGCATCGTGAGCGAGGTGCTGGACTTCATGGTCTCCGAGCAGCAGGTGGACCTCCGTGGCGGCAAGGGTTTCGGCCGGGCGAGCGTGGACTTCGTGCTGACGGATCGGGGCCGACATGCGGCACGGGAGGCGCTACAGCGTTCCACCTACATCGGGCCGGCTCCGGTACCCATCCTCCAGTACAACGCGCTCATCATGTCTCAGAAGGAGGGCTTCTCCTTCGTCAGCCGCGACGAGTTGGCCCGCGCCTTCCGCCACTTGGTCATCGACGACGCCCTCCTAGACCGCTTCGGTCCCGCGGTAAACGCCTCGCGCTCCCTCTTCCTCTACGGGCCGCCGGGAAACGGGAAGACCACCATCGCCGAGACCATCTCGCAGGTCCTCGGTGGCGAGGTCTACGTGCCACATGCGCTGGAGATCGACGGCCAGATCATCAAGGTCTACGACCCTCTGGCCCATATCGAGGTGCCCCTGGAAACGGAGGATCCACACACCGGCCGGACCAAGCGCTTCGAGATGGACCGCCGCTGGATGCTCTGCCGCCGGCCCTCGGTGGTCGTGGGGGGCGAGCTGACCCTCGAAACCCTCGACCTCATCTGGAACTCCGATGCGAAGTTCTACGAAGCGCCGTTTCAGGTGAAGGCCAACGGTGGGATGCTCCTCATCGACGACTTCGGCCGCCAGCGCGTCCATCCCACCGACCTCTTGAACCGGTGGATCGTGCCTCTCGAGAAACACATCGACTTCCTCACGCTGCACACGGGTAAGAAGTTCGAGGTGCCCTTCGACGAGCTCATCGTCTTCTCGACGAACCTCGACCCCAAGGAGCTGGTCGACGAGGCATTCCTCCGCCGCATCAAGTACAAGATCGAGATCGGCAACCCTTCGGAGCGGAACTACCGGGAGATCTTCCGGCGCGTCTGCAAGGCGGCGGAGATTCCCTACAACGACAGCGCTGTCGACTACATCATCGACACCTACTACCGCGCCACTGGGATGGAGCTCCGCGCCTGTCATCCGCGGGACATCGTGCAGCTGCTCTGCGACGCCGCGCGCTTTCTCGGGCGGCGTCCCACCCTCTCCCAGAACCTAATCGATCAGGCCTGCCGAAGCTTCTTCGTCGTCATCTGATCCCGCGCACCCCGCGCCTGCGAAGGCCCGACGACCATGCGCCAAAGGACTCGCCCCACCGTGCACCTGCCGTCCTGGGCCCTGGTCGTGGGCGCTGGGGTCCTCGGCCTCACCTTCTGGAACAGCCCCCTCCTCTACCCACTGAAGCTCCTGTCGGTGATCTTGCACGAGGCCGGCCACACGCTGGCCACCTATCTCGTCGGGGGCACCGTCGAGCGCATCAGCATCGACGCCCGGCAGGGTGGCGTCACGCACAGCCAGTATCCGGCGAGCCTGTGGCGCGAGGTGGTCATCGCGTCGGCGGGCTACCTGGGCAGCGCCTTCTTTGGGGCCCTCGCCCTTCGCCTCGCCGCAGCGCCCGAGCGCGCACGATGGGTGCTGGGGACGCTCGGCGCCGCCCTCCTCGTGCTGGCGGTGCTCTTCCTCCGGGATGCCTTCTCGTTGGGCTTCGCCGTGCTCGCGGCGGGGGCCTTGCTGGCGGGGGCTCGCTGGCTGCCGGGCTTCCTCGTCCATCCCGTCGCGGTCTTCATCGCCGCCTTCGTCTGCCTCTACGCACTCTTCGACCTGCGGGCGGATCTGTGGACCCTGCCGTGGGAGAGCGGCCCCCTCGGGCGCACCGATGCCGACCTGCTCGCGGACCGGCTCCCCGTTCCCGCCCTGGTGTGGAGCCTGGTCTGGACGCTGCTGGCGGCCGTGCTCGTCCTTTGGGCACTGAAGGGCACCTTCCGCCCTCGATCTTGACACGCCGGTGGGCGGTCGCTACGGTCCGCGCCGCGTAAGTTGGCGGTGTGACTCGGCTTTCTTCGGGAATGCCTCCCCGGTGCCCGAGTGTTCAGCGTTTGGACGACCTGGCCATCGCCACGGCGATCCTGGGGCCTTTCCCGCCCTTGGGCAAGGACCCTGCCACCCCAACCTGCCATCGGATCCTGCCACCGCAGCAGGGCAAGCCACTCTGGAGAGCCTTTGGGATGCAGACGCGATACCTCGAGATCGACGACCTGACCGACGAGCTTCGAGACGCCCTCGAGGAGGCCCCGGCGGAGGACCGGGAGCGCCTGAATCGAGCGCTCGACTACAGTTGGATTCACCACGAGAACGCCCTCGAGGGGAACGTCCTCACCGAGGCCGAGATCCACGGCGCCATGACGCAGACGGTGATCACCGATCTGGCGAACGTCACCCTCTTCAAGAAGATCCGTGCCCACCATGCCGCCCTCGAGCGGGCGCGGGAGTTGGTGAAGCTGAAGCGGTTCAAGTTCAACGCCGAACTCTTCGATGAGTTCTACCAGATGATCTTCATGGGACTCGACCGCGACAAGGGGAAGTACCGCAAGGACATCCCCCTTCACCGAACCTATTTCCATGAGATCGTGCCGCCCGAGCAGATTCCAGAGCGCCTCGAGGAGGTGATTGCGGACGCCAACTCGCGCGACTTCCGCAGCCTGCACCCCATCAAACAGGCGGCCCTCTTCGGCTGGAAGTTCATGCAGGTCTTTCCCTGGTCCGAGGCCTCCGGCGTGGTGGGCCGGCTGATGAGCAACGTCTTGCTGATGCGCGCGGGGTACTTCCCAGTGGTCATCCACGCCCAGGACCGCGAGCGCTACTACCAGGCCCTCAAGGGCAGTCCCAACGATCTGCGCGATCTCTTGGTGGAATCGATGGAGAACAGCCTGAACGGCCTGCTCAAGTTCCTTCGAAGCATGGAGGAGGAGCGCCTCGCGGGTCGCGCCGGCTGAAGGCTCCGCGCAGACCGTGGCGCCGCCGCATCCGTCGAAGTGTCATCCGCCGCAGTCCCGCCAGCTCGAGCTTCGCACCTCGACGCATCGCCGCTGCGGTACCCCGGCGCCGGTCCACACCCGACGCCATCCCATGCGACAGCCGCGGTGCTCGAAACGACCCCGTCGGGAGGGAGGTAGCCGATGCACGCCACTGCCCACGCACAGCGCGACGACAGGCCACCACCGTTTCGATGGCTAGGTCCGGGCTGCCTTGAAGTGGCGCCAGGGGTCCGCGTGTGGAAGGAGTCCTCGGCACGGTTGCCCACGGAGCTCGGACGCTTCGAGATCTTCGTCTTCCGCACCTCTCTCGACGAGGCGGAGCATGCCGCCCTCCGCCGTGGAACTCCCACCCCCGGGACTGTGGTCCCGGTGCGCATCCACAGCGAATGCCTCACCGGTGACGTCTTCTCCTCGGTCCGCTGCGACTGCCGTGCCCAACTCCTGCACGCGCAGGCGGCGCTGGGGCGACAGCCCCACGGGGCGCTGCTCTACCTGCGCCAGGAGGGCCGCGGCATCGGCCTGTCCAACAAGATCCGCGCCTACGCGCTGCAGGAGCAGGGGCTGGACACGGTGGAGGCGAACCACCACCTCGGCTTCGACGACGACCTGCGCCGCTACGATATCGCGGCGGGGATGCTGGCGCTCTTGGGCATCGAGCGGGTCGCCCTGTATACCAACAACCCTCGTAAGATCGCCGGCCTCGAGGCACACGGCATCGAGGTGGTCGAGCGCCGTCCCATCCGGGTCGGCATCCGGCCGGAGAACGCCCGGTACCTGAAGACCAAGAAGGAGCGCTCTGGGCACCTTCTCTAGCCTGCACCGTCGATCCCGCAGCGCCTTGGCCCTCCCCCGGCACCCCGGTAACGTTCCCGATCATGGCCCTTTCCCACGCTCCGTCACGTTGGCTGAAGGCGCTCGACCGCCTGGCGGCGGGGCGGAGGTCTGCGGTCGCCTTGACCCACGACAATCCCGACCCAGACGCCATGGCCTCGGCAGCGGGGATCAAGTGGCTGCTCGAAGAGCGCCACGGCCTACCCTGTGAGCTGGCCTATGGGGGGATCATCGGACGGGCCGAGAACCGTGAGTTCGTCCGGGTGCTCAAGGTGCCCATGGTCCCGGTGCATCGGATTCGCTTTGGCACCAAGGATTTCCTTGCCCTGGTCGACACGCAGCCTGCGACCGGAAACCACAGTGCCCCGCTCGATCGCACCATCGACCTCGTCGTCGATCATCATCCGCTTCGTGAAGGCGGTGAGGGGGCTGGGCTCTCCATCGTCTCGGGTGACTACGGAGCCACCAGCTCCATCGTCACCCAACTCATCCGGGCCGCGGGGCTGAAGCCGGGGCCCGAGCTGGCCACGGCGCTCTTCTACGGCGTGAAGACGGACACGCGCTCCCTCGGCCGGGAGTCGAACGCGGCCGATACCGAGGCCTACAACTGGCTCTTCCCCCTCTCCGACCAGACCCTGCTCACCCGTATCGAACACCCCGAGGTCCCGCGGAGCTATTTCGTCGCCTACCATCACGCCATCGAAGCGGCTCGCATCTACGGCAACGTGGTGCTCCTCGACCTGGGTGAGGCATACACACCCGACATCGTCCCGGAGATTGCAGAGCGCTTCATCCAGCTCGAAGGGGCGAAGTGGACGGTCGCCCTCGGGCGCTTCGAAGAGGAGCTCTTCCTCTCGGTGCGCACCAACGACAAGCGCCGCAATGCGGGCAACAAGGTGCGCGAGCTAACCTCGGACCTCGGTGGGTCGGCGGGCGGCCACGGCCAGATGGCCGGCGCACGGATTCCGCTCTCGGGGCTGGGCAAGCGCAAGGCCAAGGCCTTGACAGAGGAGGTGAAGTCGCGCTTCCTGAACGCCCTCTGCGTGGCCGAAATCGAGCCCGAGCGCCTCGTCTAGGATCTCTTCGGTGGAGGGCCCGGGCCACACACTTTCCATCGACGATGCAGGTCTACCTCGACAACAACGCCACCACCGCACCGGCTCCCGAAGTGGTCGAGACGATGCGCCGAGTCCTCGCGGAGGTGCCTGGAAACCCGAGCAGCATCCACCGGCCGGGGCGGGCGGCCCGCCGCATCCTCGATGAGGCGCGTGAATCGGTGGCGCAATGCCTTGGATGCCAGCCGCGCGAGGTCGTCTTCACGGGCGGCGGCTCCGAGAGCGATACGCTGGCCCTCGTCGGCAGCTTCTTGGCGCTTCGGGACCGCGGCAAGCACATTGTGGTCACAGCCGTCGAGCACTCGGCAGTTCTCGCAGCGGCCCGCTGGTGCAAGGAGAAACTCGGTGCCGAGCTTTCGGCCGTCCCGCCACGCCCCGACGGAACCATCGATCCCGCCGCGGTCGTCGAGGCGCTGCGGGAGGACACCGTGCTCGTCTCGGTGATGATGGCCAACAACGAGACCGGCGTGCTCCTGCCCATCCGAGAAATTGGCGAGGTTTGCCGCCAGCGGGGCATCCGCTTCCACACGGACGCGGTACAGGCCCTCGGGAAGGTGCCCATCGACTTCGGAGCCCTGCCCGTCGATCTGCTCTCCGCGAGCGCGCACAAGTTCCATGGGCCGAAGGGTGCCGGCCTGCTCCTGGTCCGCAGTGGCATGCGGCTGGAACCGCTCATCGTCGGCGGAGGCCAGGAGCGGGGCCTGCGGGCGGGGACGGAGGACACCGCGCACGTCGCCGGCCTCGCCAAGGCCGTCGAGCTGGCCACCGACGGTCTGCGAAGCGGAGTGATGGAGCGCGTCGCTGCGCTTCGGGATGCGCTCGAGGAGGCGCTGCACGCGCGCATCGAGGGCCTCGCGGTCAACGGTCCAGAGGCGCGAGCGCTGCGGGTGCCGAACACGCTGAACATCAGCATTCCCGGCGCGGAAGCCGAGGCGTTGCTCATCGGTCTCGACCGGGAGGGCATCTACTGCTCCTCGGGCTCCGCCTGCTCCTCCGGGTCCATCGAGCCCAGCCACGTGCTCCGCGCCATGGGCCTTCCCGCGGACCGGCTGCAGAGTTCGCTGCGCCTCTCGCTCTCCCGCTACACCCGGCCGGAGGAGATCGAGTACGTGGCCGAGGTCCTCCCCGCCGTGGCTGCACGCGTACGTGCCCTCTAGGGGCGCGGGCCGCTGTCCGACGACGCCTCGCTCGTCTTCGCCAAGCGGAGCACGGCCTGGAAGTCGGCCCGGTCGTGCAGCGTCTCGAGGTCGGGATCCGCCGCAATCTGCTCTGGCTGCGCATAGCCGTTCAGGACGGCGATGCGCAGGTAATTGACCGCCATCTTCGGATCACCGGTGCGGGCATAGGCACAGGCCAGGTTGTAGTACGCATCCCCAATCTCCGGATTGGCGGCGATGGAGCGCTGGTACCACTGAAGGGCCTCCTTGAAGTCGTTCTCCGCCGCATAGGTGACCCCAATGCCGTTGTACCCCTCGGCATAGCTGGGGTCCTTGGTGACCGCCTCCTGGAACTTCTGCCGCGCCTTTTGAAAGCGTCCCTTGGCGAGGTAGGCTGCGCCCACACGGGCGATCTCCATCGCTTGGACCCGCGCATCTCCGTAGTGGCGCGGGTCATAGGTCTCGCCGCGGTGCCCCCTGGAGTCGCCGCCCTGGCGCATCCGCTCCACCACGAGGCCGCCCTTCGCGCTCAAGCCGGCAACCCGACAACCTGCCGGGGCCCGGGCATGGGCGGCACCCGAAAGCCGGTCCTTGCGCTTCACGAGCATCGCGAAGGCGAACGGAGCCTCGCCCTGGGCGCTGCAGCCTTCGAGGCAGACACGTACCTTCCCGGTGAAGTTGCCCCCCTGCAGCACACCCTCGAGCACCCGGGCCCCCGGCTGGATGGAGCAACCGGGGGCTGCTTCGACCAGGGTTCCCACGAGGCGCCCTCCCCGCTCCTCGTGGATCCGCATCACCCCCGCAGGCCCGCGCCACAGCGCGGCTGCCTCTTGCTTGGCGGCTCCCGCGCTCGCAAGGCCGGCCGGGAGACAGAGGCCGGCGGCGAGGCAGAAGCGGAGACGGATCAGGGTGCCAAGGACGACGCGACGGTTCGGGAGGCGTGCGGTGGATCGGTGCCACATGGGGCCGGAGCATAGCACGCAAGGCGCCCGTATGAGGCAGCTTTTCCCTTGTGTTTTCAGCATATTAGCCACAGACATGTCCTTGACGTCCGGCGAGGGCGCACCCTATGGTGCCAGCCCGGCTGTCACCTCTGTGCCGGCGCGTCGGACGCCCGTCGCTGTGCACGCGGGGGATGGACGATAGAATGCCGGCGGCATTCGACTCGAGGAGGCAGACTTGGCGAGGACACAGCGCATCGAGGTCGCGATCCTCGGACACCGGTACCCCGTGCGCACCGAAGCCACCGCCGCGGCGCGCGAGCGGGTCGAGGCGGCGGCACAGCGGGTGGGCGAGGAGATGCAACGCATCCAGTCGGCCACCCATGAGGTCGAGCCCCGGCACCTCGCCGTCATGGCCGCCTTGGCGCTGGCCGATGCTCTCCTCGAAACGGAGGCCCGGCTCGAAGGTCTCGAGACCGATGCCGCGGCTTTCCGCGCGGCAGTGCGGGCGCGGGGGGAACAGCTGCTCGCCCTGGTGGAGCGGGAGCTGGCGCGCCTCTCCCGGGCGGACGAGGAGGCTCCCGCGTGGGCAGGCGATGGGGCGGATTCCGGGCTATGATGCGCCAAACGCTCCATAGACGATCTCTCCCTGCCGGGTTCGTGATGTGTTGTGAAATCCGAGCCTACCTTTCAACCGGGGAGGCTTCACTGGGATGCCATGTGCATGCCCCTTTGCAGGGGAAGCCTACGGCACCTCACAGGCCGCCCACCTGAGCAATCAGGGTTCGGTTGAAGCGACCCACACGGCCCAGGCGGGGTTTTTTTCGATGTCGAGGGCTACCACCATCGCCGCAGAGAAACACCGGGTGCGTGAGGCCATGCGCGTGCGGCGGCGGGGCCTCTCCGAAGCAGCAGTGCAGGAGGCGTCGGCGGCCGCCTGCCGCCGCCTCGCCGCCCTCCCGGAGTGGGAGCGGTCGGGCACGATCGCGCTCTACGCGGGGCATGCCGGCGAACTCGATCCGCGCTGCAGTGTCGCAGCCGGGCGCCGCTTCGTCTTCCCGGCACTCGCCCCCACCGGCCGCTGCCTCGATTTCTTCCAGGTGAGCGACCCTGCGCAGCTACTGCCCGGTCGCTACGGCATCGATGCCCCCGACCCGCGGCGACATCCGCCCTGCCCCGTGGCCGCGATCGATCTCTTCGTGGTCCCCGGCCTCGCCTTCGACCGCCGTGGCAGACGGCTTGGCCGCGGCGGAGGTTACTACGACGCGACTCTCTCTGCCGCCCGACCCGATGCGGTCCGGGTGGGGCTGGCCTGGGACTTCCAGCTTCTCCCTGAGCTGCCATGGGAGAGCCACGACCAGGGCCTCGACCTGCTCGTGACGCCCTCGGTGGTGTTGCGATTCGCGAGGGAACCTGCGACGTAGTCGGCCCCATGGTAGACGTCCCGCTTCAGACGGCAGACCTTCAGACGCAGCTACGGGAGCTGACGCGCGGAGCAGTCGACCTCGTTACGGCCGAGGAGCTGCGGGAGCGCCTCGACGAGAGCCTCCGCACCGGGCGACCCCTACGAGTCAAAGCCGGCTTCGACCCCACGGCACCGGACCTCCACCTCGGCCACACCGTGCTGCTCACCCGCATGCGCCGCTTCCAGCGCTTCGGTCACGAGGTCGTCTTCATCATCGGGGACTTCACGGCCGCGATCGGCGACCCCACCGGTCGCAACGTCACGCGTCCGCCGCTCTCCGCTGACGAGATCGCGCGTAACGCCAAGACCTTTCAGGCGCAAGTCTTCAAGATTCTCGACGAGACGCGTACCGTCGTGCGCTTCAACTCAGAATGGCTCGAGCCCTTGGGGGCGCGGGGGATCATCGAGCTGTCGGCGAAGTACACGGTCGCTCGGATGCTCGAGCGCGACGATTTCAAGCGGCGCTTCGCCGCCGGGCACAGCATCGGCATCCATGAATTTCTCTACCCCTTGCTGCAGGGATACGACTCGGTCGCCCTCGATGCGGACATCGAGCTGGGCGGTACCGACCAGCTCTTCAACCTGCTCGTGGGCCGACACCTGATGAAGAGCTACGGCAAGCGCCCTCAGATCGTCCTGACCAGCCCCCTGCTCGAGGGCATCGATGCCAAGGAGGTGGACGGCATCCTGGTCGGGGAGAAGATGTCGAAGAGCCATGGCAACTACGTCGGCATCGACGAACCCCCGGACGCCATGTACGGGAAGCTGATGAGCATCAGCGATGCGCTGATGTGGCGGTATCTGGAGCTGCTCTCCGACCGCTCGCTCGAGGAGATCGCAGGGCTGCGCAAGGCCGTTGCCAGCGGCGAGCGCCACCCCAAGGCGGTCAAGAGCGCGTTCGCGAAGGAGATCGTCGCCCGCTACCATGGTCAGGCGGCCGCAGAGGCGGCAGAGGCGGAGTTCGAACGTGTCCATGCACGCCGCGAGGTGCCCGAGGAGGTGGAGGAGCGCCCCTTTGCCTTCCAGCCCGGAGGCTCTCCGATCGCCGACGTGCTCACCGAGACAGGGCTGGCCAAGAGTAAGAGCGAGGCCCGCCGACTGGTGAAACAGGGCGGGGTGAAGGTCGATGGGGAGCGCTTCACCGATCCACAGGGCGTACTCCCGGCCGGCCAGCACCTGATTCAGGTTGGTAAGCGGCGCTTCCTGCGCGTGCGCCCGGCCTAAAGGCTCCACTGCGCTGCGCCGTGGCCAGGTGTCGCCGTGGCCGCCCCCCGCCACGCGGGGGACGCCCGACGGGCAGCCGGCAGCAGGCCCGGTGCCCGGCGGTCGCTCAAGGGCGACGCGCCGGCCGGTAGCCCTCACCGACGAGGAAGCACTCCCGGCTGCGACTCCGCGTCGCGCGAGGACGGACGATCTTCAGCCGGCGGAAGCTGCGCTTGCTGGCGGCGATCAGAGCGTCGAAGCCCCGTCCCATGAAGGCCTTGGCGACGAAGCCCCCCCCGCCCCGCAGGTGGTCGCCGCAAAGTGCGAGCGCCCGCTCGACGAGCCGTAGGGACCGCGCCACATCAGTATCCCCCACGCCGCTGGTTGCGGGCGCCATGTCGCTCACCACAGCCGCAAAACGCCCGGGGTGGACACTACGGAGCACCGCGTCGAGTTCTTCCGATTCGACGTCGGCGACCAGGGTTTTCACTTGGGGAAGTCCCAGCGGTGCGATCGGCTTGAGATCGACCCCAACCACCTTTCCCCTCGGCCCAACCGCTTCGGCGAGCACCTGCAGAAAGCCGCCTGGCGCCGCACCGAGATCGAGCACGGTATCGCCGCGGCGAACGATCCGATGGCGCTCGAGGATCTCCTGGAGCTTGAAGGCGCTGCGGGCACGATAGCCCTCCGCCTTGGCCCGCTTGAAGTACGCGTCCCGCGGATCGAAACGCCGGCTCATGCCGTTCACTATAGTCCCAGTCGCGGCAGCCTCCCTCTGCCGGGTAGCGCCCAGCTCCTCGCCCGTCTCTCACCGCGCTCGCCCGGTTTACCATGCCCCTTCAGCCTTGGTGCTGCCGGGCATAGGCTGACGTTCGTGTCGGCAACGCGGCAAGCCCGGCTGCCCCTCGCACTCCTCGTCCTAGGCCTCGCCACTGCGGCGCTGGGCGCGGTGCTACACGTCGAGGGCACGGCCGCGGTGACGCGGGCGGAAGAACAGAGCCGTGCGTTGGCGGAGGCGGCGCGGGTAAGGGGACAAGCCTTCACGCGGACCTTGGACACGGCACAGGCTTCCGAGCAGTTGAAAGTACTCGGAGCGCGTCGGGATCTCCTACGCGCCGCGACGGCCGCACAGCGACGCCGGGCCCTCGGCCTCCTCCTCCTGATCGGCGGTGCGCTCCTCTGCTTCGCCGCCTACGCACTGGCGCGGATTCGCCGCGACCTCGACGATCTCCGAGGCTAGGCGCCAACGGCCCGCTGGGCAGGCGCGCAGCCGCCTTCACACCGCCGGTCCGGAACCGCTCACGGGCGACAGACCTGACCCGGCCCGTCGGCGACGAGACGACAGCGCTGCCCCTCGGGACACACGTCGTCGTCCGAGCAGGGAATCTCACAGCTCGTAAACTCGGGGCCGCTCGGCCCCGCGATGCCATAGTAGTGCACACAGCTCAGCCCGGGCGCGCACAGGTCCCCCGCGGCACAGGGCTCCCCCTGGCCGGGCGGCGGAGAAACCGGGTCCGCACTGCAGTGCCACACGCACTGAGCCTCCTCGCAGGACCAGCTCCCCACGCACATGGGATGCACCAGTGGCTGCGTCGCACAGGCTTCCGCCACGTCACAGCGACCGAGCTCGCTGCAGCGTCCGTCCCGGCACCAGTACCCCTCCGGACAGGCCCGTGCGGCACCGCACGCCAAGCCTTCCGCGTCGCGACAGGCCCCCTCCAAGCAGCGAACCTCGATCCGGTAGGAGCCAGCGCGCCCCCAGTATTCGGCGACGACGAGGAGCAACTCCGCGGGCGTGTCCGCCGCAAGTACCAGCGCGGGGTCGAGACTCGCCCCAACGTCATCAGAGAGGCCAACGAAGCTCGCCTCACCCGTCTGCAGGTCGACCTCGTAGACCAGGAGCACGGGATCCGTCCCCTGCCCCTGCACGTCGATCTCTACCGTGCTGCCACCTTCGAGCCCCAGCCGCCAACCGGCGTAGTAGCGCACCCCGTAGTAGTCGCTGCGGACCTCCCCCACGCCGATCCGACCTCGAAGCTCCGTGTAGAGGGGAATCTGGTGCACCTCCTGTTGCAGCCTCCCGTGGCTCGCGCCCTTCTCGAGCGCGGGCGCGCAGGCGCCGAGCAGAAACGCGACCACAGCCAGACCCGCCAACGTCCAGAGCACCCCTCGGTCGATCCGCCCCATCGGGCTCCCTCCTGTGCCGTACATGTCGGGTGCTCTCCTACATCCACATACCTCACCTGTCAACCGCTGTGGCCCCTCCCTCACCGCACGCCACCCGGCCTGCGCCAGCTCAGCACCCACAAAAAAACCCCGAAGCGTTTCCGCTTCGGGGCCAAAATAAATCCGGCGGCGTCCTACTCTCCCACACCGTCTCCAGTGCAGTACCATCGGCGCTGAGAGGCTTAACTTCCGTGTTCGGGATGGGAACGGGTGTGACCCTCTCGCTATAGCCACCGGAAAGCTTGCGCCATCCGCCTCCGCGCGCTGCCCAACGGACAGTGCCGCCACAAGGGCGGCCATCCGCGGCGCTGCGCTGCCTCGATGCGAGGCAGCTTCGCAGGAGACGACGCGACGAACCTATCCACTTCTCACAGTCACCCAAACCCAGAGCTCTATGACCCCAGGCACCACGATCTGCGAGCGAATATCGAAGGCATCTCGGCACAGCGCCCCTCGCACGACGCCGATGGGTCACGGCGGCCACCCGATCTCGGGCGACCCGCTCTCGACCTCGACCTCGACCCTCGTCGGCCGCGATCACCACCACCCAGGGATCCCACCGCCCCTCGGACGGCATCCAATCCTGCGCACGCGGTGTTCCGACGACGAGAAAAGAAGGACCAAGCCGCACGGCCGATTAGTACTGGTCAGCTGCACGCATTGCTGCGCTTCCACCTCCAGCCTATCAACGTCGTAGTCTACAACGGGCCTTTAGGACCTTGCGGTCGGGAGACCTGGTTTTGGGGGGGGCTTCCCGCTTAGATGCTTTCAGCGGTTATCCTTTCCGCACATGGCTACCCGGCGGTGCCACTGGCGTGACAACCGGTTCACCAGGGGTGCGTCCATCCCGGTCCTCTCGTACTAAGGAC
>CAYYHA010000064.1:0-18588 GCA_964471535.1 uncultured Myxococcia bacterium | reverse complement strand
CTACGAAGCCTTCGCCCACGAGCGGCCGGACCTCTTGGTCGTCTCCCTGCACCTGCCGCCAGGGGAGGACGGCCGCCACCTGGCGGCGCGGGTGCGTGCAGCCGGCGGGCGCCCCGTCCCCATCCTGGTATACGACCGGGGCCATATGGGTGAGACGCTGGGCGTGCAAGCCATCCTCGATCTGGGCGCCAACGCCTATGTCGCCGACCCCACCTCCAAGGAACTCTTGGAGCGGGTGGCGAAGCTCTGTGCCGCGCGCCCCGCCGCAACGGGCGAGCGGGATGCTGCGGGTGCCGAGGCGGAACCTGAGCAGGTGGTGGCACAGGGGGAGCTGGCAACGGGACGCGTCGCCGAGCTGGTCCACGCGGCGTGGGCGCGGCGGCTGACCGGAATCCTGCTGCTGGTCGAGGGCGCGGTGGAGCGGCGAATTCACTTCTTGGAGGGCGCTCCCATCGGTCACAGTGCCTCCTCGCGCGCCTACTCCCTGGTCCGCTGGCTGGTCGACCACGCGGTCATCGACGATTCCCAGTACCAGGCGGTAATCGACACCATGGCCCGCGACGGGCTCTCCCAGGCCGCGGCGCTGGTTGCCACCGGGGTGGTCGACGCGGGGGAGCCGCTCTACGACCTGCTCCGGGCCCACGCGCGGGAGGCGATTCGCAACGCCTTCCAGGCGCGGCACGGGCGCTGGCGAATGGTCGAGAGCCGATCGCGTGCCCTGGAGGTGCCCGCACTCGAGTTGCCGCCGCTCGTTCTCATCCGAGAGGGGGCGCGACACGCCTTCCCGCTTCGCTTCTTCCGCGAGGCGCTGGGGACGAAGCTGGGGGACTACCCCCGGCGCAGCGCGCGCTTTCGCCCGCTGGTGAACGAGATTCGACTCGACGGCCCGGAGATGGCCTTCGCGCTGAAGCTGGACGGGCGCGTGCGGGCACGGGACCTGGCCACGGGCTCCGGCAGCCGCATGCGCGACGCGCTGATCCTCTTGTGGTTCCTCGATCTGGTGGGTGCCCTCGAGTGGAGCGAAGATCCCGTGGGGGCAGACGAGGGTCCCTATCGATCGATCGCGGGCAGCCGCAAGAAGAAAGCGCTCCCTCCAGAGACGGCGCAGTCCCTCCGCGAGGAGGTCGGTGAGGCGCTGAGGGGGAGCTACTTCCGAGCGCTGGGGGTGGAGATCGACGCCGGAGAGGAGGCGGTCGAATCGGCCTACCAGGAAAAGGCGACCCGCTTCCATCCCGACACCTGGGTCGAATACGAGCTGGGGGAGCTGGAGCCGCTCATGCTGCAGGCGCTGGAGAAGGTCAGCGCAGCGCGACGCATCCTCCTGCACGCGGAGAAGCGCCGGGCCTACCTGGAGCACGTGCTCTCCCGGCACGCCGCGAGCAGCCGCCGCAGCGCACTCGATGTGGACGCCGAGGTGGAGGTGCGCCGCGGTGAACGGGCGATGAAGGAGAAGGACTGGGCGACGGCCGTGGCCGCCTTCACCCGCGCGGTCTCCCTCAACCCTCGCGAGCCCGAGTACTACTGCATGCTCGCCTTTGCCACCTTCGAGCACGGAACGGGCCCTGCGAAGGAACGTGCGAAGCAGCCGCGGAAGCTTTTGAAGAAGGCTGCAGCGCTGGCCCCCGATCTCGACCAGCCGCACGTGATCCTGGGCATCCTCGAGCACGCCTGCGGAAACCCGAAGGCGGCGCGCCGGCACCTGCTCACGGCGCTGCGCAAGAACCCCGACTCGATCACTGCCAAGGCGGCGCTGCGGCGGGTGAACGAGGTGGACGAGGAGAGCTAGCGGCGCGATTTAGCGCCCTGTCCCTCGGCTGGGCATCCCGGGCGCCGCCGCCTCGATGGCGAAGACTGGGATGCGGGCGGCGTCGGCCTGCGCGAGCATCGCCTCGCGTTCGAGCACCACCGTCCTGCCGGCGACCACTGCGAGTGCGCCCCCGCCGGAGTCGGCGAGGCGCGCCACCGTCTGGGGACCCACCGAGGGGAGATCGAAGCGCAGGTCCTGCCCCGGCTTCGGTGCCTTCACCACCACCACGGCGCCGCCGCCCAGCCGGGCGCCTCGCTCGATGCAGGCGTCGGTACCCTCCGCCGCCTCCACCGCGAGGACCACGCCATCCTTCACCACCACCGCTTGCCCGATGTCCAGTTCGCCCAGGATCTCGAGAACCGAAAGACCAAGGGCGGCGTCGCGCCGCTGCGCGCGGCTGGGCCGTCGCCGCCCGAGCACACCGGCGGGAGGGAGGAGCGAAGGGGCGATCTCGGTGGCCGCGACGACGGCCATCCCCGCCCGTTCGAACTCGCCGGCGATGGCCCGAAGCAGGGCGTCGTCCCCTCGCGCCCAGGGCACCCGAGCGAGCACCTTGAGGGCGACGGCGTCGGGACGGGCGTCGCGGAAGAAGCGGAGCTTTCGGATCCCACCGGCGAAACACACCTGCTGCACGCCGGCGGCCTCGAAGGCGCCGAGGATCCTCCCGAGTTGGCCCAGGCGGACCCAGTGCACCTCGTCTCCGGCAGCCGCAGTCTCAGGATCCGTCTCACCGACGTGGGCGGCGAGGACGACCCGGTGCCCCGCACTGCGGGCGGCGGCAGCAACGAGGCGAGGGAGCACACCGCTCCCGGCGACCAGTCCGAGCGTGGCCATGGATCCTAGCGTGCCACGCCTCGCTCGCTCTTTTCGATGAACTCCACGAAGGCCTGAACGCGGGGGTCGCCGGCGTGCTCGGCCCGCACCTGCGCGAGTGCCTCCTTCAGCCCGAGGTCACTGCGGAAGACGGTGCGGTAGACGTTCTTGATGGTGCGGATCGCCTCCGCATCCCAGCCGTGGCGCTTGAGCCCCACCGTGTTCAGGCCGACGAGCTTCGCCCGATCCCCTTGCGCCGTGCAGTAGGGCGGCACGTCCATTGCGACCATCGATCCTCCGCTGATGAAGGCGTGATCGCCGATCCGCACGAACTGGTGCACCGCCGAGAGCCCACCCAGGATGACGTGGTTGCCCAGGGTCACGTGCCCCGCCAGGGTGCCGCAGTTGGCGAGGATGTTGCCGTCACCCAGGGTGCAGTCGTGGGCAACGTGGCTGTAGGCCATCAGGAGGTTTCGATTGCCGAGCCGGGTGACGCCGCCACCGCCGTCGGTCCCGATGTGGATGGTGGCGAACTCGCGCACGATGTTGCCATCGCCCATCTCGAGGCGGGTCGGCTCACCCGCGTACTTCAGGTCCTGCGGGACGAAGCCCACCGCGGCATGCGGAAAGATCTGTGTGTCGCGCCCCATCGAGGTGCGTCCCTGCACCACCGCATGGGCCCCGATGCTTGACCCGTCACCGATACGCACCTCGGGCCCGATGACGGCGTACGGCCCGACCGACACATTCTCACCGAGCTCTGCACCCCGCTCGACGATGGCCGTCGGGTGGATCGAAGTCGCCATGGCCCTAGGCCTCGTCCCGCTCCCGGACCGTGGCCAACAGTTCGCACTCGGCCACCTTCTTTCCATCCACACGCGCCACCGCCCCCTGCTTGAAGATGCTTCCCTTGTGCCGGAGCAGCACCACCTCGATCTCCAGGCGATCGCCGGGCACGACCGGCTGCCGGAAGCGCACCTTGTCCAGGCCCATCAGGTAGGTCACCTTCCGCTCGCGGTCCTCGAAGCCCCCCATGTGGTAGGCGAGCAGGGCCCCCGCCTGAGCCATCGCCTCGACGATCAGGACACCGGGCATGACCGGGTGTCCAGGGAAGTGCCCGGTGAAGAAAGCTTCGTTCGCGGTGACGTTCTTCCAGGCGACGAGCCTCCCCTCCCCCGCTTCGACCACCCGGTCGACGAGGAGGAAGGGGTAGCGGTGGGGAAGGATCTCTTGGATCGCACGCACATCCATCACGGGCTTCTCACTCACGATCGCGCCTCCCTCTCTCGTTCGAGCCTTCGAACCCGCTTGACCAGGCTGGGCAAGGTCTTCAGCGCCGCCATCGCCCGGAGCCAGGTCGCCTGCGGCCACGCCGGATAGCCGGTCACTGTCTCCCCTTCGGCCACATCGTTGTGCACGCCCGCTTTGGCGCCGACCCGGGCTCCGTCCCCCACCGTCAGATGTCCAACGACACCCACCTGCCCGGCGAGCACCACGCCCGCACCGATCTTCGCCGAACCGGCGATGCCGGTCTGTCCGCAGAGGATGCTTGCCGGTCCGATGCGCACGTTGTGGCCCACCTGCACCAGATTGTCGATCTTCGTACCCCGGCCCACCACCGTCTCCCCCGTCGTGGCGCGATCGATGCAGGCTCCCGCACCAATCTCGACGTCGTCCTCGATTCGTACGATGCCCACCTGCGGCACCTTCCGGTGGATGGGACGCCCCTCCTCCGTATCCAGCGCATAGCCGAAGCCATCGCCGCCCACGATGGCACCCGCCTGCAGGACCACGCGCCTTCCCAGGACGCATCCATCGAGCACCACCGCATGGGGATACAGCTCACATTCGGCCCCGATGCGCACCTCGCGACCTACGTGCACTTGCGGATGGAGCACCGTGCCCGGTCCGATCTCGGCGCCCGGACCCACATACGCGAGCGCGCCCACGTGGGCGGAGGGATCGACGTGGGCTTCGGGGTCCACCATGGCGCTCGGGTGGATCCCCGGCGCCGGCCGCACGCGTGGATGCAGGAGAGCGAGCGCCCGCGCATAGGCGGCATACGGGTTGTCGACCAGCAGGCGGATGGGCTCGAACCCGTCGGGCAGTGACCGGGCCGCTGCCTCGTCGAGGAGCACGGCCGTCGCGCGGGTCTCGAGGAGCCGCGCCCGGTAACGCGGGTTGGCGTAGAAGGTCAGCGCCCCGGGGCCGGCATCCTCGAGGCCCGCCGCGCGCTCGACCTCTCTCGCCTCGGCGCCCTCGCCTCCCACGATACGGGCGCCGAGTGCTCCTGCGAGCTCTGCGATCCTCACGGCGACGACTGGCCCTTCTGCTTGCCCTTCTTCGGCGCCTTCTTCCCGTACCGGCGGTTGTACTTTCGGATCAGCTCGCCGGTGAGATCGAGGCTCTCCTTCGCATAGAGCACCGTTGCCCCCTTCTCCAGAACCATGTCGAAGTCGTTTGCCACGGCGATCTCGCGCAATACCCCCTCCATGCGGCCGAGGATGCGCTCGGTGAGCTGCTTCTCCTGCTGGGAGAGCTCTCCTTGCAGCTGCACGAAGCGTTGCTGCAGCTCGAGGAGCTTTTGCTGCAGCTCGGCCTCCTTCGCCTGCCGCTTCGCTGGATCCATGGTCATCGCTTGCTTGTCGAGCTCCTCCTTGCGCGCCTTGAGATCGGCCTGAAGGCGATCGAGCTCTTTCTGCCGCTTGTCGAACTCCTTCTTCAGACGCGCCTTGGCCTGCTTGCCCTCGTCGGTCTCGAGGATGGCTCGTTGGATGTCGACGTAGGCCACTCGGGTCTGCGCAAGCGCCGGGAGCACATGCGTCATCGAGAACGCGATCAAGAAGAAGCACACAATCGTACGAATGCGGTTCATGGGTGGACCCTTCGTTCGCCTGGGTTCGTGAAGTGGAGATGTCGTCAGAGAAACGCTGGCTTTCGCTTTAGAAGAAGTTTCCAACGGTGAATTCAAAGCGGATGGCTTCATCCTCGGGGCGCGGCGTCAGCGGGATGCCCCATTCGAAGCGAAGTGGGCCGATGGGGGAGAACCAACGGAATCCGAAGCCCACCGAGTGAAACATGCCCAGCGGCAGATCGTGCTGCCGATCGGTGAAGAATGGCGCATCGTCGGCAAAGGCGTTTCCCATGTCATAGAAGAGCACTCCTCGAACCCCGACCATGGGGAGGAGCGGGAACTCGAGCTCGAAATTGAAGAGGATCTGCTTGTTGCCGCCGATGCGGAAGGGGCTGGTGCCGCCGAGGGGATCGTCCGAACTGGCGTATTCGACTGTCGGAGAGATCGAGCGGAGAAGATAGCCGCGCAAGGAAAAGACGCCGCCGAGGTAGTAGCGCTCGGAGATGGGGTAGTTCTCTCCAGTGATGTACCCGAGCTCGCCCTTGGCGCGGGCGACGATGCCCAGCGGAAGCGGGTAGTACCAGCGGCTCACCAGCGTATAGCGGGTAAACAGGTTCTCCGACCCGAGCCAATCGGGTGCGTGTTCCACCGACGCGGTCTGATACTGCCCGCGCGTCGGAAAGAGGCGGTTGTCCCGCTTGTCATAGGAGAGGCTCAGTTTCAGCGAGCTGGTGATCCCGCCCCCATAGAAGTTCGAAGGGCCGCCCTGGGCGAGCGAGCTGACCTCGACGTTCTCCAGGGTGTAGGTGCCGAAGACGCGCAGGTCGTCGACCAGCTCGTACCCCCAGGTCAGGCTGCCGCCGGTGCTGTTCCGAATGAAGTCGAAGAAGTCGGAGCGCGTGTTGTACGCCCCGAAGGCGAAGGTGGCCCGCGTGTCGAGGAAATAGGGCTCCTGGAACTGGAGCTGAAAGATGTTTCGCAAGCTCGAGTACTGCCAGGTCAGGCTCACCGACTGCCCGCGACCGAAGAGGTTGTCGTGGGCAATCTGTGCGGTGACGAGGAAGCCCTCCCCCGAAGAGAGACCCGCCCCCACTTGGAACGTTCCGGTGGGGCGTTCCTTCACCGTCATCTCGAGGACCACCTTGTCCGGACCACTGCCCGGCCGCATCTCGAGATCGACGCTCTCGAAGAAGCCCAGTGCCGTCACCCGCTCCTTCGAGACCTGTATGGCCGTCCCGTTGTAGAGATCCCCTTCGGCGATGCGGAACTCCCGCCGGATCACCTTGTCCCGGGTGCGCGTGTTCCCCTTGATTTCGATCCGCTCGACATAGACCTTCTGCCCCTTGTCGATGTCGAGCGTCAGGTCCAGGGTCTTCGCATCCGTGTCCACTTTTGTCAGTGGAGCGATGTTCACATAGGCATAGCCCTGATCCCGGTAGTAGTTCTGCAGTGCGAAGATGTCCTGGATCATCTTCGTCCGCGAGAAGCGCTCCCCCGACTTCATCTTCAAGAGCGAGGCGAGCAGCGACTCATCGGCGATGAGGTCGCCACCCACTCGGTACTCTCCGACGTCGTACGCGTCCCCTTCCTCGATGGGAATGCTAATGTAGATCCACTTCTTGTCAGCGGAGAGGCTGACCGTGGGCTGCCCCACCTTCACGTTGATGTAGCCGCGGTCGTAGTAGACAGAGGCGACGCGCATCAGGTCCCGTTTCAGCGCCTCCTCCACATAGGTGCCGCTCTGCGTGAGGAAGGAAAACCAACCGCCTTCCCGCGTCTCCAGAAAGGGTTCGATCTCGGACTCGGGGACGTGGTCGTTGCCAACGAAGCGGATCTCCTTGACCTGCACCTTCTGCCTCTCGTCGAAGACGAAGACCACGTCGACGGCCGCCTCGTCGGGGACCGGGTCGATGCGATAGGTGACGGTGGCGAGGAAGTACCCCTTCTCGCGGTACTTCTCCTCGAACTTCTCGGCGGTAGCCTGCACCCGGTTGAGATCCAGGATGGTGAAGGGGCGGATCTCGAGGAGGTCCTTCAGATCGTCCTTGCCGATCTCCTTGTTCCCCTCGTACTCGATCTTGCGGATGGTCGGCTTTTCGTGCACCTCGAAGACCACCACGGGCCCCGTGGTACCCGCTTCCTTGGCATCGAGGAGGCGCACCACCACGTCGTCGAAGAAGCCGTGGGCGTAGATGCGGGCGAGATCCCGCCGGATCGCGTCGCGGGAGAGCCGCGCACCGGCCCGGGTCTCGAGGTCGGCCAAGATGGCCTCCGTGTCCACCCGGCGGTTGCCCTCCACCCGCACCTCCGCCACCGGCTCGTCCGGAAGGCGCAGCGTGATCTCGAGTGGGTCCTCGGCCCGTGCCTCGGCCACGGGCACGAGCCCCACCGCGGCCGCGAGCGCTGCAAGCAGCAGCCGCTTCACGAGAGTTCCTCCACCTGTCCCCCGGCAAGGCGCAGGCGCCTGGGCATCCGGCCGGCGAGGTCGGGATTGTGGGTGACGACCACGGCGGTGATGCCCATCTCCTCGTTCATCTGGAAGAGGAGGTCGTGGATCCCCTCGCTGGTCGTGACGTCGAGGTTCCCCGTGGGCTCGTCGGCGAGGAGCAGCTTGGGCTCCATGATCAGCGCCCGTGCGAGGGCCACACGCTGCTGCTCCCCCCCCGACAGCTCGCTCGGCTTGTGGTCGAGGCGATGGGAGAGCCCGACGCGGTCGAGGATGGCGCGGGCGCGTCGCGCCGCCTCCGCCTGCGGCAGGCGCTGGATCAGAGCCGGAATCATCGTGTTCTCCAGCGCGGTGAACTCACGGAGCAGGTAGTGGAACTGGAAGACGAAGCCGATGGAGCGAGCTCTGAAGTCCGCCAGATCCGATTCGTTGCGGTCGAAGACGTCCTGCCCGGCGAAGCGCACCGTGCCCGAGGTGGGGTGGTCCAGGGTACCCAGGATGTGTAGCAGCGTGCTCTTCCCCGCGCCGCTCTTGCCGGTGAGCGAGACGAGCTCGCCGGCTTCGATACTCAGATCCACGCCGGTGAGAACGGGGATGCGGCGGCCATCGAGGTAGTAGTCCTTGGACAAGGACTGTATTTCCACCAGCGGCGCGGCCATCACTCGTTCCTCAGGCCTTCGACCGGGTCGAGGCGGCTGGCCGTCACGCTGGGATAGATGGTGGCGAGGTAGGAGAGCACGACGGCGATGATGCAAACGAGGACGATCTGCATCGGCTCCACCCGGACCGGCAGCGTGGCGATGTAGTAGACCTCCGGGTCGAGGCCAATCACACCGCTGGCGATGAAGGCGCAGCTCAGCAGCCCGAGCACGAGCCCCAGCGCCGTACCAATGAGACCCACGGCGAGCCCCTCGACCACGAAGATCTTCATGATCGACGCGTCCCGCGCTCCCATCGACTTCAGAATGGCGATGTCCTGTCCCTTCTCCATCACCATCATGATGAGGCTGGCCAGGATCACGAAGGAGGCGACGAGCACGATGAAGGCGAGGATGACCCCCATGACCAGCTTCTCCAGCTTCAGTGCCGAGAAGAGGTTCCGGTTCATTTCCGCCCAGTCCTTCGTGTAGAAGGGATACCCCTCGATGCGTGCCAGGACCTTCTGCGTGATGCGCCGCGTGTCGTAGACGTCGGTCGTCTTCAGCTCGAGGCCGGTGACCGCCCCCTCCATGTCGAAGAAGTCCTGCGCTTCCTTCAGGTGGATGTAGGCGAACTTCGAGTCGTACTCGTACATCCCCGTATAGAGGATGGCCGCCACGCGGAAGGCCTTGGTGCGCGGCACGGGGCCCGTCGGCCCCATGTCGTTGGAGACGGGCGAGATGACGTTGACCTTGTCCCCCACGAAGACACGCAGGCTCCGCGCGAGTTCCTTCCCGATGGCGATGCCAGGAATGCTCCGCTCCGCCTTCGGATCTGCATCGTCCTCGAGGTTCTTGGGCAGGGGGATCTTCTCCGGATGGGACAGCCACGAGAGGTCGCCATCCTCCACATCGTTGGGCAGCTCCGTCACCTCACCAACCCGCTCGGGAAGGATGCCCTTGATGATGACGCCGTCGACCTGCGTCGCGGAGGAGATCATGACCTGGTTGAGGATGAAGGGGCTCACCCCAACCACTTCCTTCACCTTCCGAACCTCTTCCGCGATCTCCTCCCACTCGGTGAAGGCGCTGGCGTACTTCAGGACCACCGCGTGCGCATTCGTTCCGAGAATCTTCGACTTCAGGTCGTCCTCGAAGCCGCTCATCACCGAGAGCACCACGGTCAGACACCAGACTCCGACGGCCACGGCGAGCACCGAGATCACGGTGATGACCGAGAGAAAGGAGGTCCGCTTCTTCGCCATCAGGTGGCGCCGGGCGATGTAGGTCTCGTAGGAGAACGCGGTGTCGATGCGCCCGTGCCCGCCGAAGAGGAAGCCCAAGGAGCTGCCGAGGAAGCCGAAGAAGAGGACGAAGAACGCGCCAATCGCGGCGGCACCCACTGCGGCCCCGGGCCGGAGATCGATGGCGGGCAGGAAGAGGCGTGCTGCCGTGGCGAGACCTGCGCCCACGGCAAAGGCGATGAGGGCGGACAAGAAATGCTCGAGCAGGCACAGCTTTCGTGCGACACGAGCGGCGAAGAAGCCAACGGCGACCTCCATCAGCGTGAGCACGACGAGCGCCCGGATCGATGCCGTGTCGGTGCTCGTCTCGAAGCGGAGGTACGACAGCCCATAGATCGCCGCAGCAACGAGCAAGGTGACCAACGCCCCCGAAGCCGCAACCAGGAAGCCCAGCGCATGGAAGCGCGGTGGCCCGCGCCGCTTCGGACGGACGACGGAGAGATCCGGCGGCGAGGGGCTGCCGGAGGGCGCTGCCCGATCCGGTCGCACCTCCGGCATCACCCCTCGTCGCCCTCCGGCCGGAGCAGGGGGAAGAGGATCACGTCGCGGATGGACGGGGCATCGGTCAGGAGCATGACGAGCCGATCGATCCCGACCCCCTCGCCGGCGGTCGGCGGCATCCCGTGCTCGAGGGCGCGGATGTAGTCGGCGTCGTAGTCCATCGCCTCCTCGTCACCGGCCTGCCGCTGCGCCACCTGCCGCTCGAAGCGCTCTCGCTGGTCGTCGGGATCGTTCAGCTCGTTGAATGCATTGGCGATCTCCCATCCCGCGATGAAGAGTTCGAAGCGGTCGACCCGGCCGGGGTCCGTATCGCTGCGCCGCGCAAGGGGGGAGACCTCGACGGGGAAGCCAGTGACGAAGGTGGGGTGCTCGAGCTTGGCCTCGACCGTCTCCTCGAAGAGCAGCCCGACCAGCTCGCCATGACTCATGGCCGAGATCGCGGCGCGGCTGGGGCCGTCGGGCGCGTCCGCGAGCTCGAGCGCCCGCGCGCGCAGCGGCTCGGTGTCGGAGAGCGCCGCCTCGGTCAGGCCCGGCACATGTTCGAGGAGCGCCTCATGCATGGAGATGCGCGGCCAGGGCGGTGTGAAGTCGATCTCCTTGCCCTGGTAGGTGATCCGGTAGGGATCGTCCTCGCGCCCGATGCCAAGGTGCCGCACCAGGCCGGTGACCAGCTCCTCGGTCAGATCCATCAGGTCCTTCCAGGTGGCATGGGCCCAATAGAACTCGAGCATCGTGAACTCGGGGTTGTGCCGGGGTGAGAGCCCCTCGTTGCGGAAGTTGCGCCCGAGTTCGTAGACGCGCTCGAAGCCCCCCACCACGAGGCGCTTCAAGTAGAGCTCCGGCGCGATGCGGAGGTTCAGGTCCAGGTCGAGGGCGTTGTGGTGGGTGCGGAAGGGGCGGGCCGCAGCGCCACTGACGAGCGGGTGCATCATCGGCGTCTCCACCTCCATGAAGCCCCGCGCGTCGAGGAAACGCCGGATGTAGCGCACCGCCTCGGTGCGCACCACGAAGCGCTGCCGAGCCTCGGGGTTGGCGAGGAGGTCGAGGTAGCGCTGCCGGTAGCGCAGCTCCTTGTCCCTCAGCCCGTGCCACTTCTCCGGCGGCGCCCGCAGTGCCTTCGTCAGGACGGTGAACGCGCTGGCCCGAATCGCCCGATCACCGCGCCGGGTACGAAACTGGGGCCCCTCTGCGCGCACGTAGTCCCCCAGATCGGTCCGCTTGTACACCGCCCAGTCGTGCTCCGAGAGCACGTCCTTTCGCAGGAAGAGCTGCGTCTCGAGACCGCTTCCGTCGCGGATGCGGAGGAAGGCCCCCTTGCCGAAGTCGCGGATCGCGAGGACCCGCCCGGCGACGGTATAGACGGGTGCGTCCTCCGCCAGCGCCGACTCCTCGGGGAGCGAGGCCACGTCCGGGGCGGCAGCGACGACGTCGGCGATGCGGTGCGAGACCGGCTGCGCCGTCCCGAAGGGGTGCACCCCCAGCTCACGCAGCTCGGCGGCCTTCCGCCGCCGCACCTCGACCAGTTCTTCCTCGCGCTCACTCATGTTTCTTGGAATTTCAAGCGGTTGCGCCCCCCGACAGCGGCCGGCACCATAGCGGTGCGCCCTGTGCCGGTCAACGCTTCGACGGGCGTCTTCTTCCGCCCTTTCCTCCCGGCGCGAGGGGTGGAGCACGGCCGAGAGGCGGCCTATGGTGCCGCCCCCATGTCGGTTCTACGCCTCACCTTCCTCGGGACCTCTGCCGCCCAGCCCACGGTGCGCCGCGGACTCTCGGCCACCTACGTCCGTGCCCACCAGGATCGGCTGCTCATCGACTGCGGGGAGGGAACGCAGCGACAGATGCTTCGCTACGGCACCGGCTTTCGGGTCGACTTCGTCCTCTTCACCCATTTCCATGCCGACCACTACCTGGGCATCGTGGGCTTCTTGCGCACCTTGGCGATGGGGGAGCGCAGCGAACCGATGACCCTCTATGGTCCGGCCCCTTTCCTCGACCGCTTCCTCCGCAAGCTGGTGCACCTCGGGTTTCGGGAGATGCCCTTCCCGCTCCACTTCGAGGCCGTCGGCGGCGGCGACGTGATCCAGCGTCCGGGGTACGCGATTCACGTGGTGGAGGTGGAGCATCGCATGCCTGCGCTCGGCTTCGTGCTCGAGGAGCCGCCCCGCCCCGGTCGATTCGACGTGGAGGCGGCAAAGGCACTGGGTGTCCCCGAGGGCCCGCTCTTCGGCCGCCTGCAGCGTGGCGAGACGGTCACCCTTCCGGACGGCAGGACGGTGCGACCCGAGCAGGTCCTCGGCGAGGCCCGCCCGGGCCGGCGTATCGCCGTCTCCGGCGACACCCGCCCCTGCACGCGTCTCGCGGAGGCGGCCCACGGTGCCGACCTCCTCGTGCACGAGGCCACCTTCTCGGAACAGGAGCGGGATCGCGCCCTCGAAACCCACCACAGCACCGCACTGGAGGCGGGGCGGATCGCAGCCCGCGCCGGCGCCCGCCACCTGGTGCTCACCCACCTCTCCAGCCGCTACGACCAGGACCCGGACCTGCTCCGGGAGGAGGCAGCGCGCGCCTTCGACGGCCGCATCACCGTCGCCTTCGACGGCCTGGAGATCGAGGTGCCCTACCGCGACGCGGGGTGACCGAGCGCTGCGCTGCCCCCCCGGGCTGGGGCTCGCGTCAGCAGTTGCGGAAGACGACCCCGCTGTGAATGACATAGCGAATCACGGCCGTGCCTGCCGTGATTGGCTGTATCGACTTCTCAACGGTCTCACCGGGCCCGTAGTGAACGGTGAGAGTGACCGGTACGCCCGAGAACCCTGCAAGGGCTCCGACGTTCGCCGCGACGATGTAGGTCACGACCGCGTACTCGTTCGATGCCAGCGTCTGGTTACCGCTTGCCTTTTGCGCGATGCGATATCCGCACCGGCCTACGCCCTTGAACTCGTCCACCAGGCGCGCGGCAGACGCCCCGGTCTTCTTCGTTGTCGCCTTCTTCTTCTTGGCTTGTGCCATCTCACTCCTCCTATCCACCTTGCCCGTCCGCAGGCACTGCCCCGGCCGGAGTCGTATCGAATCAGGCCCGCGCCTCTTCGGTGGCGCCGGCCGCCGCTTCGGGTGAGCCCTTGCCGAGCAAGAAGCCCACCACGAACTCGTCGAGATCTCCGTCGAGCACCTTCTGCACGTTGCCCGTCTCGATGCCCGTCCGGTGATCCTTCACCATCTGGTAGGGGGCGAGCACGTAGCTGCGGATCTGCGACCCGAAGGAGATCTCCGACTTGGTCCCTTCGAGGCGCGCGCGCTCTTCCTCCCGCCGCTGCAGCTCGAGCTCGTAGAGCCGCGAGCGCAGCATCTTCCAGGCTCGATCGCGGTTCTTGTGCTGGCTGCGCTCCGCCTGGCACGAAACGACGATGCCCGTGGGCACGTGGGTGAGGCGGACCGCCGAGTTGGTCTTGTTCACATGCTGTCCGCCGGCGCCCGAAGCGCGGAAGACATCCACCCGCACGTCGTTCTCGTCGATCTCCACCTCGATGTCGTCGTCCACCTCCGGCGCGACGTAGACGCTGGCGAAGGCGGTGTGCCGCCGGCCAGCAGCATCGAACGGAGAGATGCGGACGAGCCGGTGCACCCCCTTCTCCGCCTTCAGATAGCCGTAGGCGTACTCGCCCTTGATCAGCACCGTGGCGCTCTTGATGCCCGCCTCCTCGCCGTCTTGGCGGTCGAGGAGTTCCGCCTCCCAGCCATGGCTCTCCGCATAGCGCAGGTACATGCGAAGCAGCATCTCCGCCCAGTCCTGCGCATCCACGCCGCCTGCGCCGGCGTTGATGGTGAGGATGGCGTTGCGAGGGTCGTCGGCACCGGAGAGCATGCGCTGGAACTCGAGTGCCTCCACCCGCCGCTCGGCCTCGTCGAGGTGTGCGCCGACCTCGCCGTACTGGCTCTCGTCCCCTTCTTCACGTGCAAGGTCGAAGAGGACCTGCGCGTCCTCGAGGGCGGCCCCCGCCGATTCGAGCCGTCCGATGGTCTCCTCGATGCGCGCCTTCTCCTTCAAGAGCCCCTGCGCGCGCTCGTTGTCGTCCCAGAAGCCGGGCTCCGCCGACTCGCGCTCGATCTCGGCGAGGCGGGCACGCTTGCCATCGAGGTCAAAGATGCCTCCGCAGCTCGCCGAGGCGAGCGGAGAGGTCGTCGATGCGATCTCGGATCTCTGCGGCCGTGCTCATCGGGCTTGAACCTTAGTCCGGATGTGGCGCGGCTTCCAGAGGCGGACGTCCGCGGCGCCGGCCGATGCGGCCAGCGGCGATCGTCCGCCCGAGCAACACGGTGGCCGCCGCAACGAGGACCCACTCGATGAGCCAGCCGCCTGCGACATAGGGCGTGCGGAGGGAGAGCAGGGGCACGTCGGCGCGCAGGCGTACCGGCGGAGGGAGGTCGGCGGCGCCGCGGGGCGCCGCCGCCGACAGCGTCACCGGCACCCAGGCCCGCATGCGCCCCAGGGGATCGACGAAGGCACTGACGCCGGTGTTCGCGGCGCGGACGAGGTAGCGCCCGGACTCCACCGCGCGGAGGGCGGCGATGCGGAGGAACTGGTGGGGCGCGGCACTTCGCCCATACCAGGCATCGTTGGTCACGTTGACGAGGAGGCGCGCACCTCGAGCCGTCCCCTCTCTCGCCAACTCGGGGAAGAGGGCATCGAAGCAGACGAGCGGGGACAGCGACACCGACTCGGCCCCGCGGCGGAAGGAGAGGACCCGAGCGCCCGGGCCGGGGACGAAGTGCCCCACGGCGGGGACGATCTGGCCGACGGGAAGGAGCGGCGCGAGGGGGTCGTATTCGGCGAAGGGTACGAGGTGGGCCTTGTCGTAGCGGCCGATGGGGCGCAGGCCCGGATCGAGGAGCCACACCGAGTTTCGGAGCCGCGCCGTCTCCCCCGTGCCGGCCCGGCGCACGCCAGTCACGAGGAGGTGCGCGCGCACGCGCCCGGCCAGGCGCGCGAGGAAGGGCTGCCCCAGCCAGTCCTCGCGGCCGGCAGGGAGCAGCCGGGGCCAGGCGGTCTCGGGCCACACCACCAGGTCCGCGTCCGCCGCCGCGCGGCGGGTGGTCGACGCGTAGCGCCGGGCGATGGCCTCGCTCCACCGCCCGCTCTCGTTCTTGATCCGCTGGTCCACGTTGCCTTGCACCAGGGTCACCGTCAGACGCGGCGCCGTCGCCTCTGCGGCCGCCACACGGGCGCGCCAGAGGGCGCCGAAGCCCACGGCCAGCGCGAGGAGGACAGCGGCGAGGGCCAGGCCGAAGAGCGCCCGGCGCCGCCCCTCCGGCGCCCGGCCGCCCAGCACCCAGGTGAGCCACTCGGCCACCGCCCCGTTCACCAGGAGGACGAGCGCCGCAACGAGGCTCACGCCCCCCACCGCAGCAACGGGGACCAACTCGACCGTGCGCGCGAGCGCATAGCCCACGTGGCCCCATGGAAAGCCGGTGAACAGGTGCCCGCGCAGCGTCTCGGCGGCGCACCAGAGGGGGGGGAGCACCACCCAGAGCGGCAGCCGCCACGCGGACGCGACGGGCCGGGCGGCGGCGAGGGGCAAGGCCCAAAAGAGACCGCACCAAAGGCACAACAGCGCAAGCAGCGACAGCGCCGCGGGCGCCCCGAGGCCCCCGTAGGTGCGCATCGCCGTGGTCACCCAGGGAAGGAGGAGGACGAAGAAGCCCAGCCCCGCGCCCCAAGCGCTCCAGAAGCGACGCAGCGGCCGAAGCCCCTCGAGACCGAGCAGGAGGGGAACGAAGGCGACGAGGATCAGCCCCTCCGTCACCTGGCCGACCGGGGACTCGTCGCCGGGGGAGGCGAAGGAGACGAAGGGAAAGGCGAGGCGCGCGAGGAGCACGGACGAGGCCACGGCGGCGCAGCGCCACAGGGGAGCAGCGCGAAGTCGCAACCCAGACCGCCGGGCCCGCTCGCCGGTGGACCGAGCCTCCTGGCGCGCCATCACCCGGCGCGACGGCTCAAGAGGCTTCGTCGGCCTTCTGGGTCAGGGGGATGGCCTGGGCCGCCTCCTCGGGTGCCGCCGGCTCGGTCGCCACTGCGGGCACCGGCTGCACGCCGGCCGGTGCGGGGGACGGCGCCAGCTCTGCATCCCATCCCGGTGCCGGCCCAGCAGTGACATTCTGCGGCGCCGCCTCGGCACCGCCGCTCTCCCCCGCCGTGGAAGCCCCCGGGTTCGCGGCCTCTGGCGCACCCCCAGCGCTCGCGGCACCCCCGGGTGCCGGCTCCTCCATCAAGCCCTGTACCCCGATGAAGCGGATGAGCGCCTCGCGCACGACGGCGCCCACCGTCCGACCGTCGCGCTGCGCCAAGTCCTCGATGGCGCCCAGGACCGTGGAGGGCACGCGCACCTCGAGCTGCTTCGCATCGTTCAGCGCGCTCTGTAGGGACTCCAGGGCCTGCCCGGCCTTGGCGATCCGGAAGTCCTTGGCGCTGATCATCTGGGTGATCTTCTCGCCCAGCTCCTCCGCCGTGTACCAGGTCCCGTCGAACTCGACTCGCTCCCCATCCAGGTCGATCGCGAAATCGCTCATGCCCCTGTTCTAGCCCCGCCGATGCGCCTGGCGCAACACGGTGAGCAACCTCCGCTCCTCGGCCCGCATGCGCGCGCGCTCCCCTGCCCTCTTGTGGTCGTGGCCGAGGAGGTGGAGCACGCCGTGCACCAACAGGCGCTCGAGCTCCCCCTGGAAGCTGCGCCGGTAGCGCTTCGCCTGCACCCGGGCGCGGGGCGCCGAGAGCACCACGTCGCCGAGCACCTCGCCGCCGGGGCCCGCGAGCTCGGGGCTCGACTGGGGGAAGGCGAGGACATCGGTGGTGCGGTCCAGCCCCCGGTACTCGCGATTGAGGGTGCGCATCGCGGCGTCGTCGACCACCAGGATCGACAGCTCCGCCTCTGGCCATCCCACGGCCTCCAGGATCGTCTTTGCAGTGCGCCGGAGGGCTGCGGCCGAGAGCTCGGGATCTCGGTATTCTAGGCGGACGTGGATCGCCATCACGGATTGCCGAGCCGCTTGAGCGCCTCGCTCTCACCCGTCCCCTCGAGCGCGTCGTGCGCCTCCGCAGCCCGCGCCGGCTTGCCGCCGCTGCGCCCCTGGCTCGGCGGCGACGCCTCCTCGCCCCGCTCGCCCTCCGCCGGCCGCTCCTGACCGCCCGAAGCCGCGCCGCTGGCCTCGGCGCCCTTCCGCGCGACCGCGCCTCCACCCGCTTCGCCCTTCCGCCCCTTCTTGCGACTCGCGGCCCGCTCCGGCGGCGCAGCGGCGGCTCCATTCGATTTGTCCGCCGGCTGCTGGTACTCGGGCCGCGAGTGGTAGATCCCCGCCAGGCTCGTAACGAAGGAGCGGGTCACCGCATGGAGGTCCTTCAGGGTGATGTCGCACTCGTCGAACTGCCCGTCGGCGAAGCACGTGTTGATGACCTTCTGCACCAGCCCCCGGAGCCGGTCGGGCGAGGGATCGGAGAGGGTCCGAGACGCCGCCTCCACGCTGTCGGCGATCATGAGCAGGGCCGCCTCCCGGAAACGCGGCTTGGGGCCGATGTGCCGATAGGCCTCTTCGGGCGGCGGCGGCTCCCCTTTCCGCTCCGCCTCCTCCTTGGCCTTGTGCCAGAAGTAGGACATCAGCCGGGTGCCGTGGTGCATGGGGATGGCGTCGATGATCGGCCTTGGCAGCCCGGCGGCCTTCGCCATGCGGATTCCGTCGGTGACGTGCCTTCGGATCACCAGCGCGCTCATCGACGGCGCCAGCTTGTCGTGCGGGTTCTCCCCCTTCTGGTTCTCGGCGAAGTAGAGCGGATTCTTACCCTTGCCGATGTCGTGGTAGTACGCGGCCACCCGCGCGAGCAGCGGATTGGCGCCAATGGCCTCCGCCGCCGCTTCGACCATGGTCCCGATGACCATCGAGTGGTGGTAGGTGCCCGGCGCGGCCACCACCAGCTCCTTCAGCAGGGGATTGTTCAGGTTGGAGAGATAGAGCAGGCGGTCGTTGGTGGTGTAGCCGAGCACGGACTCGACGACGGGCGAGAGGCCTACCACGATGACAGGTGAGAGCAGGCCTGCAGCCACCCCAGCGCCCGCTCCGAGCAGGAGGCCGCCCGGGTCGGACTGATCCTCGAGCAGACGAAGGGCCACCACCAGGAGGGCATCGACGACCCCCATGAGCAGGCCCGCCCGCCAGATTCCGGCCCGATCCTTCGCCCG
>CAYYHA010000063.1:0-18603 GCA_964471535.1 uncultured Myxococcia bacterium | reverse complement strand
CGGCGCAGGCGCGGGGCGAGGCGCCGCAGACGCAGGAGCGCGAGGGGATGGAAGGAGGAAACGAGCACTCGGTGCTGGGCCCCCGCACGCCGGATCGCCTCCACCGCCGCGGCCTCCACCCCCGTCGGCCGCCAGCCGTCCACCTTCAGCTCCACGTTGACTTCGAGGGAGCCGGTGGCCTCGAGGGCCTCCACCAGTGTGGGGATCCGTGACCCGCCGCCAAGACGCACCGCGCGCAGGCGCGCAAGGGAGAGCGAGGCCACCGCCTCGGGCCGGCCGGCGAGTCGCTCGAGGGTCGCATCGTGGAAGACCACCGCCTCCCCGCTGGCGCAGCGCCGCACGTCCAGTTCGATCCCATCCGCCCCGGCCGCCACGGCGGCGTGGAAGGCCTCCAGGGTGTTCTCGAGGTGGTGGGCGCTCTCCCCTCGGTGCGCCCAGATCTTCGTGGGGGCCATGGTGCCGTGCTATCGACGGGCCATGCCCACGCCCATCGAGCTTCTGGTGATCGTGATCGTCGTGGCGGTGGCCGTCCTCGTACCGCGCCTGGGACGGATCGCCGACGCGATCGGCCGCGCCGTACACGGGGACGAGGACGGGGAGGGCGAGGACGGCGAAGACCGGGAGGGATAGACGGAGCTCACGCATCCCCCTCCGGCTCGAGATCCTCGAGGTGGGCAGCAGCCCGGGCGACGGCCCGGCGGCGCCGGGCGTGTTCGAGGCGGGCTCGGGCGGCGCGCTGCACCTCCTCGTGGAGGGAGCCGTCCGCGGCCAGCCCCCGCACCTCGGTGAGGGGCAGGATCTCCACCAGCTTCAGCGCCACCTCGGTGGGCGTGTAGGGGTTGTTGGCGAGCGCCCGCCGCACGCGCTGGCGCACCCCCCACTTGGGGGACCGAAAGATCTCCATGAGCACCTCGGGGCGTCCTGGGCGCCGCGCCGCCATCCGCACGACGTCCGCCTCGGTGAGCCGCGGGTGGCGAAGGAGGTTCCGGATCACCCCCGGGTCGGGATCGGTGGTGAGCCTCAACATCGTCACCGGGTCGGCGGCACGGGCGAGCTGCCGACGCATCCCCAGGGTCTTGGCGCGCATCTCCCGATCGATGGACCGCTCCTCGTTGGGGTCGAAGGTCTTGGCGGCGGCGGGGCGCATCAGGAGGCGGCGCACCCCCTCCAGGTTCCGCCGGCACGCCTCGGCGTAGAGGGCCGAGGGGGTATCGCCCTCGCCGAGGTGCACCAGGGCTTCGATCACCGAGGCGAGGGCCTCGAGGGCCTTCGCATCCCCTTCGGCGCGCCGGCGCATGAGTTCGGCCAAGATCTCCACCGTCTCCCCCACCGGCATCGACTCGAGCATCCGCCTCGCCGCCTCGACCCGCATGGCGCGCTCGAGCCCCAGGAGGCGGCGGACGAGTCGGCCCGCCAGCTGCGGCCCGCCCTTAGCCGTCGCCGACATCGAAGGCGACCTCGAAGCGCGCTCCGTCCAGCGAGGCGGGCACCTCGGGGAAGAGCACGAAGAAGTCCACGGACTCACCCGGCGCCACCTGCTCCCGGCCCTCGCTCTCGAGCTGCGCCATCAGGGCCCGGGCGGCGTCGGCATCCTCCACCTCGTAGAGTTCCCCCGGCGTGGGCGCACGCCCGAGCACGCCCGGCGCCCGGGCCAGCACCTCGCCCCGGGGGCCGAGGACCCGGCCCTCGACGCGGACCTCCGTGGCCGGCCGCTGCCCCTTGTTGGTGGCGCTGCCGCGCAGGTAGAGCAGCCGCCCGCCTCCTCGCACTGGATAGATGCCGTTGGAGAGCGACTCGAGGGCGAGCACCGGTCGCTCCGGCGTGCGAAACGCCGCGGACAGGCGCGCCGAGGAGAGGAGCGAGAGGTCGACCGGACCCGGCGTGCGGTAGGCGACAAGCGCCATCAACGCGACAACGAGCACCCCAAGCCCGAAGAGGAGGTTGACCACGACGGCCGCGATGTTCCGGGACGCTGGCGCCTCCCCCTCCTCCGCCGCCAGCGCCGGCTCGGCCGCTGGTGCCGCCTTCCGCTCTGCCGGCACGCCGATGCGGCCGAGGACGGCGCCTCCATCCGCCGGTGCTGCCACCGGCGCGGACGGCGCCTCTGGCGCCGGCTCCGTCTCCGCCGCCACCCCCTCGCCGTAGTCGAAGCGTGCGGTGTCGAGACCTTCGGAGAGGTCTAGGCTGGCAAAGGGATCGTCGTCCTCGGGAGTCGCCCCGACGGGCCCGGCACCGGACGCGGCGACCGCCTCGCTCCCTCCGAGGTCCAGATGGGCGAAGGGGTCCTCCTCACTTTCCTGCCCCGCGGCGGCCGGTGGCGCCGCGGCGGGTGACGGTGCGGACGGAGAGCCGCCGAAGAGATCGACACCCTCCAGGGGATCGGCCTCCCCGGTGGCCCCGGCGAAAGGATCGAGACCCGTTCCAAAGGGATCCACCGGCGGTGCGCCCCCCGCGGGCGGGGGTGTGAAGGGATCGGGCGCCGCTGCGCGGTCCGCAGGGGCGGCGGGAGCCGCCGGCGGGGACGCCGCATCGCCAAAGAGATCGTCGGGGAAGGGATCGCCGCTGACCAAGGAGGAGGCGGGTGGATCGGGGTCCGGCTCGGGGGCCCCATCGAGCTCGATGCCCCCCGTCTGCCACCCGCCTCCGGTGGCCGGGTCGGTCGATGCTTCGGCGGCCGGCGCCGCGGCAGAGCCCCCGGCCGCGCCCACGCCGCTGGGTCCGTCGCCCGGCGCTGGGCTCGCGGTGCCCGGCGCCTCGGTCGGCCCGAAGGCTTCCAGGCCAGCGAGGGCCGCGTCGAGGTCGGCCTCGGTGGGTGCACTCGGCAGGGGGGAGTCGCCTCCGAAGGGATCGGCGCCCAGACCGGCGCCTGCGTCGCCGAGGTCGAGATCGTCGAAGAGACCCCCCATGCCCGTCTCCGCGGTGCCGCCCGCGGCAGTGTCGCCCGCCCCGGGGCCACCCGCCGGAGCGCTTCCCGAGGCGCTGCCGCCTGGCACCGCCGCGGTCTCCGCCGGAGCCGTGCCACCCGCGGCGCCGCCGAGCGCAGGCTCGAAGGCGTCGAGGTCAAAGTCGGCCAGGGGATTCTCGGGCGCCTGCGAGGCCACCCCTCCGGCCAGCCCGGCGGCGAGCGGTCCCCCGGCGCTCGTGCCAGGCGCGGGCGCGGCATTCGGGGCGGGCCCCGGCCCCGGGGCCGCTGCGCCCCCCGGGCTCGCTGCCGGCGCCGGCGCCCCACCGGGCGGAGAGGCGGCGGAAGGACTCTGCCGCCGGACGACGAAGGTGTTCTCACACCGCGTACACCGGACGCGCACCCCGCGGTCGGTCACCTTCTCGTCGGCAATCCGAAACCGGGTGTTGCAGCGGTCACATTGGATGATCATGGGGCCGTCCGGCGTGGGCCGACGCGTGCTGGCGTCGATTATCCCCGGCTGCCTCACTGGGAGCAAGCAAGCGCCCCAAGCCTGCGCGCCTCGTGGTACAGGGGGATCGATGAACGCGCTGGAGGCACTATTCGGACGCGAGGAGGCCCAGGCGATCACCGACCACCTGCTCCGAGCGGGCGTCGAGGTCGTGGGTGCACTGCAGGCGGGGGTGAAGGCAGCCCGAGCGGCGCTGGCCCGGCGGCAGGGGGACCCGGACCCCGCGGCGCTCGCCCTCGACGACGCCCTCGGCCGTGCCGAGCAGGCCCTCTCGCTCCTCGCCCTCCTCGCCCCACGCAACGTGGGCGCGCCGCCTGCGGCCGAGGCGAGGCGCGGGACCGCCCGACCGGCTGAGGCCACAGAGATCCTCGAGCGCATGGCCGCCGAGGCGGCACGCCGGGGCGATACCGCGCGGCAAACCGTCTTGGAGGAAGTGCTGCGGGCGCTCGACGAGGCCTCTGCGCCGGCCGGGGAAGAGGACGGCGCCGCAGGGTCTGGCGCATCGCGTCATGGGCCAGTAGAGTAGCGCGGGACGATGGTGAACGCGAAGCACGAGGACGAAGGAAGCCAATCCGAGGCCGCGAGCGGCGGCTCCCGGGTGAAGGTGATCAAGCGGTACACGAACCGGAAGCTCTACGACACCGTCGAGAGTCGCTACGTCACCCTCGACGAAATCGCCGAGATGATCCGAAACGGCGAAGAGGTGCGGGTCATCGACAACCGGACGAAGGAGGACCTCACCTCGGTCACCTTCGCGCAGATCATCTTCGAACAGGAGAAGAAGGAGACGCGCATGCCCCTCTCTCTCCTGCGCGACATCGTTCGCCACGGCGGCGACAGTCTGCAGGACTTCTTCGCCACGGAGATTCAGCCGCGGGTGGCGAAGGTGCGCGAGGGCGCCGAGCAGCTGCCCGGGATCCTGCGACTCCGCTCGGGAGAGGGAGAGAAGGGCGGCATGGAGCTGCTCACCAGCCTGAAGCAGCAGATCGAGGAGTGGCAGAAGGGGCTCGGGGCACGCTTTCCCGATCTGCAGGCCGAGGTGAGCAGCCTGAAGCATCGGGTCGAGGAACTGCGCCGCAAGCTCGAGCGCAAGGACCGAGAACACGGCAAAGAAGGCGACTCGACGGGACAAGACGAGGCGACACCGGGAGACGATCCCGAAGCGCCTTGACCGCGGGAAGCCGCGGGATCGCGCCGTGGCGGGCCGCGAGCTGCCCGTGACCTCAGCGGTCGCGAATCGCCCGGGCGATCTCCTCGAGCATGTGCGCGCCACGTGACCAGGGCGCATACTCCCAAATGGTCTGGCCGTGGCTCTGGGCCTCGTCGATCTTCACGTTGAAGCCCAACGCCGGGGTGACGCGGCCGGCGAAGTGCTCCTCGAGCTTCTCGAGCACCTCGCGAGCGAGGCGGGTGTTGCGCACGAGGGTGGGAACGACGGCGCTCACCTCGAGCGTCGGATGGCCGTGCTCGACGCGAATCTGCTCCGCCGTCTGCACCACCTCGGCGCAGCCATCGAGGGCGAAGTAGGTCAGCGCCACGGGCACGACGATCTCGTCGGTCGCCACCATGATGTTGTGGGTGACGAGGCCCAGCGAGGGCGGCGCATCGAAGACGACATAGTCGTAGTGCTGCTCCCGCTCGAGCGCATCGATGACCTGTCGTAGACGACGGTGGCGGTCGGGGGCCGACGCGAGCCGCTCCGGGATCTCGCCCATGCGCTTGTTCGCGGGCAGGAGATCGAGGCCACGGATGGCCGTCGCCCGCAGGTAGCGCCGCGGATTCGTCTTCGGCTCGAGCAGCGCATCGGCGACCGTCCCTTCGAGCAGCCGCACGTCGATGCCCAGCGACTTGCCCGCATGGCCCTGGGTATCGAGATCGGCCAGGAGCACCCGGGCGCCCTCCCCCGCCAGCCACGCCGCCGTATGCACGGCGAGCGTGGTCTTGCAGGTCCCCCCCTTCTCGTTCACGAAGGCGATCCGGCGCGCTGCCATCGCTTCAGGATCCGCCGCCCGCCGCGGCCTCCGTCTGCTCGAGCTTCGCCTCCATCTCCTCGACCACGCGCTCGAGTTCGTCGAGGGAGCGCTCGAGGCGCGCGAAGTCGTCCCGCGTCGGCAGGTTCAGCGCCGAGAGGAGAAAGCGGGCAGCACCTTCGAGCTGAGCTTGCACGGACTTCAGGCTGCTTCCCATCGGGGCTCCTATCCTACGGGGCTGCGCATGCGTCAAGCGTCCGATGGCTCGGTACGAGAGGGCGGTGCAGCCCGCCGCCTCCGGCGGCAGCGGCCCCCCGGAGGGGCCGTGCTTGCGAAGTCGCATCGCCGGGCGCTACGATCGGACCTGCGCCGGTGCGCATCACGACGGGAGGGTGATCATGGGAGCGACCCTGCGAGGCGTACGCCTCGGTGGCTTTGTTGGCCTTGGCCTTGGGGTGATGACCGCCCTCGCCCTCTTCCTCGCTGGGTGCGGCATCCTCAGTGACGAGGTTGCGCCCGATGGCGGGGGACGAGACGGGAGCGCCGCGGATGCCGGCGTCGTGGATGGCGGGGCACCGGACGCGGGCTCGGCGGATGCGGGCCGGCTCGATGCCGGGTCCTCGGACGGCGGCCGCACCGATGGGGGCGGGACGGATGGTGGCACCGGCGATGCCGGTCCCATCGATGGCGGACCGGCCGACGGCGGCCCGGCGGATGCCGGCTCTCCCGACGGCGGCGGCGGTCCCATCGACCGATGTCCCAGCCCGCTGCCCACGGGAACGGTACGCCTCGAACCGTCCTGTCCCTTCAGCGCCTGTGGGGGAGCCTTCGAGGGGGTGTGGACCTACGCCGACGTGTGCTTCACCCCCAAGGAGCTCTTCTCCGGCCTCGACTGCCCGGACCTGGTGATCACCCTCCAAGACGGCTCGGTTCAGGGGTGCCTCGCCGCCGAGGCGGGCGCCGTGGTCGACACCTACGAGCTGCGCGCCCGACTCCAGATCGAGGTGCCTATGAGCTGCTGGCCGCAGCAGTGCGCGGGGTTGCAACAGCTGCTGGCCCTCGTCTATCCCGCGATCACCTGCAGGGAGCCGCCTGGCGGTAGCTGTGTGTGCGAGCTGCCCATCACGATGAGCGGCGGAGGCTCCGATACCTACCAGACCTCTGGCACGACGCTCACCTTGGGCGACGGTTCGATCTACGGCTACTGCGCCACGGCCAACCGCCTCTCGTTGAAGGAGGTGGGGCCCGACGCGGAACCGGGCGTCCGAACCTTGCAGCGCTAGAGCGGACTCTGCGCAGGACGCCGGCGGCATGCGGCGGCGCCCGTAGGCACGTCGAGCGTCCGTTGACCCGCAGGCCACCGGTCCGCTACGGATGGCCCGTGGCCCTCACCCTCTTCGACAAGCGCCTGCTCATCGTCACCGGGAAGGGTGGGGTGGGAAAGAGCACCGTGTCGGCGGCACTGGCCCTGTGCGCGGCGCGGCGGGGCAAAAAGGTCCTGGTTTGCGAGATCAACGCGAAGGAACGCGTCGCCCCGCTGCTCGGACATGCGCCTGCGGGCCCAGAGATCAAGGAGCTCGAACCGGGACTCTTCGCCATCGACGTGCGACCGGCCGACGCGATGCGCGAGTACGCGCTGATGAAGCTGAAGTTCGAGACGATCTACAACGCCGTCTTCGAGAACCGCTTCGTCAAGGCCTTCCTCCGCCTCATTCCCTCCCTCGCCGAGACCGTGCTCCTGGGGAAGGTCTGGTTCGAGGTCGAGGCCATGGACGGGGAGCGCCCGCGGTGGGACCTGGTGATCATGGATGCACCGGCCACTGGTCACGGCATCACCTTTCTGCGCGTGCCCCAGGTACTCCTTCGCACCATTCCGCCCGGCCCCATGCGCGACGAAGCCGAGCGCATGAACCAGACGCTCACCGATGCGACGGTGACCAGCCTGCAGATCGTCACCCTCCTCGAAGAGATGCCGGTGAACGAGACCTTGGAACTCGAGGCACAGGTCCGCGACAGCCTGGGCATTCCCCTGGGGGCGCTCTTCCTCAACGCCTTCGTCGCCCGGCGCTTCGCGGAAGACGAGGTGCCTCGGCTACGGGCGCTGCGCCAGCGCCTCGCCGAGGGTGAACTCTCTCCCGAGACGGCCGCGGGCGCCTCGGGCGCGCACCAGGCCGACCGCGCCGAGATGAGTGCCTACTACCGCCGCAAGCTGGAGGTGGAGATTCCCAGGATGCCGCAGGTGATCCTGCCGCGGATCTACACGCCGGAGTGGGGCCGCAAGGAGGTGGAGCAGCTCTCCGCCGCCATCGACGCACAGCTGGAGACCGCGCAGCTGGGGACAGGGGTGTGAGCACGCTGGCGCGCATCTTCGAGCGACGCATCGTGGTGTGCGTGGGCAGCGGCGGCGTCGGCAAGACGACCGTCGCGGCGAGCATCGGAGTCCGTGCGGCGCGCATGGGCCTGAAGGCCCTCGTGGTGACCATCGACCCAGCGCGCCGGCTCGCCAACAGCCTGGGGCTGGAGAGTCTCGGAAACGTAGAGACGCGCATCGGCGACGACCGCTTCCGGCGCGCCGGCCTCGAGGTGAAGGGCGAGCTGTGGGCGATGATGCTCGATGTCAAACGGACCAGCGACGAGCTCATCAGCCGCAGCGCCCCCAGCCGGGAGCAAGCGGAGAAGATCTTCCGCAACCGCTTCTACCAGACCTTCTCCACCGTCCTTGCGGGCTCGCAGGAGTACATGGCGATGGAGAAGCTGGCGGAGCTGCACGAGCGCGGCGGCTTCGACCTGGTCATCCTGGATACGCCCCCGACCGCCCACGCCCTGGATTTCCTCGAGGCCCCGAACAAGCTCATCGACGTCTTCGGAAACGATTCCCTGCGCTGGCTCGCGACGCCGGCACTGGCGGCGGGCAAGATCGGCATGCGCGCATTGGGCTTCGGAAGTGGCTACCTGGTGCGGCAGCTCTCCAAGTTCACCGGAATCGAGACGCTGCAGGCGCTCGCCGAGTTCCTTCTTTCCATGCGAGGGATGTACGACACCTTCAAGGAACGAGCGAGCACCGTGAAGGCGCTCTTGACGAGCGACGAGACGCGCTTCGTCCTCGTCACCGCTCCGGCGGCGCTTCCGATGGACGAGGCCCGCTACTTCTTGAGCGTGCTGCGCCAGTACGAGATCCCCGTCGGCGCGGTGGTGGTCAACCGGATCCACCCCGACTGGGATGCTGCAGTCGGGGAGGAGCAGCTCACCGCGGCGGCTCTCCGGCGCTACTTCGAGCCCTCCCTGGCAGAGCGGCTCGCCTTGACGCTGGAGGAGCAGCGTGCCCTCGCCGCGGCGGACCGCCGGCAGGTGATGGCGCTCCGGAGCTGGCTGGAGGAGGCGATTCCCATCCGCTGCGCGCCGAGCTTCGGTGCCGACATCCACGACCTCGAGGGGCTCGACGCCCTTGGCGCCTACCTCTTCGACGGAGGGGGCGTCGTCCCGCCGGCGGCGCTTCCGCCGGTTTGATCCCCGGCGCGAGTTCGGCCCGGCGCCGGCGCGGGGACCGGATACCCCCGCTCGCGCAGCCACGCCTCGTACCACAGCGCGGTGCCGATGCGCTCGTAGACCGACGGATGCGTGGAGAACCACCACTCCACCCACCAGGGCTTCACCACGTCCGCCTTGTTCCGGCGGGCCAACGCCACCTGCAGGGAGACGAAGGCCTCTGGATCGCCGGTCATCGTGAGCGCGATGCGGTCGGCCTCGAGTTCCCGGGCGCGGCTGTGCGCGTTGACCACCGGGCGCGCGACGGTAAATGCGAGGCTCAAGGTCAGGAGCATCAGCGGAAGGTTCCGCACGTCTCCCGGCCCTGCATGGCCGAAGCCCCGGCCAAAGCGCCGTAGCACCGTCGCCACGAGGAAGAGGAGGAGCAGGAGGCCGCCGGCCGAGAGGAGGGCGTCGCGGACCACGTCGTGCTGCCGCTCGTGCGCCAGCTCATGGGCGACCGCCGCGAGGATCTGATCCTCGTCGAGGGCCTCGAGGAGGGTGTCGTAGAGGACCAGCTCACGTCCGGCGCCAACCCCGGCGATGTAGGCGTTGAGGACCTTGGAGGTGCGGCTCTCCCGTCTCACCTTCACGGCGTGCAGCGGCACGCCTTCGCGCTCGGCCATCGCCTCGATGCGACGCTTCAACGACGTGTCGGGCAGCGGTTCGAAATCGTAGTAGAGGCGTGCGCGATACGGGGAGACGACGCCATAGGCGACGAGGAGCAGCGCCGCCGGCCCCCCGAGGATCCACCACCAGCGGCGGGGAAAGCGGCGGACGAGACCGAAGAGCCCGAAGACGAGGCTGGTGTAGCCGAACGCAGCAAGGAGAAGGCTTTTCCCAAGGTCGGCGAGCCAGGTGAGCGCGGTGTAGTTGGAGAGCCCTTCAGCCTGCGCGACCAGTTCTGCCGTGACATCGAGGGGCAGGAATGCGAGGTCGAGGAACAGCATCAAGAAGAGGGTGTAGAGGAGCGCTTCCGCCCAATCCTCACCGAAGGCCCGGGCAAGGAAGCGGCTGCTTCGAGACAGGGCACTCCCGTCCGGTACGATGCTTCCCAGCCTGCGTGCAGCGGCCTGCGCCCGGGCGAGGAGCCAGTCGGAGAGGCGTGTGCGGAGCAGGACCAGGTAGAGGAAGAAGAGGACCCCGAGTCCAACGAGCGAGAGCGCCCGGTTGAGGTTTCGAAAGCGCGACCAGGCGGCCATCTCCTCGGGCTCGAAGAAGCGGCTGGGATCGAAGTCGAGCCTGCCCCAACGCTCGGGCGTCCGCCGCTTCACCTCGACCGAAGCGCCCACCCGGGCGGAGGCCGCAGGCGCCGGTCCGGCCCGGGCGGCGAGCCCGAGCGCAGCGAGGAGCAGCACGCCGGCCGGCCGCACGGCCGGCAGCGCCCGGCCTGGCAGAGAGCGCCTCACGACTTCGGCTCGGAGGGGCTCGGCGCCGGCTGCACTGCCTTGCGCAGAAAGGCCTTCACCCGCTCGAGGCTCGCCTCCACCCGGGTCCGCCACGCGCCCTTCACCCCCGTACGTTCGGCCGTTGCCAGCGTCCGCTCGTAGGCGGTCATGGCCTTGTCCAGCAGGACCCGGACCCGCTCGGCCAGCAGGGCCCGGTAGGCCAGCCGTTCGGAGGCCCCCTCCAGGCCCGGCGGGAGGGAGGCGTGCACCATCTCGTCGAAGAAGGTCTCGTAGAGGCGGCCGATCTGAAATCCTGCCGCCGTCGCCCAACGTGGCTCTCCCATGCGGATGGCCCGCAGGTAATGACCCTGGGCCGACAGCAGCAGCTCCGCCTTGTGTTCCAGATCGTCGGCGAGGGCATCGAGATCCACCGACGCGGGGTCGAGGCGTGCCCGCTCGAAGCGCAAGCGGTAGACCTCGCCCAGGAAGAACTGGCCCTGCGCGGGGTAGTAGGTATCCACCGCCTCCTCGCTGCGGCGGCGTTCGATGTGGTAGCGGCCCACCGCCCGCCGCAGCCGTGCCTCGGCCTGCCGGTCCTCGCCCAGCTCGAGCAGACAGACCCCCTCCTTCACGAGTGCTTCGATCCGCTCCGGCATCGTCACCGTCTCGTCCTTGGAGATCTGGGCGAGGAGGCGGGCGGCGCGACCGAAGTCCTCGAGGTGGTAGAGGGCCTCGGCGGCGCGGAAGGCGACGTCGCGGCGGTCCTTTCCCTCGAAGCGGTCGAGGAGGGGCTCGTAGGCGTCGAGGGCCCACAGGTACTCGCCCATCCGCTCGAAGGCGAGGCCCGCGTTGTACGCTGCCTCGGATGCACGGGGGCTCTCCGGAAAGATCTCTGCGATGCGGCGGAAGGCCCGTCCGGCCTTCTCGTAGTCCCCCGCGGCGTAGGCCGCCACCGCCACCGACCACAGCTCCTCAGCGTTGAGATCGGCCAGCTCGAGCGCGCCCGGCCCCCCCGCCTCGATCTCGACGGGGGGCAGAGTGATCCGCCGGATCGGACCGGCGGGGTGCGCACTGACCGGCGCCCCTGCACAGCCGGCGAGGAGCCCCAGCGAAGAAAGGGCGGCGACCGTGCGCATTCCGGGGAGGGGACGCATGGCTGCCGCCCATTGTTCCCGAAGGGCGGGGTGCACTCAATCGACCGCTAGACCTCTGGAGGCTCCCGTCTCACCGCCTCCTCGTTCCCAGCCCCGGCCTGCCGCGCCGCACGGGCGAGGACGGCGACGAAGAGGGCGGCCCGCCGGGCCGCGGGCGACCGACCCTCTGGATCGACCTCGAGGGCACAGCCCAAATCCTCGAGACCGCCCTTGGCGTCTCCATGCTTCAGCCGCAGCTCGCCGCGCCTGACCAGGACCCACACGTTCTTCGGGTCCAGGGAGAGACAGACGTCGAAGTGTCGCCGCGCCGTCTCGATGTCACCGGTGCACTCGGCGATGGCGCCGAGCACCTGGTGCGCATAGGCGTCGAGGGGGTTGATGGCTGCGAGTCCCTCGAAGAGGATCCGCGCCTCGTCGTAGCGGCCCTCCTCGTAGAGGCGGTGGCCCATCTTCGCGATGCGGCGGGCCTCTTCGACGGTGAAGCCCTCGAGCTGCGCGAAGGTCACTTCGCCTCGGAGGAAGCGCCGTACGAGTTCGCGCTCGGCACTCGAGAGGCGCGGCTTGAGCCGCGTGGGTGCGTCGTGCAGCACCGCGTCCGCGGCGTCGTGGCTGGCATCGTGCATGGCGGACTCCTCCCCTACGAGATGTTCTGCAGCACGCGCATCGACATGTCGTTCATCATGCGCGAGAGGTTGGTGGAGAGGGTGGTCATGCGCTCGCGCTTCTGCACGAGGAGCTGCAGCTCTTGGGTGAGCTTGTTCGAAGCGTCCCCATCGGCCTGTGCCACCTCCTCCATCTTCTTCTCGATCTTCGCATCGAGCTGATCCTGGATCTCTGCGAAGACCATCGCGATCTTCTCCTCGAGGGGGAGGGAGGCGTCGTTCAGGATCGCGCGAAGGCGCATGTAGGGCGCGATGAGCTCGTGAGCGCGAATCGCCTCGTCGACTTGGCGCTGGAAGCCCTCGCCCACCACCTGGGTGCCCACGGGCACCGCCTCGTGCCGGCTGGCTGGCTCCGCGGGATGCCCGCGGGGACGGCCCTCGGCGGGAGCCGGCGCATCCTCGGGCGGTTCTTCGTCGTCGGAGTAGCCGTCGGCCGCTTCGGCATAAGCCACGTCGGGTGAGGGCAGCTCGATCGCTTGCTCGCCTGCCGCCACGTCTCCCATGACCTCGACCACGTCGGCGACGGCCGCCGGCCAGTTCATGAGGGAGAGGTTCAGGCCCAGGCTTGCGAGATCCCCGAGCATCGCATTCCCGGTGAGAGCCTCGACCGCGCCTTCGAGGAGCTCGCCGGCAGGACTCAGGGCGGCACCGAGATATTTCGCTGCGTCGGCGAAGAAAGGTATGTCGATCATTTCGAACTCCTTGGGTTGGGGTGGGTCGGAATGCCGGCCCCTGTTGCGTCCCCCGTGCCAGGCGCAAGCCCCTGAAATCACGAGGCCTGCCGCCGCAGGCTGGTCCGGAATTCGGACCGGTGGTCTGGATCGTGGCCCGTGCTAGGCTCGAAACCCCCATGCGGGTGCTCGGCCTGGACATCGGCAGCAAGACCATTGGCGTCGCCGTCACCGACCCGCTGGGGATCTCGGCCCAGGGGGTGGGCGTGATCCGGCGGCAGGGTGGACAGCACGACCTCGATCGGGTCGCCGAGTACGCGGCGCGCTTCGAGGTCGAGCGCATCGTCTACGGCCTGCCCACCCACCTCGACGGACGGGAGAGCCAGAGCAGCCGGCGGGCGCGCACCTTCGCCGAGAAGCTCGAGGCGCACCTTCGCCTCCCGGTGGAGCCCTACGACGAGGCCTTCACCACCCGGGAGGCCGAGGCGGTGCTCATCGCCGGCGGGGTCTCCCGGAAACGGCGCAAGGCGCTGGTGGACAAGGTCGCGGCACAGCGCATCCTACAGGGGTGGCTGGACGCACGCGCGGCGACAGAGAGACGGACGCCATGAAGACCTTCATGCAGATTCTCATCGCAATCCTCGCCCTGACCGTCGCCGCCGGCGCCTACGCCTACCTCGCGTACGATCGGTTCCTGTCGACGCCCGTGACCCCACCGGGGGGGAAGGCGGTCTTCGAGGTGAAGCGGGGCACCACGCTGCGCACCTTGGCGCGGCAGCTCGACGAGGCGGGGATCATCGAGGATGTGGAGGTGCCGGTGGCCGGCAGCCTCTTCTACCTGTGGGCGCATTGGATCCAGGGGGTCGGCTCGCAGATCAAAGCGGGCGAGTACCTCTTCGAGGGGCCGCGCACGCCTTCGGCCGTGCTCCAGGCGCTGACCTCGGGGCGCGTGCGCACCTACCGGATTACCATCCCCGAGGGGCTGCGCCTCGACGAGGTTGCGCAGCTCTACGAGCGGGCGGGGCTCGCCTCGGCCTCGGAGCTGATGCGCCTGGCCCGGGACCCTGCCTTCGCGCAGAGCCTGGGCGTGCCCCACGACTCCCTCGAAGGCTATCTCTTCCCGGACACCTACACCTTCGCCCGAGGTGTCCCTGCGCGGCGCATCCTCCGTCGCATGGTGGAACGCTTCGAGGAGGCCTGGAAGGAGGCCGAGCGCCACCGCCGGCCGGAGGTGACCCTCTCGAAACACGAAGCGGTCACCCTCGCAAGCATCATCGAGAAGGAAACGGGGGCCGCCGAGGAGCGACGGCGCATCAGCTGCGTCTTCCACAACCGGCTCCGCGACGGGTGGAAGCTGCAGACCGATCCGACGGTCATCTACGCGAAGATCCTTCGCGGCGCCTGGGATGGAAACATCACCAAGGCGGACCTCCGCTACCCGCACCCCTACAACACCTACACCACCCCCGGCCTGCCCCCAGGGCCCATCGCCAGCCCCGGTCTCGAGGCGCTCATCGCCGCCGTCGACCCGAGCGAGTGCGGGGACTACTTCTTCGTCAGTCGGAACGACGGCACGCACGTCTTTTGCCCAACCCTCGAGTGCCACAACCGGGCGGTGGACCGCTTCCAGCGCCGGCGGCGGGCCAAGTAGGGGCAGAGCTGCTACGCTCGTGGGTGACGATGGCGGGACGACGACGCAGGCGCCAGCAGGGCGGGGACGAAGAAGCCACCCAGGTCGAGGCGGTGAAACCGGGCGCCCTGCTCACCGATCCCGACCTCGACGAGGGGAGCACGACCACCGCAGCAAGCGCCCCTTTCCTGGAGGATGCGCTCTTCGACGAGGACACCACCCGCGCGGACCGGGCATCGCCGCCGGCACCCGAAGAGGAAGAGGCGACGGTGGCGCTCGAGGCGGACGCCCTCCCCGATCTGCCCACAGCGACCGGTCGCCCGGCAGGGCACGCGCCCGGCGCCGGGGCTTCGGACGGCGCTGGCGAAGGCGACCCCCTCGGAACCGCCCCTGGCTTCGACACCGAGGACGTGGTGAGCCTGCCGACGATGACGGGGATGAAGGACGACCCCGCGCGGGGCATCGACGCCATGTGGCAATCGGTCGCCCCGCCACCGGCCGAGATTCCCTGGGCGGACCCGGCCTCGGACGCGCGGCTGCGGCCCCTTGGCGCCGAGGCGGAGGCGGAGGCGGAAGCGCGCGAAGCGGAGCACACGTGGCTCTCGGCCGTCCTCTACCACGACGGAACGGGATGGCGGGTCCGCTGGCAAAGCCCGTGGGCGCTTCTTATCCTCGCCGTGGCAAGTGGGCTGCTCGCCTATCTGGGGCTGCACGCCTGGCAGAACGTGAGCTCGGATCTGGCGTCGTTTCGAACGCCGTGAGACGCAGCGGGAAGCGATGGCCGCCGTCGAGATCCGGGACCTCAAGAAGTCCTTCGTGAGCCCCCGCCCCCTGCGGGAGCTCCTGCGCCGGCCGCTCTCCCGGCGGCGTGTGACTGCGCTCGACGGGATCTCCCTCTCCATCGACACGGGGGAGGTGGTGGGCCTCATCGGCCCCAACGGGGCAGGCAAGAGCACCCTCATCAAGATCCTCGCCGGCACGGTGCTCGCCGACGCCGGCCAGGCCACCATCCTGGGCACCGAGGCGGGGTGCCGCGCTGCGCGGCGCGAGGTGGGGCTGGTCACCGCCGACGAGCGCTCCTTCTATTGGCGCCTTTCGGCGCGGGAGAACCTGCGCTTCTTCGGCGCCCTCCACGACCTCTGCCGCCGGGAGACGGAGCGCCGAATCGAGGCCCTCTGCGAGCGCCTCGAGCTCGGAGAGGTCATCGACCGCCCCTTCCGCGAGCTGTCGAGCGGCAACCGCGGACGCCTCGCCCTAGCGCGAGGCCTCTTGCACGGGCCGAAGGTGCTCCTCCTCGACGAACCCGCCCGCGCACTGGACCCGGGCGCTGGCCGGCGGCTGCGCCGCCTCCTCCACAGCCTGGTCCGAGAGGACGGCCTCGCTGCGCTCTATGCCACCCACGACCTCCCCGAGGTGCGCCGCGCCTGTGACCGCGTGGTTCTCATCGACCACGGCCGGGTCAAGGCAGCGGGCACCTTCGAGGGTGTGGTCGAGGCAGCCATGGATCTCTTCGACCTCGAACCGGAGGACCTGGCATGAGGGCGCTGCGGCTCGCCTACGCCTTCGTCCGCCGCGACCTTCTCACCGAAGCGAGCTACCGGGCCAACTTCCTCTTCGGGCTGGCCGGCGGCCTCTCGAACATCCTCCTCTTCTTCTTCCTCTCCGGCGTGGTCGAGCAGGCGGCGCCGGGGCTCTCTCGCTACCGGGGCGGCTACTTCGCCTTCGTCCTGGTGGGGCTCGCGGTCAACGCCTTTCTCGGCGAGGCGCTCCACGGCTTCGCGCGACGGGTGCGCCAGGCGCAGCTGGTGGGTACGCTCGAGGCGGTGCTCGCCGCCCCCGTTTCGCCGGCGGCGGTCATCCTGGCGCAATCGGCCTTTCCTCTGCTGGGCGCCTCGATGCGGGCGGGGCTCTACCTCGTCTTCGGCGCCGCGCTCTTCGGCGCGAGCCTCGATGCCACCGGGATACCCGCCGCGGCGGCGGCGCTCGGCCTGGGGGTAGGCAGCTTCGCCGCCCTGGGGATCCTCTCGGCGAGCACGACCATGGTGCTCAAGCGTGGGGATCCCCTGGCCTGGGTGGTCGGCCTGCTCTCCACGCTCCTCTCGGGCGTCTACTATCCGGTGGAGGTTTTGCCTCGGGAGCTGCAGACACTCGCCGAGTTCCTCCCCACCACACACGTGCTCCGGGCGCTGCGGGAGGCGCTGCTCGGGGGAGACGCGGCAGCCCTCCGGGAATCTCTTGGCCTGCTTGTGCTGTTCTTCGTGGTGCTGCTCCCTCTCTCGCTGGCGATCTTCCTCTGGGCGGTGCGGCGCGCCCGCCGCGAAGGCTCCCTCACCCACTTCTGAATGCGCGCCCCGCTCGTAGTCTTCACTTCGGGGACAAAGGTCGCATCGGTGGGGGAGGCGGCGGTATGATCGTTAGGAGTTCAAGCCCCGGAACACGACACGAGGATCTCCATGTCCGAATCACTCATCGCACGCATCGCCTCCCGCCAGAACCGCCAGGAGTACGAGGAACTCCACTGGGAGGGCTCCTTCGACGACTATTTGGCCATCGTCAAGGAGCAGCCCAAGGTCACGCGTACCGCCTACCAGCGGATGTACGACATGATCTTGAGCCACGGAAAGACCGAGTACGTGGACAACAAGAAGAAGCTGGTGCGGTACCACTTCTTCGAGGACCCCATCGACGGGGGCAAGGAGGCGATCTACGGCCTGGACATCCCGTTGATGCGGCTGGTCAACGTCTTCCAGTCGGCGGCGCAGGGCTACGGAACCGAGCGGCGGATCATCCTCCTGCACGGTCCGGTGGGCTCCTCCAAGTCGACCATCGTGCGCCTGCTCAAGAAGGGCTTCGAGGCCTACTCGAAGTCGCAGGAGGGCCGCCTGTACACCTTCCGCTGGACCTACGATCGCAAGCGGCTCGACGGCACCACGGTCACCGAGGAGATGAAGTGCCCGATGAACGAGGAGCCGCTGCACCTCATCCCCGAGGAGCTGCGTGCCGAGGTCTACGCAGAGCTCTCCAACGACGAGTTCCAGATCCCCGACACCGGTGACCTCTGCCCCGCCTGTCGCTTCATCTACAACGAGCTGATGCAGCGCTACCACGGGGACTGGGCAAAGGTGATGGAGCACGTCACCGTGCAGCGCCTCATCCTCTCCGAGCGGGACCGGGTGGGTATCGGGACCTTCCAGCCCAAGGACGAGAAGAACCAGGACTCCACCGAGCTGACCGGCGACGTGAACTACCGGCGCATCGCCGAGTTCGGCAGCGATTCCGATCCACGCGCATTCAACTTCGACGGCGAGTTCAACGTGGCCAACCGCGGTATCGTGGAGTTCATCGAGGTTCTGAAGCTCGACGTGGCCTTCCTCTACGATCTCCTGGGCGCCACGCAGGAGCGGAAGATCAAGCCGAAGAAGTTTCCGCAGACGGACATCGACGAGGTCATCATCGGGCACACGAACGAGCCCGAATACCGAAAGCTCCAGAACAACGAGTTCATGGAGGCGCTGCGCGACCGGACCATCAAGGTCGACATCCCGTACATCACGAAGCTCAGCGAAGAGATCAAGATCTACGAGAAGCAGTTCAACAACGAGACGGTGAAGGGCACCTTCATCGCGCCGCACACGATCGAGATGGCGGCCATGTGGGCGGTGCTCACCCGCCTCGAGGAACCAAAGAACCACAACATCACGCTGCTGCAGAAGCTGAAGCTCTACAACGGGAAGACGCTCCCCGGCTTCACGGAGGACAACATCAAGGAGCTTCGAAAGTCGGCGGAGCGAGAGGGCATGGAGGGCATCAGCCCCCGCTACATCCAGGACAAGATCTCCAACGCCCTGGTCAGCGAGAAGAACGAGGGTTCGCTGAATCCCTTCTTGGTGCTCAACGAGCTGGAGGCGGGGCTGAAGAGCCACTCCCTCATCTCCAACGAAGAGCAGCGCAAGCGCTACCGCGAACTCCTCGCGGTGGTCCGGCAGGAGTACGAAGAGATCGTGAAGAACGAAGTGCAGCGCGCGATCAGCGCCGACGAGGAAGCCATCGACAAGCTGTGCGCCAACTACATCGACAACGTGAAGGCGTACACGCAGAAGGAGCGGGTCAAGAACAAGTACACCGGCGAGTACGAGGAGCCGGACGAGCGGCTCATGCGCTCCATCGAGGAGAAGATCGACATCCCCGAG
>CAYYHA010000062.1:3159-18619 GCA_964471535.1 uncultured Myxococcia bacterium | reverse complement strand
GTGCTGGTCGACGAGGCGGAGATCGACGCCTTCGAGACCACGCTGGCCCGCCACCGCGCCGGGCAGGTGTCGGAAAAGGTCTTCACCGAGTATCGCCTCCGCTTCGGGACCTACGGGCAGCGGCAGGAGGGGGTGCAGATGCAGCGCATCAAGCTACCCCTCGGTCGGGTCACGCCAGAACAGCTCGAGAGCCTCGCAGACCTTGCGGATCACTATGCGGACTCGGTCCTCCACGTCACCACGCGGCAGGACGTGCAGCTCCACTTCGTCGCCCTCGACGACGTGCCCGCCCTCCTGCGGCGCCTCGCCCGCGTCGGGATCACCACCCGCGAGGCCTGCGGCAACGCAGTGCGGAACGTGACCGCCTGTGCTCGGGCCGGGGTGTGCCCCGGAGAGGCCTTCGATACGGGCGGGCTTGCCTATGCCATTGCCCGCTACCTCCTGCGGCACCCGGACACGCAGGACTTCGGGCGCAAGTTCAAGATCTCGGTGAGTGGCTGCGCCGACGGTGCCTGCGGCCTCGCCCGCATCCACGACATCGGCCTGGTGGCGAAGCTGCGCGAGGGCGCGCGGGGCTACGCCGTGTATGTGGGCGGGGGGCTCGGCGCGGTGCCTCGCCAGGCCGAGTGCCTCTACCCCTGGCTCCCCGAAGAGCAGATCCTCCCCCTCGCCCAGGCCGTCGCCCGCGTCTTTGCGCGCCTGGGCGAGAAACGGATTCGCTCCCGGGCGCGGATGAAGTTCCTCGTGCAGCGCCTGGGCCTCGACGGTTTTCGGGCCGAGGTGGAGGCGGAGCGCCGGCGCCTCCCCGAGGATCCCCGCTGGTCCGCGCTCCTTGCCGCGGCGAAGGCGGAGATGGCCGAGACGCCGGGCGCGCCGGGGACGCCCCTCGATCCCGCCGCGGCCGGTGGCGACTTCGGTCGCTTCCTCGTCCACAACTGCCGCAGGCAGCGCCCCCATCCAGACGGCGAGTACTGGACGGCAAAGGTGCTCCTGCCGCTCGGTGACCTCACGGCGGGACAGGCGCGGGCGCTCGCACGCATCGCGAGGGAGCACGGCGGTGCCCGGATTCGCCTGACCGCCGACCAGAACGTGGTTCTGCGCTGGGTGCCCGGCGGTGCGCTGCCGGCGCTGCATGCGGCCTTGGCCGAAGCCGATCTCGCGCGCTGGGGGGCGGACACGGCGCGAAACGTCAGCGCCTGCCCCGGCACCGACACCTGCAAGCTGGGCATCGCCTCGAGCCGCGGGCTCGCAGCCACCCTCGATGCCGCCTTCCAAAACGGCCTCGCCGCCACCGGTGCCCGCACCGATCTCTCGATCAAGATCTCCGGCTGTCCCAACTCCTGCGGGCAGCACCACCTCGCCCACATCGGCTTCTCGGGTTCGAGCAAGCGCCGCGGCGATCACGTGGCGCCGGTCTTCCAGGTCTTCCTGGGCGGCGACACCCGCCACAACGGCGCCCGCTACGGCCTGCCCGTGGGCAAGGTGGCGGCGCGGCGCGCACCCGAGGTCGTGGCACACCTCGAACGCCTCTACCTCCGGGAGCGGCGGGAGGGGGAGGCCTTCCCGGACACGATGGAACGGCTGGGCAAGAAGCGCATCGCTGCCGAGCTGGCCGAGTACATGCGCATCCCCAGCTACGAGGAGGCGCCCGAGTACTACCGCGACAACCGCCAGAGCTTCGACTACGTGCGTTCGGTGGGTGTGGGAGAGTGCGCCGGCGAGGTCGTCGCCGCCGCCGAGTTCATGCTCGAGGAGGCGGAGCGACGGGTCTTCGAAGCCGGGGTCGCCCTCGAGGAAGGGGATGCGCCAAGCTGTGCCGCCCACAGCCTCGAGGCGATGCGAGCCGCTGCCGACGCGTTGCTCTCCACCCGGGGCCTGCTCAAGAGCGACGGCTACGATACGCTTGCGGAGTTTCGCCGCCACTTCGTCGAGGGCGACGGGGCGTTCCACGCCGGAACGGCCCATTACTTCGAGAAGGCCGCGAAGGAAGGTGAGCAGGTCACCGACCTCGCCCGACTCCGCGTCCGGGTCGAGGAGGCGAGCCTCTTCGTCGACGAGGCCAACGTCGTATATGCGCGCCTATTGGGGGCACAGGTCAAATGAGGACACTTGTTTCCCGGATCGATCTCCGCTTTCCTGTACACGGTGCGGACGCCTCCACCGCCGACCGGGCGCTCGAGGTCTTCGCGCGCTGGCGCACCGATCCCGAGCGGGTGGAGCGCGACGGAATCGTCGATCTCGCCGACTACGCCCATCTGCCCGTGGGGCCTCGCGCACTCCTCGTCGCCCGGTCCTTCCACCTAGGCCTCGAGTGGTCCCGCGAGGCAGGGCACACTCGGGCTCGGGTCCTCGTCCGCGAGCGAGGTGGCGCCCAGGAGAGCGAAGCGGACCTCGCCCGGTGGATGGCTGAGGCGCTCGCGCGGGGCAGGCACCGCGCCGAGGCGCTGCTCGCCGAGCCGCCGCTCTCGGATCTGCGCCTCGGACCCGAGGTGGAGGTGCAGCTGTGGCCGGGTGCCGAGCCCTTGCCCGCATCGCGCCTCGCGGGGCTCCTCGGCGAGGCCACCGGGCGCCCCGTCCACCCGGTAGCCAACGGGGCCGGGGTGGCGTTTCGCCTCGGCGCCAGGGCGTAGGCCCGCCGCAGGGGGCGTGCGCCCGCAGCGCAGCGCATCGCCCGATGCGGCGAGGCGGCGTGGCCTTCGCATGCCGCGGCCTGGGCGCACGCTGCGCTCGGTGCGCGGTGGCACGTGCCCGCGCCGTCGCCACCCGGCGGGTGCCACCCCGCCGGGCCATTCAGGGCTTGGATCCACCGTCGGCGCCGCCCACCATGTAGCCGTCGAAGTCCGGTCCGTTCATCTCCCAGTAGGCGAGGCGCTCCACGCCCGCCAGGCGGTAGCGACCCCCATCGCTGCGGTCCCAGCGCAAGAGGAGGTGGGGCGCCTCCACTTTGAACCAGAGGGTGTCGACGGCCTCACCCCGCCGGAGCACCACCTTCCGCGCCTCGAAGCGGCCGGCGGGCAGATCCAGCGTCTCCTGACCGACGACCTCGACGGTCGCGCGCTCGAGACGCGGCGGCGGGGCCTTCGAGTGAACCAGGGTGTCCACCACGTCGATCTCGAAGCGCCCGCTTTCGAGCGCACCCAGGCCGCGCAGCCGCACGCCGAGATCGTCGTAGAAATAGAGCGAGGGAGAAGCGACCAGAGGAAAGGTCCCCCGCGCCTGGCCCTCCCAATAGGTGTGGTACTCCAGGGCGCCGGTCTCGCGGAGCCACTCCTTGTAGCTGTTCCCGCACCATTCGAACATGGCGAGGGAGACCTTCACCGGCTGCAGGTCGTCGCGCGCCAGGAACGAGGAGAACATCTGCTCGTAGCGGTAGATGCCCGTCTGCACCGAGCGCACCCAGTTGCTCTTGAGTACTTCGATGGTGGGGGCCCCGGGAGACTCGGCCTTCACCCACTCGTCGGTGCGAAAGGGTTCCTTGACCACGATGACGTGGAGGGTGAAGGGGCGCTGAATGCCGTAGCGTGGCTCCGTCGCCTCGTAGCGGGCGATCTCCGCCTTGCCGTCGTCCCAGAGCGCGTCCCGCTGCCAGGTGGGCGCCGGGGGGGGATCCGGGCGCTCGGCCGGCAGTCGACCGGGCGCGCAGGCAAGGAAGAGAGCGATGGCGGAAAGCGGCGTCAGGGGTCGGTATTTCACGTTCGCGCTCCTGGGGGTGTGCTGCGGCGCCCCGCCGGGTCGCCGCGCAGGCAAACGATGGATCGGCGGCAGGCCGCTGTCGAGCACCCGAGCCATGCGGGGGGAGGGGCGCAAAGTTGCGCGAAGCGAGGGGAGCGAGCATGATGCAACGTAGGGTCATGTCACGTCGTCCACCGTCGTCGCCGGGGCTAGCGGCGTTCTCTTGGCCGCGGTGCGAAGCGGGGCCGGGGTGCGGACGGTGGCGCGCCGCCCGATGCGCCGGAGCCCACGGGCCCCACCGATCGATGCAGCTCACGCCGAGGATCCAGGCGAAAGCGACCGGCGCGCGGCGGCCGCCTCGCTCGACGGGACGGGCCGCCAGTCGCCCGTCCTGTGGACAAGCGGCACGCCGCTCTCCACAGGGGGAGGGCGCTCCGCTTTCCTTGCATCCTTGGGCGCTTAGCGCCCCGGCGGGCCCTGCTGTCCACAGTCTTTCCTCAAGGGGTTGGGGCCACCTCTTCGCGTGCCACCACATCTTGTGTTTTTTGCTTGACCGCCTGGAAGCGCGGGGAGTATGTCAGCGCGCCGTCGGTGCGGACGGTGCCGGTGGGGATGGGCCTCGCCGGCGGCGGAACCGGTGGCGAGACGGGTGGCTGGGCCACGCGGCGAAGAGGGCCACGGATGTGAGAGCGGCAGCGCTCGAGGGGCTGGGTCTCGAGGGGCTGGCTTTGGCGAGGGACGTGCCTCGCGGGCGAGACCCCTTGGCGTGGGCGGGGCGGGCACTCCCGCCGCTGGGGAGTCCCGGCGCGCTGGAGCATGCGACGCCCCGCCGCGATCCGGTCCCCCGCGCTCGGCTCGGCGCCACCGGACGCGCGCGGGGCGCGCCCTGCGGGGCACAGCGAGCGACGCAGGGAGCGAGCACGAGGGAGCGAGCGGCATGGCAGTGGAGATGAGGCAAGAGGTGCGGACGCAGGTTTCGGTGGTGGAGGGCGGTGTGGCCGACGAGGCCCCCCGGGGGCTCGTCTTCGAACGCCGCTTCACGGTGGAGGGCGTGCATCCCTTCGACACCGTCGAGTGGGAGCGCCGGGATGCGGTGATCACCGCCGGCGATGGGCGCGTCGTCTTCGAGCAGCGGGACGTCGAGGTCCCGAAGAGCTGGTCGCAGATGGCCACCAACGTGGTGGCGAGCAAGTACTTCCGCGGGCCGCTCGGCACCCCCGAGCGGGAGAGCTCGGTCCGGCAGCTCATCGGCCGCGTCGCCGACACCCTCCGGACCTGGGGGCTCGAGGGCGGCTACTTCGCCGACGAGGCCTCCGCCGAGATCTTCCACGCGGAGCTCACCTATCTCCTCCTCCACCAGATGATGGCCTTCAACTCCCCCGTCTGGTTCAACCTCGGGGTGGAGGCACGCCCCCAGGTGTCGGCCTGCTTCATCAACTCGGTGCAGGACGACCTGGGCTCGATCCTGGAGCTGGCGAAGACCGAGGGGCTCCTCTTCAAGTGGGGCTCGGGGACCGGGTCCAACCTTTCACCGATCCGCAGCTCGAAGGAGGCCCTTGCCGGCGGGGGCCAGGCGAGTGGGCCGGTGAGCTTCATGAAGGGCTACGACGCCTTCGCCGGCGTTATCAAGTCGGGGGGCAAGACGCGGCGGGCCGCCAAGATGGTGATCCTCGACGTCTGGCACCCCGACATCGAGGAGTTCATCGAGTGCAAGGCGAAGGAGGAGAAGAAGGCCTGGGCGCTGATCGACGCCGGCTACGACCCCTCCATCGACGGTGAGGCGTACGGCTCGGTCTTCTTCCAGAACGCCAACCACTCGGTGCGGGTGAGCGACGAGTTCATGCGCGCCGTGGCCACCGGCGGCCGCTGGACGACCCGTGCGGTCACCGATGGTCGCCCCATGGACGAGTACGACGCGCGTGCACTCTTTCGGAAGATTGCCGAAGCCGCCTGGGTCTGCGGCGATCCGGGCCTGCAGTTCCACGACACGGTGAACCGCTGGCACACCTGCAAGGCCACTGACGAGATCCGCGCCTCCAATCCCTGCAGCGAGTACATGTTCCTCGACGACTCGGCCTGCAACCTGGCATCGCTGAACCTCATGAAGTTCCGCGACGGGCAGGGCGAGCTCGATGTGGACGCGTTCTGTCACGCAGTCGACATCACCTTTACTGCGCAGGAGATCCTGGTCAGCAATGCCTCCTACCCCACCGAGGCCATTGCGCGGAACAGCGAAGCCTATCGTCCGCTGGGGCTCGGCTATGCGAACCTCGGCGCGCTCCTGATGGCGCGGGGACTTCCCTACGACTCGGTGGAGGGCCGTGCCTATGCCGCGGCGATCACCGCCCTGATGACCGGCCGCGCGTACCGCCAGAGTGCGAAGATGGCCGAGGTGAAGGGCCCCTTCGCCGGCTTCGAGAAGAACCGCGACTCGGTGATGGACGTGATGGGCCTCCATCGCGCCCACGTCGAGATGATCGAGGGCAAGGAGCACGTACCGCCGAAGCTCCTCGACGAGGCGCGGCACGCTTGGAACGAGGTCTGCGAGTTGGCTGCAAAGGTGGGGTTACGCAACGCCCAGGCGACCGTGCTCGCACCCACCGGCACCATCGGCTTCATGATGGACTGCGACACCACGGGCATCGAACCCGACATCTCCCTGGTGAAGTACAAGCACCTGGTGGGCGGCGGCACGCTGAAGTACGTCAACCGCACCGTGCCCGAGGCGTTGGCGCGGCTCGGCTACTCGGGGGAGGCGATCACGGCCATCTGCGAGCACCTCGACGAGACTGGGTGCATCGAGGGGGCCCCCGGCCTCGAGCCGCGGCACCTCCCCGTCTTCGACTGTGCCTTCGTGCCGTCCGGGGGCACACGCAGCATCCACTGGCGAGGGCACGTGAAGATGATGGCGGCCACGCAGCCGTTCCTCTCCGGTGCCATCAGCAAGACGGTGAACCTCCCCGCCGACGCCACGGTGGAGGAGATCGAGGAGGCCTACCTCGAGGCGTGGCGACTGGGCCTGAAGGCCATCGCCATCTACCGTGATGGGTGCAAGCGCACCCAGCCGCTCAATGCGGGCAAAGCGTCGCCGGCCAAGGGCCGGACCGGCGCGGCCTCCGCGGAAGCGGCAGAGGAGAGCCGGCCGCGCACCGCCCGCCGGCGCCTCCCCGACGAGCGGCAGGCCATCACCCACAAGTTCTCCATCGGTGGGCACGAAGGCTATCTGACCGTCGGGCTCTACGAGGACGGTACGCCGGGAGAGATCTTCATCACCATGTCGAAGGAGGGGTCGACGATAAGCGGCCTGATGGACGCCTTCGCGACCTCGATCTCGATGGCCCTGCAGTACGGCGTGCCCCTCGAGGTGTTGGTCGACAAGTTCAGCCACACCCGGTTCGAACCCAGCGGCTTCACCGGCAACAAGGAGATCCCCATCGCCAAGTCCATCACCGACTACATCTTCCGGTGGCTCGCGTTGAAGTTCCTGTCCCTGGAAGAAGCGCGCATGGCCGGTGCGGGTCGCGCTGCAAGCGAACCGGAGCCCAAGCCCAGCGATCTTGGCGGCGCCGCCATGGCCTCTGCTGTCGCGGGGACCGTGGCTGGCGGCAAGAATGGACACGGCGTTCGCAAGCTTCCCACGGAACTCTTCCAGGCCGATGCGCCCCCGTGTGCGAGCTGCGGCTCCATTACGGTGCGCAACGGAGCCTGTTACAAATGTCTCAACTGTGGCTCGACCTCGGGCTGCAGCTGATCCCTCCCTCCCAGGACCCAACCCCATCTCCATCTCCTGTCGATCTTCCTGCTCTCACGGCTCCTCTTCCCGCTGATTCGCACGCTCCCCTTCCCGCTGAACTCGAGAGGTGATCCATGTCCCGCGTCGTCTCCACCACCGTTCGGGTGGCCGAGGCACCGACCGTTGCCGAGGTCCGAAGCCTTCACGACTTTCGCACGCGCCGTCACGCATCGCTCCTGGAAGAAGCACGGGACCTGATGGTCTCCGGCCGGGAGGAGGACGCGCTGAAGAGCGTCTTCGAGGCGCTGCGGCTCGAGCGCGACTCGTACGAGGCGCTCGCCCTCGCCGGTACCTTGCTCTCCATGCTCGGCGATCCCGAAGCCGCGGCGCTCTACCTTCGGGAAGCGATCCGCATCTCGCCGGAGCGCGCGGACGCCTACTACGACCTGGCGTCCTCCCTCTTGGACCTCGGGCGCGCCGCAGAGGCGCTGCCGTGGCTCGAGTCGGGGACGCGGCTCCTAGGCGAGCGTGAGGACGACCTGGTCGACTTCATGTACAGCGCACGGGTGGAAGCGTTGGTGGAACTTGGCCGCTACGACGAGGCGGAGGCGGTCCTGGAGGAGGCGCGCCGGCGCAGTGACGACGGGCTGCTCCTCCTCGCCGGCGCGGCCGATCTCCTCGCGACGCGGCGGGGCCAGCCCCGGCTGCGCCTGCTCTAGGCACCCGCCGCAAAGCGAAGGCGGGCGCCGGGGCGTGTGCGTTCGCCTCGCGGCCTGCGCCCGGCTGCCACGCCAGAGGGCGCCCCAGGCCTGGAACCTTCGCCGCGGTGGCGGCACACTGTGCAGCCATGGGCGCGTTGCTCGAGGGTCGGGTGGTGATCGTCACCGGTGGCAGCCGGGGGATCGGCGCGGCCATCGCCGAGGCGGTGTGCCGGGAGGGGGGGCGGGTCGCCATCGCGGCCCGCCATGCGGCCGGCCTCGAAGAGACCGCGACGCGGCTCGAGAGCCAGGGCGGCCAGGTGCTTCCGGTGACCGCAGATGTCACATGCGAGGACGACGTCGTCCGTCTCTTCGACACCGTCGAATCCGCGTGGGGCCCGGTGCGGGCGCTCGTCAACAACGCGGGCAACGCACCGGTGGGTACGACGGCCGACTTCTCTCTCGCCGACTTCGAGCGCTGCCTCTCGGTCAACCTGACCGGTGCCTTCCTCTGCAGCCGCGAGGCCTTTCGGCGGATGCCCGCCCACGGCGGCGGCGAGATCGTCAACATCTCCTCCGGTGCGAGCAAGCACGGCCATGCGGGCTGGGCCGCCTACTGCGCCGCGAAAGCCGGCCTCAATGGGATGGCCCGAGCGCTCGCCGTGGAGGGCGCGGTGCTGGGCATCCGGGTGAACACCGTCTGCCCCGGCGGGACCCGAACCTCCCTTCGCCGGTCCATCTTCGGGGAGGAGCCGCCCGAGGCGCTGCTCGATCCCATGGACGTCGCTGATGCTGTACTCTTCTTTCTCTCGGACGCGGCGCGCGAGGTGCGAGCAGCCGAGCTGGACGTCAGAAAGCCGAAGCGGTGAAGGGAAGGACGCGAGCGCTCCATAGGGTCGTGGCCATCGTCGGGGCGCTGTGGTGGACCGGCGCGCAGGCGCAGGTCTTCGTCGTTCCCCGTCGTCCCAACAAGTCGCAGGTGCGGCACTTTCGCTTCCAGTGGCGCTACATCGACATCCTGGTGGGCCCGGAGGCGAAGACCGAGGCCGCAGACGCCGTCGATCCCGAGGCGGCACTCCAGGAGGCCTTGGGCGGCAAGGCGAAGAAACGCGACTCGGATGAAGTCCAGCCCAAAGGCAGCACGGGCGCATCGCCTGAACCCGACTCCCAGGGAGGCACCGCCGGGTCACCCGCACCGTCCGACGCCGCGGCCTCCCCGCCCGAGGCGCCCGGACCTTCGAACCCGGCGGCCGGCGGCCCCGAGCGGGACGAGCAAGACGAGCAAGATGCACCGCCAGCCGAGGGCGCGGGTCCTACGTCCACGGGCCCCGCCCCCCGCTCGGCGCCGTTCCAGGACACGGCAGCACCCCTGCCGCAGGTCGCCGGTGCCGATGGGGACGGCTTGGTGGAACCGGCGCTCGTGCCGGGCGGACACGTGGACGGCGAATGGGCCCACTCGCTGGGAGAGCGGTCGGGCGGGGTGCGCCTGTACTTCTATGCCCGGGAAGAAAAGGTCGCCGAGCGCGCAGCGGGCTTCATCGAGCGTGCCTACCGCTACCTGGTCGAGGTCTTCGACTACGTGCCCACCGAGACCTTTCCCTACATTCTCTACAACTCGTACACCGAGTTTCTGCAGACGAATCTCTTTCCCCTTCAGGAGGGGGTGCTCGGGGTCACCAGTCCGCGGGATCTCAAGCTGACCCTGCCCTACTTCGGAGACCACCGACTCTTCGAAGAGGTGGGGACCCACGAGATGGTGCACCAGTTCACCATCCAGAAGATTCGGACGATCTCGGAGCAGGCGAAGCTGTGGGGTGATCCCCTCGAGGCGATGCCGCTTTGGTTCGTCGAGGGCATCGCCGAGTACTACGCGAAGCGCGGCGTCGACCCCGAAGCGGAGATGCTGGTCCGCGACATCGTGGTCAATCCCGACTATCGCGAGGGCTACGTGATGCTCGACTTCTTCGAGGATCGGCCCTTCAGCGTCCTGTGGACCTACAAGGTGGGGCAGGTGCGCGCCGCCTTCCTCGAGGATGTCTACGGGAAGGGTACCCTCCAGAGGATCATCGAGCGGTCCCCTCTGCTCATTGGGAGCTACGAGGGCGAGCGGCAGGTGGGCGGTGGTTTCCCCGCGCTGCTCGAGAAGGTGACCGGCGACAGCCCCGAGGTGATCTCGGGGAAGTTCGAGCAGTGGCTCAAGCGCCGTGCCTACCGCACCTACCTGGACGCGGAGCAGGACCGGCCTGCGGTCGAGCCGCTGCCGAAGATGCGCGGCATCGTCAATGCGCTCGCGGCTTCGCCGTCCGGCGACCTGCTCCTCTACCGGAGCATCGACACCGAAACGGGGCAAAGCCGCCTCTTCCTCGCCGACCGGCGGGCGCCCGAGTACGACGTGCGGGTGGCTCAGGATGGGGTGCCGGGCATCGAGTCGCTCCATCCGGTGGCGGACGTGAACTTCGACCTCTCCGATGATGCGCTGGTCTTCGTGGCTCAGGCCGACGGGCGGGACGTGCTCTACTGGCAGGCGATCGAGCATCAGGTGGAGGAGGTCGATCCCTCGGACGAGCGAGCCCGTGCCAATGCAGAAGAGGATGGCAAGAAGTGGCGGGTCACCGTGGGGCTCGGCCGGCGCATCCGCTTCGACGTGGGACGCCGGGGGCTTCTGGCCGTCGACTCTCCTGCCTTTTCACCCAAGGGCGATCGCGTCGCCTTCATCGGCCTCGATGAAGAGGGCCAGAAGGACGTCTACCTCCTCGAACCACGCGGCGGTAACGAGTTCACGCTCGAGCGGCTGACCCGGGACCCGTGGGCGGAACGGGCACTGGCCTGGGGCCCTGGCGGCATCGTCTTCAGCTCCGATGCCACGGCCGACGGGCACTACAACCTGTTCCGGATCGACCCCGATGGGACGACCCAGACGCCTGAACGACTCACCAGCGAAGCGAGGGACGAACAGGATCCCGAGGTGCTCCCCGACGGGCGCATCTTCTTCGTGGCCTACGACGGGCCCCGCGCCGATCTCTATGAGTGGACCGAAGGAGGCGTGGTCCGCCGGACCGATATCTCCACCGGCCTCTTCGATGTCAGTCCTGGTCCCGACGGCGATCTCTGGGCCCTGTTCCACTACGCCGGTCGGAAGCGGATCGTGCGGGTTCCCAAGGCCAAACTGCTCACCCTGGAGGCACCACCCGCGTCCTCGCCCGCCGAGCCACGGCGCCTGCCCAGGCGGCCCCTGCGCGGTGCGGTGGCCTACGACGCCTTCACGCCCCGGAACTGGGAGCTGGGGACGCTCTTCGGTTTCTTTGGTGCCGGCGGCAGCGGCGTCTTCGGTCAGCTCATCGCTTCGGCAAGCGACCGGCTCCGAAACCATGTCCTCGTCACCAACCTCTACGTGCTCGGCTCCTTCGATCTCACCGACGGCTACGCGGTCTATGTCAATCAAGAGGGCCGCCTGACCTGGGGGAGCGGACTGTTCCAATCGCTCCTCTTCCGCATCGACAAGACCTTCCCGCCGGCGGCCGGACAGTTCACCTCGATCGAGCGCTTCTTCGGCGCGCTCGGCAGCGTGCGCTATCCCCTGGATACGTACCGCTATCTGCAGGCCGACTTGCAACTCGGCGGAGTCGGCTACTCCCTCTCTCCTGAGACGCGCCTGTACCTCGCCTCTCCCAACCGCAACCTCGCCGGGCGCTCGCTCCTCGAGTACTGGGAGGCAGAGAACGCGGGTCTTCGCCTGCAGATCGAGGGATCGGCGAAGTTTGGCTACGACACCATCCGCTATCACCGAGCGACCGGGCCCCTGGCCGGCTCGTCCCTCCTCCTCGAGCTCACCGCCGGTACTCAGCCTTTCGAAGCGGAGGTCTTCGGCTCGGCCCGTCTCGATGCGGAGAGCTACTTTCCGCTCCTGGGTCGTACCAATTTCTTCGTACGAGGCGGGGCGGGGACGGCCTTCGGCGGCCGCTTCTCGCGGCAGTTCTACCTCTCCAGCTTCGATACCCTCCGAGGCGTGCCCTTTGGGGATACGGACTTCTTGCTCGGAGATCATTTCTTCTATGCGACGGCGGAGCTGCAGTTTCCCCTCAATGCCATCATCCGCCTCGTCCTCTTCACCGACATCGAGGGCGTGCTGGCCATCGATTTCGGGGGCGTCGGCGACGATCTCGAGATGCTGTGGGAGAAGCGGGTGCTCGACCTGGTGCTCGGCGTCAACTTCGGCTTCGGGCCGCTGGTTTTCCGGCTCCACTTCGCCAAGCCCATTGCCACCGGGGCCGATCCCCGGCGCTTCGGCACCCGTACGGCGCTGCCCAACGACGGCGATTGGGTGACCAACTTCTCGCTGGGCTGGATCTACTTCTGACCGCACGGGTTTCGCCGGCCACCGCCTCGTGCTGCGCCTCCGTGCGCCGGTGCCGGTTGACCCAGGACGACGGTGTGCCTAGGGTCACCGCCCGTGACGGACTTGGAGATCCTGCGCCGAACCATCGCCCGCGAGCTGGAGACCATCAACCAGTACGAGGCGGATGCCGCACGCGCCGAAGATCCGCGGGTCAAGAAATTCCTCTCGCACCTCGCATGGGAGGAAAAGGAGCACGTCTCCGAGGGGATGGCGATGCTGCGCCTTCTCGATTCCCGGCAGCGCGAGCTCGACGGGCGGGGCACCCACTTCCTCGAGGAGGCGGTGGAGGCGGAGGTGGCAGCCTCGGGCGCGCGCACCGCCGCGGCGTCCCCGCCAGCCCAAGGGGGGGCGCCATCGGGGGAGACGGCGGTGATCAAGCCGCCCAAGGAGCCACACGCCGATGGCTCGCCGGTGGCCGCGTTCTTCTCCGGTCGCAACGAGTTCACGGTGGGCTGCCTGCGGGGCGGCCGGCGCAACGACGATCACGGGCCGCTTGGCAAGGAAAGGATGGAGCCATGAACTTCTTGGAGCACGAAGAGAGCCCGCTGACCTCCGACGAGTGGGCGCGTCTCAATGAGACGGTCGTTCAGGTGGCGCGGCGGACCCTGGTGGGCCGGCGCTTCATCGACCTCTACGGGCCCCTCGGAGCAGGCGTGCAGACCATTCCTCACGACGAGTTTGCCGGCAGCGAGCTGGGCGCCGTGGACATCGTGGGGGAGGAGGAGACGGCGACGGTCTTCGCCGAGCGACGCCGCTTCCTCACCATTCCCATCATCTACAAGGACTTCTTGCTCCACTGGCGCGACATCCAAGCCAGCCGTGCCCACAACATGCCCCTCGACGTCTCGGCTGCGGCCGGCGCGGCTGCATTCCTCGCCCAGAAGGAGGACGAGCTCATCTTCTACGGGGACAAGAAGCTCGGCCTCGACGGACTCTTCACCGTCGAGGGTCGGGCCCGGATCAAGCTCGGGGAGTGGTCCAAACCCGGGCAGGCCTACGAGAACATCGTTCAGGCCACCGAGCGGCTCCTCGCGAACGGCCACTACGGCCCCTATGCGGTGGTCACCTCGCCCCCGCTCTATGCCTCGATGCACCGCGTCTACGAGCGCACCGGAGTGCTCGAGATCGAGAACGTGCGCAAACTGGCGAGCGAAGGTGTGTATCAATCGAACGTGGTCAAGGACGGGGCGGTGGTCGTCTCGGTCGGGCGGGAGAACCTCGACCTGGCCGTCTCCCTGGACATGGTCGTCGCCTACCTCGGTGCCGAGCACATGAACCACCCCTTCCGCGTGCTGGAGTGCCTCGCGCTGCGGATCAAGCACCCCGACGCCATCTGTACCCTGGAGCCCACTGGCCGCAAGCGTTGATGCGGGCTATGACACACGGGTGGCTCGCTTCGACGACGACGAAACGCCCAAGCACGTCAGGCGCGGTAGGGTCTCGCGGCTGCTGAAGCTGGGAGGGCTTGGCACCTCGGTGGGCGCCAGCGTCGTCGGCGACAAGCTCCTGCGTCCCCTCCTCTCCGAGGAGAAGCGCGCGCAGCGCTCCCGGCGCATGCTCGAGCGGAACGCCGAGCGCATCGTGCAGACGATGGGCGAGCTGAAGGGCGCAGCGATGAAGCTGGGCCAGATGCTCTCCACGGCGCCGATCGACGAGGCGCGCCTGCCCCCCGAGCTGCGTCAGGCGTTCGAGCTCTTGCAGCGCGAGGCGCCGCCGATGGGCTGGGAGACGGTCGCCGCTCAGATCGAAGCTGCGTTCGATCGGCCCATCACCGAGATGTATCGCTTCTTCGAGCCAGAGCCGGTGGCCGCGGCGAGCATTGGGCAGGTCCACCGGGCCCAGCTCTTCGATGGGCGACAGGTCGCGGTGAAGGTGCAATACCCCGGGGTGCGGGAGAGCCTCGACGACGACCTGGGCAATCTGGCCACCCTTGCGCAGCTCACCAAGGCCTTCGTGGACCGGGAGCGGGTCGACGCGATCATCGAGGAGGTGCGGGAGACCCTGCTCGCTGAGAGTGACTACGAGGCCGAGGCGAGAAACCTCGACGCCTTCGCGAAGCTCTTCGCCGAGCGGAGCGACATCCGCATTCCCGCCCCGGTACACTCCCACACCCGAACGACTGTACTGACGATGGAGTACGTCGAGGGGGAAAAGCTCGACACCTACATCGAGGGTCTCGAGGAGCCGAAGCGCACCAAAGTGGCTGCTTCCTTCATCGAACTCTTTGCGTGGATGTTCCACATCAAGCACGTCCTCCACGCAGACCCCCATCCCGGCAACTTCTTGGTGGACGAGGCGGGGCGCTTCGTGCTCCTCGACTTCGGCTGTGTGAAGCGCTTCGACCCCGCGTTCACCGACGGCTTCCTGGAACTGTTGGTCTGCCTGTACAACGAGGACTACGACCGGCTGCCGCTGGTCTACGAGGATCTCGGTTTCGGATCCGGGGCCGTGACGGTGCCGGGCCCGGTCATCGGCGGCTGGCTCGAGATTGCACTCGCGCCGCTTCTGCACCGGGGGCCCTTCGATTGGGGGCGCTGGGATCCGAAGACCGAGATGAATCGATACCTGATGCGCCATCCTGCCCTCCTGAAGCTCGTGCCCCCGGAAGAGGCGGTCTTCTATTTCCGCGTGTGTGGTGCGGCGTGGGGCTTTCTCAAGCGCCTGAAGATCGTCCACGACTTCCGGCGCTCTTCGGAGGCGATCGCGCGGGCCCGCGGATTCGAGATTCGGAACCCATGGAGCCAGTGAAGAAATGGGTGCCCGTCGCCTGGGCCTTCGAAGTGCAGCCGGGTGAAGGGCGGCGGGTGGTCGTCGATGGGTGGGAGATCGGCCTCTGGAACGTGGAAGGACGGCTGTGCGCATTGGAGGACCGCTGCCCCCACCGGGGCGCCAGCCTCGGGGAGGAAGGCTTCCTCGATTCGGCGGGACGGATCGTCTGTAGCTGGCACGATTGGGTCTTCT
>CAYYHA010000062.1:0-3149 GCA_964471535.1 uncultured Myxococcia bacterium | reverse complement strand
ACCGGCGCGCGGGTGGGGGGGCCGGGATGTCTACGGGTCTTTCCCGTCCGGGTGGTGGGCGAGCGCATCGAGGTGGGCCTGCCGGCAGAGCCCCATCTGCCCGCCTCCTGAAGGCGCCCGTGCCGGCCGCAGCCGGACCTAAGAGTCCCCGCTGCCGTCTGGATTTGCGGCTCGGGCCATCGTCGCCACGAGTTCTCCTACGACCTCCGGGTCCATGTCGGTGAAGCGAATTCCCACGCCCGAGCGCTCGTCGGGGTCGGGGTCGAACTTCACCAGGCGCACCACCTCGCCGCTGAAGGCGAGCCGCTTGCCCGGGCCGGCCAGCTCCTGCAGGACCTCGATGCTCACCCGTGTCCCGCGCGGGAGGGGGTCGTCCATCTGGAGGAAGACGCCGCCCTTGGAGACGTTCAGGATCCGCCCGGCGGAGATGGCGAAGGGATCGTGGGCGGGGCGGTAGAGGGCGGCCACCTCGACCGGTTGCCGGCGGCTGCGGCGCCGCTCCGGACGGCCGGCCGTCTGGGCCGGGCGGCGCCTCGGCGGCGGGAGCGGTGTAGAGGCAGCGGTCTCCGGGGACGCGCCGAGGTAGCGGACCTGCAGGTAGCGTTGGTGCGGCTCGGGCAGCCCGGCGAAGAGATTTTCCGCCGAGCGGTGACCGAGGGCCTGTGCCGCCGAGTAGAGGGTCCAGACGAGGTGCAGGTGGAGCCGTTGCCGCCGGGATCGCGCTGCCGCCCGCTTCACCCGTGCCTGCAGAACCTCGGGCGCCTCGCGGCTACGGAAGTAGAAGTCGCTGGCCCCGGCTTCGAATGCCGCGAAGGTCTCTTCGAGGCTGCCGCCCGAGGCGACCGCGACCACCTCGAGGAGGGGATCGATGCGCCGGAGCTCGCCGATGAGGTCGAGGGCGCCGTCCGCCTCGAGGTTGACCACGAGGGTCAGCGGGTGGTCCTCACCACTGACGCGGCTGCGAACCGCATCGGCCGATGCGGCGGCCTCCGCCTTCAGTCCCGCCGCTCCGAGGGCATCACACGAGAGCTCGGCGAGCCCGGCGCGTTTCTCCAGGACCAGCGCCGCCGTGCGCTCCGAGAGGTGCTTCTTGAAGGCACCGAGTGCCTGGCCGATCCGTTCGACGGAGATGATGTCGCTGCTGCCCCCTTCGAGGACGTGGGCGAGGTCCTCGGCCACCCGCCGGTAGAAGGTCTCGTAGAGGCCGCGCTCGATCACCCCCCGGATGCGGCGCTGCACCTGCGAGATGTCTTCGAAGGGCTTGACGAGGTAGTCCTCGGCGCCGAAGTCCATGGCGGCTGCGACCGTCTGCACCGACGGAAATCCGGTGATCACGACCGCCGGGGTCGCGAGGCCCTCACGGAGCATGCGCTGCAGCAGATCGAGGCCCGAGGCCCCCTGCAGGTTCTTGTCCACCACCACGAGGCTGTACTCCCCGGTGGAGAGCCGCTCCCATGCGTCGTCCACCGAGTCGGTCGTTTCCACCGCCCAGCCCTCTTCGGAGAGGGCTTCCTCCAGCGTCAGCCGGACCGCTGCCTCGTCGTCGACGACCAAGACGCGAACCGATGCTTCCAGAGAGACGCGAAGGTCCCGCCACTGAATCGCAAGCTCGTCCAGGAACATCGCGCTGCAACTATAGTCCCCCGGTCTCGTTCAGCCACCAGTCCTGCGGCTGCCACCACAGGAGGGAAGGCCGAACACCCCGTACTTTCACGTGAACGAGGCCCAGGTGCACAGGCACGTAGAGGAAGAGCACCGGCTGCAGCGCATAGAGGCGCCGTGAGAGGCGCCGGTAGAGCGCGTGGCGCGCCTCGTCGTCCCGCACCAGGCGGGCGGCCTCGATGAGCCGGTCCACCTCGGGATCGACGAAGCCGAAGTGGTTTGCCCCCGCCTCGATCGCGCGTGAGTGCCAGAACGCCATCGGGTCACTCCTCGGACCCACGTCCCAGGCGAGCGCCGTGGCGTCGAACTCGCCCTCGTCGAGCCGCTTGACCATGGCCGACCATTCGGTCTTCTGAATGTGGACCTCGATGCCTGCCTTCCGGTAGGCCTCGGTCATGAAGGTCGCGATGCGCTCGCTCACCGTCGACTGCGGGTAGATCATCAGGGTGAAGGAGAAGCGAAGGCCATCGCGGTCCCGCCAGCCGTCATCGTCGTGGTCGCGCCATCCCGCCTCGTCGAGGAGTGCCGCCGCGGCCGCGGGATCGTAGGGGATGGGCTCGATCTTCGGACAGTCGGGGCCAGCCGCATAGAAGGGGCAGGTGGCGCGAGGCGCGATGCCGAAGTTCACGTGGCGAAGGAAGGCGTCCACGTCGAAGAGCATCGCGAGGGCTCGGCGCACCCGCGCGTCGTGGAAGAAGGGCCGGCGGTTGTTCCAACCGACGAAGACGTAGCTCGCCGTCAGATACTTCACGCGATGGAAGCGGGTTCGAAAGACCCGGTCGGTCATCATGGCCCAATCATGGGGCTGTACTGCATCCCACAGATCGATCTCCTCGCGCCGCGCCAGCTCTCGGGCCACGGTGTGGTCGGGAACGATGCGGTAGATCACGCGGTCCAGATAGGCCTTGCGACCCCAGTAGTCGGGGTTCTTCTCGAGGACGATCTTTTCACCCGCCACCCATTCGGCGAAACGAAAGGGGCCCGTTCCGATGGGTGATCGGTTCATGGGGTTCTTGCTCGCCTCGTTGTACTCGGAAGCGGAGAGCTTTCCGATGACGTGCGCCGGCTGTATCGGCACGCGCGCGATCGCATCGAGGGCGAGGAAGTAGGGCTCGCGCCAGGTGAAGCGCACCGTGCTGGGATCCACTTCCTGCACCGAGTCCAAGAGCTCGAAGAGGGGGCGCAGGGCGGTGCCCTTCACCCCCGGTGCGCGCAGCTTTTCGAAGGTGGCAGTGACATCGGCGGCGCGAAGGGGCCTCCCGTCGTGCCATCGGACACCCGGGCGCAGGTGGAAGGTCTGCTGCCGTCCGCCGTCCGTGACCTCCCAGCGCTCGGCGAGGGCCGGCACGAGGCGGTAGCGGGGATCGTCGTAGGGGTCCCGGCGCAGGAGGGGTTCGTTGATGAGGTGCAGATCGATCCAAACGGCGAGGCCGTCGTCGGCGGCGATGGGGTTCAAGGAGGCCGGCTCGTAGTAGGCACGGATGACG
>CAYYHA010000061.1:5970-18700 GCA_964471535.1 uncultured Myxococcia bacterium | reverse complement strand
GCGGAGGCGCTAGAGGCAGAACTCGACGATGCAGCGCGCACCTTTCTTGGCGACCCAAACAAGAACCGCTACGACGCGCAGACGCACACGCTCTGGCTCTCGCGCATCTTCGATTGGTTTCACGAGGACTTCGAACGCAGCGACGGAAGCGTTCTCGCCTTCGTCCGGAAGCTCATGCACCCCGGGGGCGGCCAGCTCCCGAACGCCGACGGTCTGCGCATAGAGTACCTCGACTACGACTGGGCTCTGAACGGGAGGTAGAGATGTCCGAAGCCGGCCACACTGTGCTCCAAGGCTCCCAGGCGCGTGCCGAGGAGGAGACCACATCCCGGGGTCGCCCTTGGGCTTCGTTCGACCGCGCCCTGCGCACCGCGGGCCTTGGCCCGCTGCGGCGTACCGGCGTGACCACCCTGCAGGTCAACGTGGGCAAGCGCTGCAACATGGCCTGCCATCATTGCCACGTAGAAGCGGGTCCCAACCGCACGGAGATCATGTCCCGAGAGGTCGCCGAACGTGTGATGGCTCTCCTCGAAGCCAGCACGCAGGTCGAGGTGGTCGATCTCACCGGCGGCGCGCCGGAGCTGAACCCCAGCTTTCGCTGGCTGGTCTCCGAGGCGCGCCGCTTGGGCCGTCGGGTGATCGACCGCTGCAATCTGACGGTGCTCTTCGAGCCGGGCATGGAAGATCTGCCCGCCTTCCTTGCCGACCAACAGGTGGAGATCGTCGCCAGCCTGCCCTGTTACCAGCCGGAGAACGTGGAGAAGCAGCGCGGCCGCGGTGCCTTCGAAAAGAGCATCGAGGCGCTGAAGCGGCTGAACGCGCTGGGCTACGGCCGGCCCGACTCGGGCCTCGTGCTCAACCTAGTCTACAACCCCGTGGGTCCGTCACTCCCGCCGCCTCAAGCAGAGCTGGAAGCCGCCTACAAGCGCGAGCTGGCCGAGCATTTCGGCATCGCCTTCAATCACTTGCTCACGATCACCAACATGCCCATCAAACGCTTCGCTGCGCAGCTCGCCCGAAGCGGCGCCCACGAGGCGTACATGAGCCTGCTGGTTGCCCACTTCAACCCCGAAACCATACCTGACCTTATGTGTCGCAGTCTTGTCAGCGTGGGCTGGGACGGCCGCCTCTACGACTGTGACTTCAACCAGATGCTCGAGATTCCGCTGGGCGCAACAGAGAACCCCCAAGCCACGATCTGGACGCTCGATTCCCTAGACCCACTCGAGGGAGCGCACGTCGCGACAGACGACCACTGCTACGGATGCACTGCAGGCGCTGGATCGAGCTGCAGCGGCGCCCTGCGGTGACCACGATGCCAGCCGGAGCGCTGCCAACGGAGGCCCGTCCGCAGCAGATTCCTGTGCTGATCTTCGAGCGTGCCCAACCTGCATACCCTGAGGTGTGGCGCGGAAGCAGCTCTGCCCAGCAGTGGCAACGAGCTTCCCGAGCGAGCGCCCCGCGGCGCAGTGCGATGTTGGCCCAGGCCTTCTTGGCGGACACCTGCGAAGCCGTTCGTCGGATGCCGTGGGCCCAGCCCGTTGTCGTCACCGACGGCCCACAGCGCTCGGTGCCGAAGGGCGTGGCGCGGTGGCACGCGGGTCGCGGCCCCTTCGTCGCATGCCTGAAACGCTGCCTGCACCGGGCGCTTGCGCAGGCGCCGATGGCCCTCGCCGTGCTCGCTGCCGCACCAGGCTTGCCCCCGGGAATGCTGGAGGAGGCGCGGCAAGGTTTAGGAGGCGCGCGTGCTGTCCTCGGCTCCAGCGACGACGGGCGTCTCTATCTGGTGGGCCTTCGAGGCGGCACCGATCTCCTCCCCGCAGATCTACGTGCATGCGACGTGGAGAAGGCGGACCGCCTTCGACGCGTCCTGATGCGCGCCGGGCTGCATCCTAGCTTCGTCTCGCCCTGGTTCGACGTGGCCTCACCCCACGGCCTGCTTCGGCTGCGGCAGCTGCTTGCGCTCCGGCGCCTGCACGCGCCCGCCACCGCGAAAGCGCTGAAGGAGTTGGGTCTGGGGAAGGTGCGGCGCGCATCACAGGTGACGACGACGGTCATCGTGCCCACCCTCGATGAAGCGCGCCGTATCCGCCAGCGCCTGGCCGAACTCTGCCTCTGTCCGCATTGGTCGGAGATCATCGTAGTGGATGGGGGCAGCCGCGACGAAACGGTCGCCATCGCGCGCAGCTTTCCGGGAGTTCGGGTGCTCGAAGCACCCCGCGGCCGCGCCCGGCAGATGAACGCGGCTGCGGTGGAAGCCAGCGGTGATGTCCTCCTCTTCTTGCACGCAGACGTCGCCCTGCCCCTGGACGCGGCACGGTGGATCGAGGACGCGCTCGTCGACCCCGAGGTCATCGCGGGGGCGTTCCGAACGTGGACGGTCCCCGACGGTGGCAGATTTCCATTGGGACCGCTTCTGCACCTGGCCGATCTCCGCTCCCGCTACACGACCCTTCCTTACGGCGACCAGGCGCTCTTCGTCCGACGCAAGACCTTTCTCGAAGTGGGAGGCTTTCCTGACCTTCCCCTGATGGAGGACCTGGAGTTGGCGCGCCGGCTCCGCAAGCGTGGGCGCATCCGTATCGTACGCGCGTGCGTTCAGGTCTCGGGGCGCCGCTTCGAGTCTCATCCCATCTACTACGCCACCCTGGTAAACCTTCTGCCGCTGCTCCACCGACTCGGCGTGCCGCCGCATCTCTTGGCCCGCCTCTATGGAAACCCCCGATGATCGGCGAGACGCGCCGGCTCCGTGTGCAGCACGGCCCTTGCGATCCGCCCCATGTGCCCCGTCGGCGGCACCGCTTTGTTGAACCGCGTGGACAGGTGGCAGCGCCGAAGCACGGGCAGGTAGCCGCCCCTCAGCCGATGGGAATGGCGATACCCGCGGCGATGAAGAGCAGCACCGAGAGCAGGGCAAAGGCGGCGGCCCGAAGGCGCTCCGTCGCGTGATCTGCACTCCGACGGTGGGCTGCCCAGGCTGCCTATGCGCACTGGAGGGCGTAGTCGGTCTCGAAGGCGCGGGAGGCGAGGGCGATGATCTCGAAGATGTTCGCCGACCACACGAGAACGATGCCCACCCCTGCGATCACCGGATAGGCGGCGCGTTCTGGGAGACCGAGCCGGCGCCCCACGGTCTGATGAAGGAGTCCGCCAGCGCCCACGGTATCCGCCACACCGGCGCTGAACTGGCTCATCACCGCCGCGAGGATGAGCAGCGGGCCCAGGATCCTCGCCACTCTCTCCGAGAGGTCGATGATCGCCGTATCGTCCACTGTGGCGGGCAGGTGCGCCAGTTCGGTGATCGTCAAGGCAACGAAGACGAGGTAGATGGCTCCCGCCACGAACTGCGCCCAGCGCATCGTCCCTACGCGGGTGGGGGGGTCGTACTCCTCTCCAAGGTATCGCGAGGTCTCGAAGCCCTGCACCACCAGGAGCGCTCCCGCGAGGAAGCGCGCAAGCTGCCACGGATCGAGACGGTCGGCTGGGGGAAGCACCACATCGACGCGGCCCGCCAGCGCGAAATCGTGGACGGCCCACCCCACCAGGAGCGCCGCGATGACCGAGAGCTTGAGTGAGACCGAGTACTCCTCCAACCGCTCGAGGAAGGCCAGACCCTTCCAGAGGCCGCCCAGCCCGACGAAGGCAAGGAGCGCGGTGGTGAAGGCTTGCTCACCCAGGCCGCTTTGCACGTCCAGGCCCCGAAAAACGAAGGACCCGAGGAGGCGCAGGTAAAAGGTGACCGAGATGAAGTAGGAAAGGGCCAGCGCCAGGTCCGAAGCCCGTTCGAGGCCCTGCACCCCGCGCGGGGCCGCTCGTCCCGGCGCGAGCAGCGGCTCGACGTGGATGATGTTGTAGCGGATGGCAGCGCCCACGGCATAGCTCACCGCCACGAGCACGAGCATCGCCAGCGGGGCATAGGCTTCCACCTCGTGGCCGAGCAGGGGGACGATCACGAGGAAGCCGCTGCCGATGATCGAGGCGGGCGGCGTGGCCATGGCGCGCCAGCCCCGGTTGTCCCGCACCCGGCGGGAGAGGAGCAGCGCCGCCGTCAGCAGGGCGACGGCGAGGAGCGCAGTATCGAGCAGGTGCTGCATCGGCGCCGGTCCTACCTAGACGCTCCCCCTGCGCCGGGCAAGCAGCCTCGACCGACCCTCCATGCGCGCCACGCTCCTCCCCTCCAACGCCCCGGGGACGAGCTGACCCTGTACAACCTCGCTCCCCTGCCGGCACGGTGGATCTCGTCGCACCATCCGGTGAGCCGCCATGACTACGACCGCCTCGTCGTCGAGCCGCTGCGCGAGGACCTGTGGATGCTGGCCCGGATGCAGGGACGACGCAGGGGCCGCCGTGATGGCAGCGGCCCCCGATCGGATGGGTCGGCCACACCTGGATCGCACCGCATGTCTCCGGGCTGCAACTGCGCAGAAGAGAGCGGGAAGCCGGGCCTTGGCCCACTCTTTCTGGTGGGTCTCCTCGCGCTTCTCACCAAGGGAGCGTGCTGCCGAGGCGGTGCTGGACGGGGTCGGCTTCGCCAGGTTCTGCCTTGACGGCGTTTCCTTTGGGACTAAAGACTTCGACTATGACTACCGTACCGAGCTACTCCATGGAGCACACAACGACTCTGCGGACGCTTCGACGGGCGCGGGGCTCCAAAGCCCGGCAAAGCAGCGCGCCTGCGGGCCGACCGCACACCCTACGGCCGGTCTGGCTGCTCGGCCTGCTGCTCCTTCTCCTTGCCGCCGGGGCCTGCGGAGGCGTCGAAGGAGAGGACGAGCACGAGGGAACGAACGGAACCCCAGACCAGAACGCGACGTCCTGCAACGAGGCCAACGAGGCATGCAGCCCGGGCACCTGCTGGGGCGAAGGTGCCCAGATGCTGCCAGGATCGAACTGCCTGTCCTGCCACAGTCGGGGCAGCGGCGCCGGTGAAGCGGATCAGCCTGGCAGTTGGTTCACCGCCGGCGGCACCGTGTTCGAAGACGCCGACGGGACGATGCCCGCAGCTGGGGTCACCATCCGCATCACGGATGCGGCGGGCACGGTCGTCGAGATGCAGTCGAACGCGGCGGGCAACTTCTTCACCACCACCCCCCTCGTCACACCGCTCTCCGCCGAGGTCGAACGCGGCGGGAAGGTGCAGAGGATGCCGCTCGATGTGGAGACCGGTGCCTGTGCCAGCTGCCACGCATGCAACGGCGCGGCAAAGGCCAAGATCTACGCCCCCTAAGCCCTTGCGCCGGTTCGTCCGGCAGGATTGGACTCCGGCCGCTCGGCCACCTTCGGTGTCCTGCACCACGCGGGGAGGCCGTCGCCGACCGTAAGAAGTCGCCGGAAGGCCCTCGCTCCTCGCCCGAACACCGGAGCCGCACGCGAGGCGTGCATCGGCCTTGGTCGCTGGAAAGCGCAGCGGACACCTCTATGCCCGCTGCAGCAGTCGCCCTACGATGCGCCCGATGGCGCTAGGGCAACGCAGGTGGAGGCACAGGGCGCCCTGGCCGATGGTCGCCCTCCTGCTCGTCGGCGGCGGCTGTCGAGGGTTTCATGGCGAGGAGGAGCGAACCGCTCCGCGCGCCCGCGTCGACGCATCGGGCGAGGTCGCGCTCACCGCCGAAGAGGTCGCGGCACTCGGCTTGGCGACGGAGGCAGCGGAGTCCGGAAGCATCCTGACGGCACGGACGCGCTTCGGACAGGTGGTCGCGCAGGCCGGCGACGACGTGTGGGTCACCGCGCCGCTGCCCGCCAGACTCGTCGACCTCCGTGTGTCACTGGGTCAAACGGTGGAGGCGGGAGCGACCCTCGCCACCCTCGACCCCAGCCTCGACGCGGTGGGCCGTGCGGATCTGGCCGTGCGGCGTGAAGCGCTGCGAGGGGAGCAGGACGCCGCCGCGGCAAAGCTCCACGCTGCCGAGGTAGAACTGCGTCGAGTCTCCAAATTGGTCGAATCCGGCCTCGCCACTGCCGCCGATCGCGCCCGCGCCGAGGCCGCGGTGGCATCGGCCCGGGCGAGGTTGACCGAGGTGCAGCACTCCGACCGCACCCTGCGCACCTATGTCAGCGGACACCTCCCCCTCACCGCTCCAGTGGACGGCGTGGTGGTGGAGGTCGAGACGACAATCGGTAAGCTCCTGCCGCAGGGTGCCCGGGTCGTTCGTCTCCTGCGGCAGGGTCCCCGCTGGGTCGACCTGGCTGTCCCGCCGGAAGAGCGCACGGGCACACGGTACGAGATCGAAGCCTGCGGGGACACCCTTCCTGCCCGGCTCGCGGCGCGTGGCCAGGTGGTACACGACGGCTGGCGCAGCGACCGTCTCGTCGTGTCTGCCAGCGATTCGAAGTGTCTGGCTCCGGGACGCTTCGTCGCCGTGGCGGTACGAGACGCCATCGCGGGGGTCGTGATCCCCCGTTCGGCCGTCGTCCGGCAGGGCACCAAGTGGCTTGCCTTCGTCGAGACCCGGCCGCACACCTTTGTTCCACGCCCCGTCCGGATCGCCGCGGACGACGGGCGCCGCGTCGCGATTGCCGAGGGCCTCTCCGCGGGAGAGCAGGTGGTCACCGTCGGTGCAGCCGAACTGCTCGGTGAGATTGGCTTCACTCGTCCCGGTGCGCTCACGCCGACAGGGCCTTCCACCGCCGGTGGCCGAGGGGAGCCGTGAACGGGCTCTTCGACCGCCTCATCCGCGTGGCCATCGAGGGCCGCCACGCTGTGCTGGTCCTCGCTCTTTTGTTCGTCGTGGCCGGGCTGTGGCAGCTTCCCCGGACAAAGCTCGACGCGTTGCCCGCCTTCACCCCACCCATGGTCACGGTGCAGGCCGAAGCCCCTGGCTACGGCAGTACCGAAGTCGAAACGCTGCTCGCCTCCCCCCTCGAGCGCGCGCTGCAGGGCATCCCGGGACTCGCCCACCTGCGCTCCACCTCGAGCCCAGGCTTGGCCGTCGTAACGCTCATCTTCGACGACGAGACGGACATCTTCCGGGCTCGCCAATTGGTGAGCGAACGGCTCCAGCAGGCAGCCGACCGCCTCCCTTCCAACCTGCCGCGGCCGGAACTCGCCCCCATCGTCTCGCCCGTCGGCGCCCTCTTGCGGTTCACCTACACGAGTGCGGGAGACGATCCCGCCGCGTTCGCCGAACTCTCCGACTTCGTTTCGTGGCGTGTCGCGCCCGCACTCGAAGCCATCGCAGGCGTCGCACGGGTGACCGTCCACGGGGCGCGCACGCCGCGCATCGAGATCCAGCCCCAGGCCGAGTCGATGCTCGCCCGCGGCATCTCGCTCGAGCGCCTTCAAAGCCGCCTCGCCGGCGCCCAGGGCCCGGCCCCTCCGGGCTATGTCGAGGCCGGCCCACAGCGGATCTCCCTGCGGGCGCACGCGCGCTGGACGCTCCGGGATCTCGACCAGATTGCCTCCACCGTGCTGGGCGACGACGATGGCATCCCCGTTCGAGTGTCGGATGTGGCCACCGTCACCCTCGGCGCGACGCCCCCCGTGGGCGAAGCGATCCAAGACGGGCATCGAGCGATCTACCTGCAAGTGGACAAGCTCCCCTGGGCCGACACGCTCGATCTGACTCGCCAGGTGGAACGCACCCTCGCCCGCCTGGATGCCTCCCTCCCTCCGGGCTGCCACCGCAATCCTCCGGTATTTCGGCAAGCCGATTTCATCCGCACCTCGTTGTGGTCTGTGGGACGGGCCATGCTGCTCGGGGCGCTGCTCGTGGTGCTGACCTTGCTCGCCTTCCTGCGTTCGCCCCGCGTCGCCGCCGTCAGCCTCGTCGCGCTGCCGTTGTCGATCCTTGCGGCGCTTGCCGTGCTCCTGCTGCGCGGAGCCACCGTAAACGGCATGATCCTCGGTGGTCTGACGATCGCGGTCGGGGAGGTGGTGGACGACGCCATCGTGGATGCCGAGAACATCTGGCGTCGCCTGCGTGAGAACGCTTCGTTCGACCCGCCGAGGCCGACGCTCCAGGTCATCCATGACGCGTCGGTAGAGGTACGTGGCGCCGTCGTCTACGCCTCGCTCATCATCGTCGCTGTTCTCCTGCCCATCCTGCTGATGGGAGGCCTGGCCGGCCGGATCTTCGCACCGCTCGCAGAGTCCTATGCGCTCGCGATCCTGGCTTCACTCGGGGTCGCACTCACCGTGACGCCTGCGCTCAGTGCATTCCTCCTGGGGCGGGCCGAGGCGAGCACCCTCGCAGAAAGCGCCCTCTCCCGCCGCCTGAGCCGGGCCTACGCCTCGGTCCTGCGCTGGGTGCACAAGCGCCCGGGACGCGTCCTGATCTCGACGCTCGCCGTCTCGCTTCTGTCGCTGGGGACGCTGCCCTTCCTTGGTGGTGCGTTCCTGCCGGAGTTCCGCGAGGGAGTCCTCATCGCCGAAGTCGACGCCTGGCCGGGCACCTCGTTGGCGGAGACGACGCGCCTCGCGCGGCGCATCGACGCCTTGCTACGGGCGCAAGGCGGGATCCCACACGTCGCCGCGCGCATCGGCCGGGCGAGTCTCGACGAAGACGCTGCGCCGGTCCATCGCATGGAGATGGACATCGACCTGCCGGACGACGGGGAAGAGCCTGAGGAGGCCGCCGCGCCGCTGCTCGCGCTCTTCGCCGGCGTGCCAGGGATTCGCTTCGCCCTCGACGGATTCCTCGGGGAGCGGATCAACGAGCTCTTGGCCGGTGAGCGTGCCCCGCTGGCGATCAAGCTTGCTGGCCCGGATCTCGAGACCTTGCGCCGCCTCGCCAGCCGCTTCGTAGACGTGCTCGGCCGCCTCCCCGGGGTCGATCGGATACGCTGCCGCGACCTCGTCGATGTGCCCACACGAGAGTTCGTGCCGGACCACGCGGCGCTGGCCCTGGCCGGCGCCGCGCCCGCCGACGTCGCGGACGCGCTCGCCGTCCATCGCCAGGGTCTTCCGGTCACCCAGGTCACCGGCCCCGCCGGGACCGGGATCCCCGTGGTCGTCCACGCGCGGACCTCGGGCGCCGACGCGGTGCATGGCGAGATCCCGGTGTGGACGGCACGCCGCGGCCCGGTGCCGCTCTCCACGCTCGCCCGCGCTGCCACCACCTCCGAACCCACCGCCATTCGGCACGAGGACGGGGAACCGACCGTGACCGTCACGCTGTGGACGCCGCCCGAGGACGTGACCGCGGTCGCAAGCCGCGTGCGGGAGGCGCTCGGACAGGTGCGGGTACCCGAGGGTGTGCGGTGGCGCATGGTAGGCCAGGCTGCGGAACGCACGCGGGCGAGCGTGCGGCTGCTCCTCGTCGCTTCGGGCGTCTTCATCGCCATCTTCGTCTTCCTGTGGCTGGCGTTTCGATCACCCATCGACGCGATGGTCGTCCTCCTAGGTCTCCCCGTCGGTCTGGCGGGCGGCCTCGTCGCGGCCCTGTTCCTCCCGGACGGCCTCTCTCTCGCCTCCTTGGTCGGCTTCGTCACTCTGACCGGCATCATCAGCCGAAACGGCATCATGCTCGTGGCGCACAAGAACGACCTCTTGGCGGCGCGGCCAGGCGCGGACCCGGCGGCGGTGATCGTACAGGCGGCACAGGAGCGCCTCCGTCCCATCCTCATGACCGCAGCAACCGCACTGGGCGGGCTTCTGCCTCTCGCCCTCTCCATCGAGGCGGCCGGTGCAGAGCTCGAGGCGCCGATGGCGATCATCGTCTGTGGCGGGCTGTTGACTTCGACGACCCTCAACCTGTTGGCAGTCCCGGCGTTCTACCTGTGGAGACTGCGCCACGCGGCGCGGGACGTGCCATGAAGCGACATCTCCCGTTCCAACTCGTATGGCCGCTCTTCGGTATGCTCTTGGGACAGTGCGCGGGGGTGGAGCCCAGGCCGGCCGCCTCGACCGCCCTACCCGCCCGGCCCGAGACCCTCGTACGGGCCCGGCTGCCCGCGAGCGAGCACGGTGAGACGGTCGTCGATCCCGAGGACGGCCTGTCGCCCGAGGAGGCAGCCTTCCTCTCGCTCGAACGAAACCCCCGCTTGCGAGCGGTGCGCACCCAGCGAGGCCTGGCCCAGGCCGAAATCGTAGCGGCCGGCCTCCTGCCCAACCCGCGCTTCGAGGGGGCGTGGGCCGGGCCGGTGGGAGGGGCCGAAGCCCGAGCGACCGGCTACGCCCTCGATCTCGCGTGGAACGTGACCCCACTCGTCTCGCGTGGAGCACGAGTGCAGTCGGCGGAGCAGAGAAGCCGAGCCGTGGATCTCGAGGTGGCCTGGCAGGAGTGGCAGGTGGCGCAGGGCGCTCGATTGCACGCAATTCGCCTCGTGTACCTGGGCCGGCGCATCACCACGGCGCGAGAAGCGGCTGACTACTGGCAGGGCCGTCTTCGAGCGCTCCGTGAGGCGCGTGCGGCCTTCGCCTCGACCGAGATCCAGGTGGCCCGCGCGGAGCGCTCGCTTGCGGAGTGGACGCTTCAGGCTCAGGAGCTGCAGCGCCAAGCGATGATCGAGCGCGCCGCACTCGCACTTGCGCTGGGGCTCGCGCCGGCCGAGCTCCCTGCGCCGCAGACCCGCTGGCATCCACCGCCCACGGCGGCCAATGCGGCGGACCTCGTTGCGGGGCTCGAGACCCATCGCATGGATCTCGTTGCGCTGGGCTACGCGCGGCGATCGACCGACTCGGCCTTGCGTGCTGCGGTGCTCTCCCGATTTCCCCCCATCGAGGTGGGAGTTCGAGCGACACGAGAGGTCGACGGTGTGCAGGCACTGGAGCTTGCGCTGCAGGTCGCCCTCCCGATCTTCGACAGGAATCAAGGTGAGGTGGCGCGCCAGGCGGCACAGCAGCGGCAGGTGGACGCGGAGTACGAAGCCCGTCTCGCCCAAGCCCGCTCCCAGGTTCGCCGCCTCGCCGAAGAGCTCCGGCTGGTCGAAGGCGAGCGTGTGACCGCCAGTGCAGCCGAAGAGGCCGCCATCCGTTTGGCCTCTCTGGCCGAGCGCCTGGCTCGCAGCGGCGACCTCGATCCGTCCCTGGCCTCCGACCAACAGGACCGCGCCTTTCAGGCACGCCTTCGTCGGCTCCGCGTGGAGCAACGCTACGCCGAGTTGCAGGTAGCACTCTCTCTGGAAAGCGGGCGCTGGCTGCCCGAGTAAACGTGTGTCGGCCCCGTCCGCGGCGGCACGCCGGGGCGCTCGAGGCTCACCGGGTCCCCACCGTCCCAGCCACCCACACCGGCAGGGTCGAGGCGTGGATGCGAACGCCGCGCGGCGTTGGCTCGGCGGAGGCCGGGTTGCCGAAGAGGTCCCAGGCCTCCACCTTCGCCTCGGCGGGGACGCGAAGCTCCACCGCCGAGGCATAGGCCTCGTCGAGGGCGTAAACCACATCGGCGAAGCGGGTACCGTCCTTGTTCGCAAAGCGGTAGCCCACGACTCCACGGGGCGGGTCCACGAGCGGCGTCGCACCGGTGGGCGCAAGGGCGCCGGCGATGCGCATCAGCGTGGCCACGGCGCTGTGCGCTGGCTTTGGCGGGCCGGGGGCGTCCCGCTCCACGTCCCAGGCGAAGAGCCCGAAGTCGTCCTCCGGGGGAAAGCGGCCGGTGCCGGGTCCATCCACCAGCGTGAACCAGCAAAGACGCTCCACGCCTACCGAGGCCAGGAGGGCGGCACCGCGCACCAGATAGGCGGCCTGCAGCTCCGGCGTGACCGGGTGGAAGGCGGGCCAACCGTACTCGGTTGCCCAGAGCGGCCGGCGGATCCCATGTGCATCGAGCACCGCACGCATCTCGGCAACCATCGTGTCGAAAGCCACCTCACCCTCATCCTCGAACTCCGGCCCGACCGACGGCGGATAGAGCGGATAGGGATGAAAGGCGAGGACATCGAAATCGCCTGGCTCGCCGCCCGCATCGGGGTGGGCGCGGAGGTGGGCGTCGAGAAAGGCCGGTCCGCCGGTGATCGCCTGCGCATGGAAGAAGAGGCCCCCATAGAGGATCGGCAGATCGGGAGCCGTGCGACGCAGGGCCTCGGCACCTGCGTGGAGGAGTTCGGCGTAGGCAGCCGGATCCTCCTTGGGTGCCCAGAAGCGAAAGCCCGAGTTCTGCTCGTTCCAGATCTCCACGGCTCCGAGCTCCGGGCCGTACCGGGTGCCCACCTCCGCCGCGAAGCCACCGAAGACCGTGGGGTCGGCCGGCGCGGGCGCGCCGATGGCGGGGCCTCCATCGAGGGGCACCGCGGCCCAGTCCGGCGTGTCGTCCAGGATCGCCAGGAGCTTCAGCCCCCGCGCCGAGATCTCCTGCAGTCCCGGGTCGTAGACGTCGAACACGAAGCGGCCCTGCTCCGGCTCGATGGTGCGCCAGCGGAGATCGAGGCGCAGCCAGCGAATGCCCAGCTCCTCGATGCGGTCGAGGTGCCAGGCCCGTTCCTCGGCCGCCTGCGCGCCCGCCCCCAGTGAGAAGCGCTCGTCGGAGATGCACATGCGCTCCCCGAGGGTGGCGCGCCCGGCCGGCGCCGGCGTCACTCCACTGGCGCCCGCGCCGCCCGCCTGTCCGCAGGCCATGCCCGCGATCGTCCACAGCGCCGCGACGGCCGCCCGCGCGAGGTCCCGGAAGCCCGCCGTGCCGGCCGCGAGCCTGAGACCCTTCCTCGGGCAGGGAGGTGCCGAACCCCGCCGGGTCGTTTGCGCCGCCATCGCCTCGACGGTAGCAAAAGCGGATGTGCCGCGCCTCCGGCGCGGCTCGCGCGAACGCTGGAGCCGGACGCGACTCGAATGGGGCCGGTGGTGCCGCCGGCCCCATTC
>CAYYHA010000061.1:312-5960 GCA_964471535.1 uncultured Myxococcia bacterium | reverse complement strand
TCAGGGCCTTGATGCCCAGGTGGACCAGTTTAAGGCCGGTGGTGCCGCCGGCGTGGCAAAGCGTGGTGGCGAGCACTGCGGCCTTGGGGGGGCGCCCGACTGCGTCGTCGGGCCAAGCGCCGCAGGGTGGGTCGGCCTGCGCGGCTTCCCCGTGGCGTCGGACGGGGCTCGCGATGCTAAGGTGAGCGGCGGGTCGCAACGCGCCCCCTTTGTGCCTCGTGTGAAAGGCGACGACGGATGCCTGCGTACCAGACCGGGTCCGACCGCACTAAGCCCATTCCAGCGAGCTTCAAACGCTTGGGGATACTCTGGCTCGTCCTCCTTCCAGCGACGGCCCTGTGGGAGCACCGGGATGCGAGGCGTTACGGTGGCACGACCGTCGGCAGGATCGCGGAGTTCACGCGGGCGCGCCACGGCGGCCTCGTAGACGGCAGGCCGCCCCGAATCGAATACGCCGTGGGGGAAAAGCGGTTCACCATCGTGCGCCCGCGCGCCGTGTTCGACCTCTTTCGCTTGGACGAAATCGGAGACCCCGTGCCGGTCCGGTACGATCCCGAGCATCCGGGCGATGCCGTCATCGACCTGCCCTGGTATCGCTACCCCGTCACGGCGGCCTTCTCGGCACTCGGGCTCCTCTTCCTCGCGAGTGTCTTCGTGGTCTGGTTCAGAAGGCGCACTCAGGTGGCGGACCACACCCGACGCCGCGGCCGGGCGTCGTAGCCTCGGGCCGCGGCGAATGCGTCTCTCTCACGCGGGGCGAAAGCGAAGCGCACTCCAGACGTCGTCGACCGCCACCTGCCGGACCGGCCGCACGCCCATAGCCAGCATCCGGTCCCAGAGGATGTCGCGGTTCAAATCCGTCCCCAACTGTCCAGCCTTCGGATAGGCCAGCCAGGCCAGACGATCCGCCTCTGCCGCTTCGAGGAGCGGCGCCACACGCCTCTCGAGCTCGGCGGCGCTTACGACAAAGACCAACACCGCCTCTGCCGACCGCGACCGCGTCGTCGGAAGGTCGAGAGAGAGCCCCTTTGGGGCCCCCATGATGCGCACCCTCTGCCCGTCCTTGAGCTGAAGCTTCTTCGCCAGCGACATCCGGGCACCCTTTCCCAACCGTTGGCGCACCGCGCTCTTTATCTCTCCCAGGGGAGCCCTACTTTCACGGCTCGACGCCGGCACAGATCCAATCCGCCAGCATCCGATTTTGAGAGCCTATGACGAGACAACGACCGTCGTCCATCCCAGGGTTCTTCGGAGAGCCGAAGTCCTGAACTCGATGAGCGCTTTGGTACGCGTTGCCGCTCTTCGCGGCGCACCCATTTGATCCCCGCACTCGCCAACGTCGTTGTCGGTTGGCTCTGAGCCCATCCAGTACCGCACTTCGCCGAACGTCCCCAGGTCGAGATGTCCTCGGGCGCAAAGCCTCCGCTTCGAGTCGTCGAACGCGCCAGAGTACTCTTCTACCCTGATGCCACTGCGCCACGGTGAGGGGCGCAGCAGCTCCCAAGCCAGGACCCCGGCACCACGGAGACACCCGCCAGTGCCGCCCTCCACGCGCGCGACCACTTGCGACACGAGGGCTCTTCTTACTGAGCAGTAGCCTTGCCTTCGGCTGCTTCGGCCGTGGGCCCACGCGACATCCGTAGCCATCGTACCTGGACGAGGCACCGGTTCGCCAGGAGAGACGACCACCGACGAGTCCGCGCGGGGCCCGTGGAGCCATGTCCATCCAGCGGGTTCGCCGTGAGGCAGGCCTGCACCCGCTGCGCTGGTCGCACGCCGCGGGGGATAGGTGGATCCGGTGCAGCCGATCCCACTTGACAAGGACTGCTGGGCCTCTATTATTTCGGAGTCCTAAATATATGACCTTCCGAAAACGGATCCGCCGATGGGTCGCCCACCCTCCAGAAAAGACTTCGACGAGGCATCCGGCACGCTGGACGAGCGCCTCCAAGGTGCATTGGCCAAGCTCTCCCTGGCCGCTCGCCACGACTTCCGCAGGCAAGCGACTGGCGAGGGGCTCTCCGCCGTTCAGGCGCAGGTGCTGACGGTGCTGGCGAGGGACGGCGCGATGGAGATGGGACAACTCGCCTCGCGCCTCTCGCTCACACCGGCCACCGTGAGCGATTCCGTCGCCGCGCTCGAGCGGCGCGGCCTGCTTCGCCGCGAGCCCGTCCCCAGCGACCGCCGCCGAGTCCGCGTAAAGCCCACGGTTCGCGGGAAGCAACTCGGAGAGAGCCTCGCATCGTGGCCGGAGATCTTCCAGCAAGGCATCGAGGATCTCTCACCCGAGGAGAAGGCGCTCCTGCTCCGAGTCATGATGCGCATGATCCTCTCGTTCCTGGCCAAGGGGGTCATCCAAGAGGCGCGGATGTGCGTCACCTGTACGTACTTTCGGCCTCACGTTCACGAGGACGCCGAGCGTCCCCATCACTGCGCCTTGGTGGATCTGCCCCTCGGTCTCGATTCGGTCCGTCTCGATTGCCCGGATCACGAGCAGCAGGTTTCACCATCGGAGGCGCTGGATCGACTCGATCGTTGGTTTGAGGCGGGCTCGCCTCCCTAGGGCCGAACACGATGACTCGAGATGTGCCATAGGAGCGGGCCGGCCGGCGTCTTGCTCGACCGCGCAGGCTGGGCTCCTCCTTGGCGGAACGTGGGAGCCATGGTCGAGCAACACTGCACGACAGGGGGTTTTTGCCATGACATCGATTCCTGGGTACACGCTGGGACAGCCGGGCGTTCCAAAGGCGCCCATCTCGTGGGCGGAGTTCGAGGAACTCAAGAAATCCGTCCTCCTCGGCGAGGAGGACCTCGCCGCGCTCCGCATGGCGGGCGAGATCCTCGGACCCAAAGTGGAGGCGCTCCTCGACGTCTGGTACGGCTTCGTGGGGTCGAACCCACACCTCGTCAAATCCTTCGCGCGGAAGAGTGACGGCCAGCCCGACGAGGGCTATCTCGCCGCTGTTCGAAAGCGTTTCGGCCAGTGGGTGAAGGACACCTGCGCTGCGAACTACGACCAGAAGTGGCTCGACTACCAGTTCGAGATCGGCCGGCGTCACCACCGCAGCGGAAAGAACAAGACCGACCACGTCGAGGCCGAGGACAATGTTCCGCTCCGGCATCTCGTGGCGCTCATCGCCCCCATCACCCTCACGGTGAAACCTGTCCTGGAGCAGAGCGGCAAGCCTGCGGAAGACATCGAAAAGATGCACGCCGCGTGGCTGAAAGCGGTCACGCTTCAGGTCGCCCTCTGGACCTGGCCATACGCGAAGGAAGGCGACTTCTGATGCTGCAGACACCACGGCCCGCCCCCGAATGGCAGACCACGCGCTGGTTCAACACCGATGAACCGCTCTCCCTCGCCCACCTCCGGGGGCGGGTCGTCGTCCTCCACACCTTCCAGATGCTGTGCCCCGGATGCGTCGCACGCGGCATTCCCCAGGCGCAACGCATCGCTGAGATCTTCGCCGATGCTCCGGTCCAGGTGGTGGGCCTCCATACCGTCTTCGAACACCACGACGTGATGGGTCCCGACGCGCTCGCGGCCTTTCTTTCCGAGTACCGGGTGCAGTTTCCGGTGGGCGTCGATGCCCCGGCCGACGCGGGCGACCCGATCCCGCGGACCATGCGCGCCTACGGTCTGCGCGGCACCCCCTCCGTGGTCCTCATCGACGCCGACGGTAGAATTCGGGCCCAGCACTTCGGGACGCCCGACGATCTCGCCCTCGGCGCCGCCATCGGCACACTCGTGGCGGAGCTGGGGACATCGCTTCCTCCGACCGCGCCTCACCCGGATCGAGAAACCGGGCGCTGCGAAGAGCGCTGCGACATCGCCTGAGCCGGACCCACCCAGGGGACCGACGCCCCTTGCATGGGTCCGGTATCCCAGCGCGCGCCTGTCGTCAGATCCACCGACTTGCGATACCTTGAAGGGTGGGGAGCCTGGCGCCGGGACACCAGCGCACGGCCTCGGGGGAGGGGCCGCCCCAAGTGAAGTCGGACAATGGATGCGTTCGTCGGCATTTACCTGGCGGAAGGCGAGGCGATCCATGTTGGCGGCCAGATCTCCGGCCGCGTCGAGGTCGAGGCCTACCGCCCCATCGAACTCTCGCGGGTGGAGGTCTCGCTGGTTCGCCGCGCCGTTCGGAAGGCGCTCTCCGACAGCCCACCGGACACCGATGCGCGGACGGTGGCGAAGGAGGTCCTGCCTGGGCTGAGCCACGCATGGCTCCCCAAAATACCGCCCAGACCAACTACTCTCAGCCCCCCGAGCGCCTGACCTTCAACGTGGTCTCAGCCCGAAAGCGAAGGGAGAACCGGGGCTTGCGGAACCGGCGCCCGGCGTGAGTCCAGAATGGGGGTACCACTCGCGTCACTCCACGCGGGCGCAGTTAGCAGCGGCCTGAGAGCGCTCTCAGGCGGGGCCCTTGGCGGCGTGACGGGACCCGGCCCACGCGCGCCCTGTCGCGCCACGGGGCGGCCTTCCCGATGCTCCCAAGTGATCCCTCGGGGCTCCTGCGGGGCCACGACGTGGCGACCCCGTCCGCCGTCCCAGCCCTCTCCCGGGCCGGGGGCAGGGAACAATCGGGTGCGACCTATTCCCGCGACCTATTCCCGGCCTGCTCGCCCCCATCCTGGCGCACTTCACGGTGAACTTCTTCGGCCTCGCCCTGCTCGTGCCGGAGCGTCCCGAGCCTCGAGGCTCCCCGGCGCCAGGGCCGGGCACCGGCGCGCTTCCGTCCGCCCCCCTTTGCCAGAGGTTGACATCCGGAGGGTCCGGGCGATGGTTTATCCATGATTGCGATGCATCCCCGCCTTCTGCTTTTCCTCGCCACCTCTGCAGCAACCTTCACACCCACCCTGGCCGCCCAGGCGCACTCGCTCGAGGCGCGCGCCGAGGTGGAGACCGGACCCACCTACATCCTGCAGAACGACAACCGCTTCGGGGCCGATGGCAGCCTCATCGATGCCAACACTGCGGGCCAGCAGCGCAACTTGGCGCTGAGCTACCGGAACGTGCTCGAGCTGGCGATTGGGCCCCACCGCGTGGTGTTCCTCTATGCCCCCTTCCAGCTCACTACGCGCTTCACCGCCGAAGAAGAGATCCGCTTCAAGAACGTCGCCTTCGCCCCCGGTACCGTCCTCGACTTCGATTACCTCTTCGACGGGTACCGCGGCAGCTACCTGTACCGCCTCCTAGACGGCGAAGCCCTCACCCTCGAACTCGGCGCCTCCTTCCAGGTGCGCAATGCTGCGGTGGCCATCCGTGACGCAGAAGGTCGCAGCTACGTCGGAGAGTACGACATTGGCTTGGTGTTCGCCCTCAAAGGGCGGCTCCGGTACCAGCCGAGGCCCGAGCTCTTCGCGGAGCTGGAGGCAGACGGCCTGAGCACTCTCGGGCTCTTCGGGGTCGGCGGCGCCATCTACGACGCCTCCCTGACCCTGGGGCTTCCGATCGGATCCAGCGTGGACATCCTTTTCCGCCTGCGTCTGCTCGGTGGCGGTGCCGACGTGCCCCGACGTGACATCTTCAACTGGGGCAACTTCTTTTCCGCCACTGCCGGGGTGCGTATCCATCTCTCCCAGCTGGCCCGTGACCTCGCCCGCCCTCCCGCCCAATAAGCGGCCCGCCCCGTCCCATCTGGAGG
>CAYYHA010000061.1:0-302 GCA_964471535.1 uncultured Myxococcia bacterium | reverse complement strand
GGAGCAATTCGGTGCGACCTGTTCCCGGATCCCGAGACCCAGCGGGGCGGGCTGCCGACCACGGGCGCCAAGGCGAGGGCTTGGGGCCGGTGGCGTGTGGGGCGGGCGCCATCGGGGCGGCCGAACGAGAAGAGGCGAAGCGCTTCGTCGACGCGTTGCGGCGAGAGATGGTAGCGTGGAGGGGCCCGGTTCTCTGGCGGGAGCCGGGGGGAGGGAGGGCCCACGCGATGCGGCGTCATGAACCGAGACCCGGGGAAGCAAGTGGCACGGGCGCCTTGCTCGTTGCGGGGCTGCTGCTCTTG
>CAYYHA010000060.1:9081-18703 GCA_964471535.1 uncultured Myxococcia bacterium | reverse complement strand
GCGTTGCATCATGTCGGTTGTGCATCACCAGGTCAATGTTGTTGCTTTGCAAAAAACCCTTGACAAGTGCCACGGACTTTGCTGTGTCAACTCCCGCGTTTGAAGCAGACCGGTGGTCACCTCGAGGGCGTGGCCCGTGCAGAACGATGATTGTGCAAAGCAGCAACCCCGCCACCGACCGGCTTAGTTGGGATCGCCCAGAGGCGGTCCCCGAACAGGTGTCGGCCGAGGATCTGGCCCACCAGTTCCAGTGGCCCCGGCCGCCCGGGGCCGAGACCCTCCCCCTGCGCGGTGCGCCGCCCCTGCACCGTTACCCGGGCAAGGACGAGGGCACGCCCGCCCCGCCCCTCCTCTTCCTCCACGGACTGGGACACGACCTCTCCGACTTCCGGCACTTCCTAGGGGCCAGCCGGCTTCGGCGCGAGGGGTGGGCTCCCGCTCGGACCGGCGCCCGGGGACGCCACCCCTTGGGGCCGGACGCCTTCGACCGCTACGCCTTCGATCTGCCTGGCTTCGGCCTCTGCCGCGATCCCGGGGCAGGGCTGGACGACCTGGTGTCGGCAGCCTGTGCGGCCATCCACCATGTGGCGGCGGCGCACCGGCCTCCGGTGGTGGTGGGCTCCTCCTTGGGGGGACACGTGGCGATGCTCGCCGCCTTGGCCGGTGCACCGCTTTCCGGGCTGTGCCTACTCGCCCCAGGAGGGCTGTTCCACGTCACCCCGGCCCTGCGTGCCGCGACGCTGGCCACTTACGACGCAGATCGCTTGGTGAGCCGCAGCGAAGAAGAGGTGGTCCTGGGGGCAAGGCGACTCTTTGCAGCGCCGCACCCGGAGGCCGAGCGTCTCGCCGCCCGGAAACTCGCTCTCCATCGCTCTTCGCTGTGCGCCGACTACATGCGCCCCTTCGCGCGCATCGTCGGCGAGGTACTCGACCGTCAAGTGGGAGCGGATGTTTCGCGCATCCAGGTCCCCATGCTCTTCGTCTCGGGCACGGCGGACTGCATCGTCCCGCCGCCGGTGGTACAGGCGGCGGCCCGGCGGACGGGCCAGCCCTTCGTGGCCATGCCCCATACCGGCCACGTCCCCATGCTGGAGGCGCCCGAGCGGCTCTGGCCGCTCGTCTCCGACTTCGCACGGAAGTGCCTCGATGCGCAGGAGGCTCCTTGATGTACGCCGGAGATTGGACCCCGAGGCTTGCGGAACTGTTCGGAGACCGGGAAGCGCTCTACGAGGTGCGCACCGGCCGCCGCTACAGCTACCGTGAGCTTCATGCGGCGGTGGACGACGCCGCGCGCCTCCTAGCCAGCTTGGGAGTCACCGCCGGTGACCGGGTGGCCGTCCTGGCAGCCAACCGCACCGAGACCTTCCTCCTTCTCTTCGCCTGCGGCCGCCTGGGCGCACTCTTGGTCCCTCTGAACTGGCGGCTGAAGGAGCCCGAGCTCGCCTTCCTGGTGGAGGACGCCGAGCCGGCCCTCCTCTTCTTCGACGCGGCCCACGCCTTCATGGCCGGCCGCCTCTGTGCGGGCCGCAAGACCCTCGCCGTTGCCTTCGATCCTGCACCCGCCGGCGACGATGCCTTCGAGGGAAGCACGCAGGTGCTCCACTGGCCGGAGCAGGTGGCCTCGCTGCGCGCCAAGCCAGCACCGAAGCAGGCGCCCATCGACGGAGAGACCCCGTGGATGGTCCTCTACACCTCCGGGACCACCGGACACCCCAAGGGCGCGCTCATCCCCCACCGGCAGGTCGCCTACAACGCGCTCAACACCCTCATCGCCCTCGACCTCACCCGCGAGGACCGCACGGTCACCTACACGCCGCTGTTTCACACCGGCGCGCTCCACGTCCTCTCCACGCCCCTGTTCGCCAAGGGCGGATCGGTCGTGCTCCTCGACCGCTTCGACGCCGAAGAGGTCGTGGAGCTCACGGCAAGCGAAGGCTGCACCGTCCTCTTCGGCGTGCCGACCACCTTCGAGCTGATGAGCGAGACGCCGGCCTTCACCCGGGCAGATCTCTCCCGGATCCGCTTCGCCCTCTGCGGCGGCGCCCCCTGCCCCATCGCGCTCATCGAGCGCTATGCGCAACGCGGCATCGTCTTCAAGCAGGGCTACGGCCTCACCGAAGTCGGCCCGAACTGTCTGAACCTGCCGGAGAGCGAGGCGCTGTCGCGGGCCGGTTCGGCGGGCCGGCCCAACCTCCACATCGTCGCCCGCATCGAAGACGAAGGGCAGGTGGTGGAGGGCGCCGGCCGTGGCGAACTCTGTCTTGCAGGACCCTGCGTCTTCCTGGGGTATTGGCGCCGCCCCGAAGCCAACGAGCAGGCCTTCACCCACGACGGCTTCTTCCGAACCGGCGACATCGTCGAGCGGGATGCGGAGGGGTGGTACGCCATCGTGGACCGGGCGAAGGACATGTTCATCTCCGGCGGCGAGAACGTCTATCCCGCAGAGGTGGAGAAGGTCCTGGCCTCCCATCCGGCGGTCCGTGCCTGTGCCGTGGTCGGCATCCCCGACCCGAAATGGGGAGAGGTCGGCCGTGCTTTCCTAGAGCTGCGCCAGGCATGCGACACGGAATCGATCCGAAGCTGGCTGAAGGAACACCTGGCTGGCTACAAGGTCCCCAAGGAGTTCGTCCCGGTGGAGAGCCTGCCGCGCAATCCATCGGGAAAGATCCAAAAGCACCTCCTGCCCCGCAGCCCATGAACCCGCGTCTTCCCTACCCAGCTCTGCCGGCACTTTGCCTCCTCGCACTACTCGCCGCAGCCTGCGGGGCAGCCGAGGCTCCGTGCCGGGCCAGTGACGAGTGTCCGTCCAACGAGGCCTGCATCGCCGGGCGATGCCAAGCCTCGGACGATGCGGACGGTGGAGCGCACGGGGATGGCGGCTCGGCGGACGCCGGAAGCGTGACGAATGGGGGCAAACCGGATGGAGGTGCAGGGGATGGCGGCGGCCCCGACGGCGGCGGCTCCGACGGCGGCAGCCCCGACGCCGGAGGGCACGACGGGGGTGCACCGGAGGGGTGCGTCCCGATCGACGATGGTGTGCTAAGCGCCGAGGAGGCGCCGCTCTCCTTCTCGGCCGGGATCTCCTATCTGGAGGCCGGGGGCGACGAACCGCTTCCCGTCGATCTGGTGGGCCGGGAGGTGGATGGGGTGCGGACCTGGGACTTCACCGGCCCCTACCCAGGCGAGTGGCCGGTGAGCTACCAGGCCAGCCCCCTCGAGGGACACTGGTTTGCCGACCGCTTCACCGGACCGTTCACCGGCACGGTCTTCGTTCTCCCCCTCTCCACCCAGCCTACCCTCTACGGGGTCTACGAGCGCACCCAGAGCGCCCTCCTCCTCCATGGGGTGGCCAGCGAGGAGTCGGGGCGCACCGCGCTCGCCTACGAGCCAGCGGTGGAGGTGGTGCGCTACCCGCTGCGGGTCGGGGACACCTGGACCGAGCGTACCCGCGTCTCCGGCCTGCTCGATCGCCTCTTTTTCCAGAGCGAGGACACCTACCACTTCTCGGTCGACGACGAGGGCGTGGTACTCACCCCGGCCGGACGCTTCCCCAGCCTCCGCGTAAGGCTCGTCCTCGAGCTGCGCGTCCCCATCGCCGTCTACCCTTTCTGGCTGGACTACCGCTACGTGCGGCACACCTTCCTCACGCCGTGCCTCGGCGTCTCCGCGTACGTGGCGAGCCGGGAAGACGAAGCGAAGGATCTCTTTACCGAGGCTGAACGAATCCGGAGGCTGGGTCGGTGAGGATCTGCGCTTTGGCTGCCGGTGCGCTCGTGGTCCTGCTCGGGGCGGGCTGTCTCACCCCCGGGCCCCATGCCCACAGGCCTCCACGTCCGGATGCCATCGAGGTGCGTGGCGCGTGGCTTCGCTTCCGGGACACCGGACCCCGGGACGGAGCGCGGCTGCCCGTCATCCTGCTGCACGGCTACGGCTCTCGGCTGGAGACCTGGCAGGCGATCCAGGATGCGCTCTCCAGCGAGCGCCGGGTGGTCAGTTTCGACCTGCGCGGCTTCGGTCACAGTGAGCGACCGCCGGGGCCCTATGGACCCGAGGTGCACGCCAGGGACACCCTCGCACTGATGGACGCGCTCGGCATCGAGCGGGCGGTCCTCTTCGGCCACTCGTACGGTGGGGGCGTCGCGCTGCGCATTGCCGTGGAGGCGCCGGAGCGGGTCGCAGGTCTCCTCCTGGTCTCAGCCTTCGCCCTCGAGTCTCAGCTGCCGCCGGCCTTCCGATGGGCCAAGCAGCCCGGCCTGGGTGAGCTCCTCTTCTCCGCCTTCTACCAGGAGCTTCCTGGCGAGAAGTACCTGCTCGCCTTCCACGACCGCAGGCGCTTCGTGACGCTGGAGCGGATCGAAGAGATCAAGACGATGATGAAACTCCCCGGGTCGGCCTATGCGGCGCTCCAGACGGTTCGGGGCATGCATTATGCCGACGTCGAGGAAGCCTATTCCCAGCTCGACCTGCCCATCCGGATCGTCTGGGGCAAGGAGGATCGGGTCCTCCCCGTTGCCCAGGGCGAAGCACTGGCTGCGCACCTCGACGCGCCTCTCGTCGTCCTCCCGGCCTGCGGCCACGTCCCCCCGTGGGAGCGCCCGAAGGCGCTCCTGCGTGAGGCCCGTCGCCTCCTTTCGGAGGTGGAACCATGAGCGCTGTGCTGCGCAGCGCCCTCCTCCTCGCCTCGCTCTTCATGGTCCTGCCGGCGCTGGCCCGGGTGGGCTTCGGTGATCCGGAGGCGGCCTGGCGTGACCGGGAGCCGGGCCGTCACCTGGTCGCCAGCGGCCAGCTCCGCCTGCGGGCGGCCAGCTACTTCAACCTGGATCTCGATCGGCCGCCGGAGGCGGCGCTCTGGCTACCCGGCGAGGGCCCCCTCGACCAGACAGCGGGCGCCGATCTGCGGCTCCGGCTCGGCGTCAGCCTCTTCGCTGGAGAACTCGTCCGCATCGTGACAGAAGTAGACCTGGCCGACGCGAACCTGGGCGCAAGACCACGGGGCACCCCCTTCGGCGAGGGCAGCGCACTGGTCGTCGCAACCCCCTTCCAGGAGGCTCTGACCCGCGCGGGCATCCGGAAGGCCTACGGCGAGGTGAGGCTGCCGATCGGTCTTCTCGCTGCCGGGCGCATGCCCGCCCACTTCGGCCTGGGCATCGCCGCCAACGCGGGCGACGCCATCGACGACGACGGCGGCGACCTGGCCGACCGGATTGCCTACGTCGCTCCGCTCTTCGGGCACTACGTCGGGCTCGCCTACGATGTCGCGGCCAGCGGCGCCGTATCGAGGGGCCTCGGCGCCGCCCCCGCCGCCGGCCTCCCATCCACCTCTGTACAGGTCGTCTCGCTCTCGGTGGTGCGCTACCACGCGCCCTGGCAGCTGGGGCTCTACCGCCGGGCTGGACGCAGCCTCCTGAATTACGGCCTTGCCGTAAGCCATGCCTGGCAGGCGCGGGACGTGCCCACCTACTGGCAGTCCCTGGATCCGGAGCTGGCGGGCCGGCCGGAGCTGGTGATCGAGCGCGGCGCCGCCGCCACCCTCCTCGACAGCTGGCTACGGCTCGTGTGGGGAAGCTTCCGGATCGAGTTCGAAGGCGTGGTGGGTTACTTCCTCATCGAGAACCCCTCGCCCTGGCCTGGGGTCACCGTGCGCACGCCGGTGGAGGGCACACCGGCAGGCGCGGTACTGCAGCTGGCCTACGAACCCCTCCGAGCCCGCTTCGACTGGCTCCTCGAAGCGGGGGTGGCCAGCGCCGATCCTGCACCGGGCTTCCCCCTCCCCTCTCCCACCGCCTTCGTGGAGGCGCGGCCCGGTGCGCTCTTCGGTCCCCAGATAGACGGCCCCCGTGATCCGCGCATGGATGCGTTTCGCTTCAGCCCCAACTACCGGGTCGACCTCATCCTGTGGCGCACCCTCTTGGGCGGCGTCAGCGAAGCCACCTACCTCCGATCTCGTTTCCGCTTCCGCCCCGGACGTGATCTGGTGTTCAGCGCCAGCGCCATCTACAGCCACGGCCTCTCCGCCGCCTCGAATCCAGGGGGCGTCAGGCCCCTCGGCTTCGAAGTCGACGTGGGCGCCGAGCTGCGCGCCGGAGGCTTCCACCTCCGTCTCGATCTCGGCGGCCTCTGGCCGCTGGGCGGCCTGGGCGTGCGTGGCGGCCGCGCCCCGACCTTCGCCCACATGCTCCTGTTGAGGCTCGGCTATGCAGTATGAAGGTACGGGTTCCGGTGGCTGGGTGCTCGGGCTGCGACGACTGTCCGCCGCCCTCCTGCTCGTCCTGGCAGCCTGCGAGCCGGCCCCCGCACCCAATGAGCCGGAGCTGGGCCCGGCAAGCCACGTCCCGGGCTGCCGCCCCGACAACGATGGCATCATCGAGGCGGCCGAGCTTCCCTTTGCCCTGGGCGTTCTCGCGCGCTATCGGGTGCGCGAACAGGAGATCGACATCGACGTCGACGGCCGAGAGGAAGCAGGCGTGACCCTTTGGGATCTCTCGCGCCCGGATCCGTCGCACGATCCACTCGCGCGCCTGGGTCCCCTTCCCATCGAGGGTCGCTGGTTCACCGATCGCTTTCCTAACGCCACGGCGGTCCTACCGCTGGACCCCCGCGGCCAGCTCCTGGGCGCCGTCGACTTCAGCGAGGAGGGGCTGCGTCTCCATGGCTTCGCCTCCGCCGAGGCGACGCCCCCCGAAGGCCAGACGCTGGCCCGCTACGACCATCCGGTGCTGCTGCTTCCTGCCCCGATGGCCCTCGGCCGGAGCTGGAGCTTCACCGCCCGAGCCGAAAACGCGACGCTCCGCGGCATTCCGGGCGCCTTCGAAGACCGCTACGAGCTGGAGGTCACGGCAGAGGGCCGTCTCGTACTTCCGGACCTTATCCTGGACCGCACCCTGCGGCTGACCGTGCGCCTCGAGCGGGCGTTGCTGACCGGGGACGTAAGGCAGGTCAGCCACCACTGGATTCACGAATGTCTCGGAGAGACGGCCCGGGTCACCGGACCGCTTCTGCCTGCAGGGGAGCCCTACCCGGACACCCTCCCCACCATCGTCGAACTCCGGAGGCTGTCACTATGAAACGCTCCTTGCCCGAGGAGGCCTTCGATCGCTCCATCGGCATCATCGAAGGCCCGCTGAACCGTCTTGGCGAGCGCATCCTGAAGAGCCCGGTCGTCCTGGCTCCGCTGGGGCTGGGGTGGACCCTCGCATGCCGTACCTTCCTCGCCGTTCAGAGGGGTGACCCCACCTGTCTCTTCCGATCCCTGGAGGGCGAGGTTCCCGGCACCCAAGCGGAGAGCGAACGGAACGGAGTCCAGTCATGAGCCAAGGCCTGGGCAACCTGGCCGACCCGGTGGCTGCCGGGCGAGCCCTCGGACTCTTCGAGGTGCCGGCAACCACTCTCGCCCGCCTCGCCGGCGCAGTGACGCTGCTGCGCACCACCCTCGCTGGAGAGCGCGCCCCGGTCGCGCCGACCCCCTACGAGGTCCTGGCCGGCCTCGGCTGCTCCCGTCTCCTCCACTACGCTCCCCGGGGTATTCGTCGCTTCCAGGAGCCCGTCCTCCTCGTCCCCTCCCTCATCAATCGCCCGTACATCCTCGATCTCATGGAAGGGGTCAGCCTGGTCCAGGCGCTGCTCGACGCCGGCTTCGAGGCCTACCTGGTGGACTGGGGGGACCCGGGCGAAGAGGAGGTGGAGGCCGGCTTCGCCACCTATGTGGGAGAGCGCCTCCCTGCCTTTCTGGAGGCGACCTGCCGCCATGCCGGCGCCGAGCGCGCCCATCTGCTCGGACAGTGTCTCGGCGGGACGATGACCGCTGCGCTGGCCGCAGTCGACGACACCCACATCGCCAGTCTCGTCCACCTGACCGCTCCGATGACCTTTCACGACGACGGGATGCTCTCCGCCTGGTCCCGAGCGCCCTTCTTCGACGCAGCGGCGTTCGCACTCGCCTTCGGAAACATCCCGACTTGGATCACCCAACCTTCCTTCGTGGTGCTACGCCCTCTCGGCCAAGCGGCCAAGGTGCTGCGCCTCTACCAGAACCTGGGCGATCCCCGCTTCCTCACCTTCTTCCGCTGCCTGGAAACCTGGATCAACGACAACGTCTCCATTCCACGGGCCTTCTACGTCGACCTCATCGAGCGCCTCTACCGCCGGGATGGACTCTACCGGGGCGAACTGAAGATCGGCGGCAAGCAGGTGCGCCTCGAGGACGTCCGGGTACCGGTCCTGACCATCGCCGCCAGTGAGGACCACATCGTCCCTCCCGAGTCGGCCTTGGCCGGTCACCCGCGCTTTGCGAGCGCGGACAAGGAGGCGGTCACCATCCGCGGTGGCCACATCGGTGTGGTGGTCGGCGGCCGGGGCCGGCGCGAACTCTGGAGGCGCACCACGCAGTTTTTTCAGGCGCGCTCCACCGCCCTTGGCGGCGAAACCGAGGCAGAGGAGGCCGAGGGATGAGCGCCACCGTCTTTTCCGCCATCCTGCTCGGGCTGTACGCGACCGTTACGGTCGCTTTAAGCATCCTGGGAATGCGCAAGACCGAAGGCCTGGATAGCTTCGCCATCGGAAAGGGCGACATGGGGCCGGTCCTGGTAGGCATCACCATGGCCTCCTCCATCGCCTCCACCGCGACCTTCGTGGTCAACCCTGGCTTCGTGTTCACCGATGGACTGGCAGCCTGGGCACACTACGGGCTGGCTGCGATGGCCGGACTGTGCTGTGCACTCGTTCTGGTCAGCCGCGGCTTCCATCGCATCGGTAGCGAGGTCGGAGCACTCACCCTACCCGGTTGGATCGAACGCCGTTACGGCGCCCCCTGGCTGGGCCGCCTCTTCGCCCTCCTCACCCTGCTCTACGTGAGCTTCGTGGTCCTCATCCTCGCGGGAAGCGCCCTCATCATCGGCCAGCTCTTCGGGCTCTCCTACCACGGCGCCCTCTTGGCGGTGCTGGGCTTCGTCTTCGGCTATGTCCTCCTGGGAGGGACCTACGCCCACGCCTATACCAACGCCTTCCAAGGTGGACTGATGCTCCTCATCGCAGGCGGGCTCTTCGGGGCCGGCATCCTGCGCTACGGCACCGAGTTCGGGTCGCATCTCGCCGCCGTCGGCAGCGACTTCGCCGCCTGGATCAATCCGGGCTCGACGCTCTACGGCTCGGTGTTCTCCGTCTTCGTCGCCGCCTTCGTGGTGACCGCAGCGCTGATGCTGCAGCCCCATATCATTACGAAGGTCCTGTACCTGAAGCGCAGCCGGGACCTTCGTCGTTTCCTCACAGTGACCGTCGCAGCGAGCGTGGTCTACAGCCTGATGCTCTTCGTCGGCTTCTGGGCGCGCTTTTCCGGCCTGGAGCCCCGCGGGCAGGACACGGTGGTCATCGAATGGATCGCTGCCACCTTCCCGCCGGTGGTGGTCAGCTTCGTCCTGGTCACCCTTCTCGCGGCGGGCATGAGCACACTCGACGGCATCCTGGTCGCCATCTCCACCGTGGTGGCGAGCGACCTCGTCCTGCCGTTCCTGCGGACGGAGGATCCGGATCGCCGGCTGAGGTGGGGCCTCCACGCTTCCCGCATCGCGGTGGTCGCCATCGGCCTGGTGAGCCTGGCCCTGGCCTGGAATCCGCCCGCCCTACTGGG
>CAYYHA010000060.1:0-9071 GCA_964471535.1 uncultured Myxococcia bacterium | reverse complement strand
TACTGGGCCTCTTCGCTCAACAAGGCGTCTACGGGCTGGTCGCAGCGAGCGCTGCCCCCATGCTCCTCGGTCTGCTCTCGCCGGGCCGGCCGCCCGCGGTGCTCGCCGCCGCCTGTGCCCTGCTGGGCGCCGGCCTCCACTTCGCCCAGGTGGGCTTTCTCGGGGTGGCCAACCCGGCGGTGGCGGCCGCGGTGGGCATCCTGGTCTCCCTGCTGGCGGCCGCCGCAGCAGTGCTCTGGCTCAGGCGCTGGGATGCACGGGCCGTGCGGTCACTGCCGCCTGGTACAGGCGCCTGCCTACTCACCTCACCGCAGCCGGCGACCGACGACCCCCAATGACGCGCGTGGGGCGTACGGCCCTCCGTACGCCCCACACCCCTACCGAGCGGGGGACCGGATCAGTTCGTCGCGCGGAGGTCGATGGTGTACTCGCTGGTCCGGTCGCGGATCACGGTCGTCGTCACCCCCGCGGCGCGATAGAGGATGAGGCCTGCCCCATCGAGCCCTTCGAGCGTCGCCGTGTAGCTGCCCTCGGGGAGCTCGTCGTAGGTTACCCCGCCGAAGGAGCAGTCGTAGCGCGAGTCGTCGACCGTACGACCGGACGCGTCGCTTAGCTGTACCCGGACCTCGGCGACGGCTCCGCAGACCCCGCTGCCCTCGAAGGTCCAGTAGAGGGTGAGGTTCCCGGCGACGTGCTCGAGCGTGACCGTGTAGTCGTTGGCTGCGCCCGCCGTCGCCATCAGCGTCGCCTCGGCGGCCCAGGTCACCTCTCCGAAGTCAGAGAGGGCCTGCAGGAGCACCGTATAGGTGCCAGGCTGCACCAGCGTCCACTCGACGCCGCCAGCGTCACAGGGGTATCTGGCATCGCCGAGCAGCTCATTGGAGGGGTCGTAGAGAATGGCGCGAACCTCGGAGACCCCGGCGGCACTGCAGTCCTTGCCGCCGAAATCCCAGTACACGGCGAGGTCGCCTGCCACGGCAGGCACGTTGACGTCATAGGAGTTGTCTGCGTTGCTCCGCACCTCGACCCGCAATGGGGCATCCATCGCGTAGAGTGGCCGCCCGTCCACCGTGCCACTCACCTCCACATCGTACGAGCCGGGGGTGAAGCCCTTGATCGTGATCCCTTCGGGGAAGTCGGCGCAGCGTACGGTCTTGGTGTCGGAGTCGGCCACGTCGACGCCCACCACGTTCACCCGGATCTCGGTGACGCCCGCGACGTCGCAGCGGGCGCCCCCGAAGAGGTAGAGGACGGTGAGGTCGCCGGTGCTGAGGCCGCCGCCACCCCCGCCACCCCCTCCGACGCCACTCCCTCCTCCATTGCTCGTGGTCTTGATGATGCAGCCGGTCGTCGCTGCCAGCGTGAACAGAGCGACCATCAGGAGCTTCACGGCTTTCATGGGTGTCCTCCAGGTTCGAGTTCAGCGGCACCGACGCGTGAGCGCCACGCCGCATTCATGCGGCAGGGGAGCAACCCATGTGCCACCGGCTCCGCCTTGACCGTCGGGATCCCCCGTGTTAGGCCAAAACCTCCAGTTTTCGCGCACTTATGCATCGAACGCGGGGCCCGCGGCCGCCGGTGGAATGGGGGTCGTTCCTGCGTGTTCCTCCGACGGATTCGTCCCATGAACGCCTCCATCCGTGCCGTTCTTGCTACAGCGTCGTCTCCCGCCCCCACCTCCTCGGCGTTCGGGGGGGACCTGCTCACCGTGGTCTCCGACGTCGTCGTCTGGCTGGTCCTCGCCCTCCTCATCCTCGCCTCCGTGGGCACGTGGGCAGTCGTCGTGCGTAAGGCGATGCAGCTGCGCGCGGCGCGCCGCCAGTCTGTGGGTTTCTTGGAGGCGTTCTGGCAGAGCAAGCGCCTCGACGCCATCTACCAGGCCGCCGAGAACCTCTCGGAGAGTCCCATCTCGCAGGTCTTCAAAGCGGGATACGTGGAGCTGACCAAGATCTCGAAGGACGGCGGCCCCACCGACGTTGCGGATCTCGAGAACGTGGAGCGGGCCTTGCGCCGCGCGAAGACGGCCGAGACCACGCACCTCGAAAGCCAGACGAACTTCCTCGCTTCGACCGCCAGCGCCGCCCCCTTCATTGGCCTGCTCGGCACCGTGGCGGGCATCATGGGCGCCTTCCACGAGATATCGCTCAAAGGAAGCGCGAGCCTCGACGTGGTGGCCGCTCCCATCGCAGATGCCCTGATCGCCACGGGGGTCGGCCTCTTCGCGGCGATCCCCGCCTCGATCTTCTACAACTACTTCATGGCGAAGATCGGCGTCCTAGAGGCGGAGATGGAGAACTTCTCCATCGATTTCCTGAACATCGTACGCCGTCACTTCTTCAAGAAGGCGGGATCCACGCACCTCGAGGGCTAGCACGATGGGAATGACCCCAGGAGGCGGCCCGGGACGCCGCCGGGCGTTGAGCGAGATCAACGTCACGCCGATGGTGGACATCATGCTCGTCCTCCTCATCATCTTCATGGTCACCGCGCCGCTCATCGTGCAGGGCGTCGATGTCGACCTGCCGGAGGCGCGGGCGCAGCCGATCGAGGACGATGCGGAGAAGCTGATCCTGGCGGTCACGAAGGACCGGAAGATCTTCCTGGGTGACACCGAGATTCCTCTCGAGGAACTGGAGACGAAGCTGGCGACGAATGCAAAGGTGCAAAAAGAGCACGAGCTGTACCTCCATGCGGACAAGAGCCTTCCCTACGGTGTGGTCGTGGAGGTGATGGCCATCGCCAAACGGGCAGGCGTGGAGAGCCTGGGCTTGGTCACCGATCCCCTCGCCGCCCGCGAGACGAAGGAGGTGCGGTAGGCGTGGCCTCGGCGATCCGCGCGCTGCCTCCGGGCTTCCGGAGCACGCTGGAACCGAACGACCGGCGCTCCATTGCCACCGCGATCGCCATCTCACTCGCCGCCCACGCCCTGCTCCTCGGCGCCATCGCCTGGTCTGCCGCGGCGCTCTCTCGGCCGAGGATCGACCTCGAGAAGCACGCCATCGCCGCCCGCCTCGTGCGCTTGGGGAAGGAGCGCTCTCCCAAACTCCTGCCTCGCAAGTACAAGGCGCCGCCCCCGCCAAAGAAGTCGGCGGTGCTCCCGGTGAAGAAGCCCCCGGCACAGAAGCATCGTCCGGCGCCGAAAGAGAAGGCTGAGCCCGCGCCCAAGAAGGAACCCGTCACCTCGGAGCGCAACCCAGACCCCTTGGCAGCTGCCATCCACCGCATCGCCGAGGAGTACGACCCGAAGGCCGACCCGAACGAGGTGCCGCCGGGCAGCCCCGACGGCGACCCCTTCGGCGACGCATCCACGGGGTCGGCGGGCGACCGCTATCTGGCGCTCGTCACGCGTGCGATCCGCGCACACTACCGCGTCCCATCGGTGATTGGCGAACGCGAGCGCCTCTTCCTGAATGCGACCGTCGTGCTCTACGTCTCCCCCGAGGGCAAGATCCTACGCCACGAGATCGAGCGAAGTTCCGGCAACCCCCACTTCGACGCCGCGCTGCTCCGCGCCGTCGAGGAGGCCAACCCACTTCCCCCACCGCCTGCGGGCTGGCGCGAGCGCTTCATGCGCGAGGGGCTCGGCGTCCGCTTCAAACTCTGAGCCATGCAGCACCTTCGAACGCTCTCCATCGTGCTTCCGATCTTCGCCAGCCTCCTACCATCGGGGCTGCGCGCCGAGCGTGTCTACATCGACATCAGTGGTGCCACCTTCCGTCCCTACCCGATGGCCATTCCCCGGGTACGTTCCGAAGCGGGCGTTCCAGGTGGCGAGCGCATGGCCGGTCAGCTCACGGAACGGATCCGCTACGACCTAGAGGTCACAGGCCTCTTCCAGGTTCTCGATCCCCGCTCCTTCCTCGCAAGTCCCAAGGAGGGAATCACCGCCTCCACGATTCGCTTCTCCGATTGGGCGAACGTGGGGGCCGAGGGCCTACTGAAGGGGCGCCTCGTCCTCGACGAGACGGGGGGGATCCGCTTCGAAGCGCGGCTCTTCAACGTCACCACTGAGAGCGAGAGCGCGCGTTTCACCTACCCGGTGGATCCCGAGAAGGCGCGCTACGCGGCCCATGCGCTGGCCAACGACCTGGTACGCCACTTCACCCGGGAGCGAGGAATCTTCGATACGAAGATTGCCTTCATCCGCAAGATCCGCGGACGGAAGGAACTGTGGATTTCCGACTGGGACGGCTTCGCCCCACGGCGCATCGTGGGCGGGGAACTCAACCTCCTTCCGGCCTGGCACCCCAAGGGGGACCGGCTGCTCTTCACCTCCTACCGTGATGGAGACCCTGACCTCTACGAAACGACGCTGGACGGCGTGGTCCGCACCGTGGTGGGCGGCGATGCGATGTACACGGGAGGGGCCTACTCACCCGACGGAAGCAAGATTGCGTTCACCCGCACGGTGGACGGCAACGCCGAGATCTACGTCGTCCATGCCGATGGGACGGGCCTGAAGCGCCTCACCAACGCCTACGGCGTGGACACCTCCCCCACTTGGTCACCGGATGGAAGGCGCATTGCCTTCGTCAGCAGCCGCCACGGCAATCCCCACATCTTCGTCATGAACGCCGACGGCAGCGATCAGCGCCGACTGACTTTTCAGGGGAACTACAACCAGACACCGGACTGGTCGCCCCGGGGCGACGTCATCGCGTTTACGGCGCGAGACGAACGGAACGTCTTCGATCTGTTCACGGTGAACGTGGAGACGGGAGAGATCCACCGCCTCACGCAGGACACCGGAAACAACGAGGAGCCCAGCTTCAGCCCCAACGGCCGCCACATCGTCTTCACTTCCACACGCACCGGCCGCTCCGAGATCTGGATCATGAACGCCGACGGAACGAATCAGCGTAAGCTGAAGCTGCCGCCCGGCGCCTATTTCACACCGGCATGGGGCCCCTGGCCGTCCAAGTCCTCCGAGTCGGCGAGTGCGGAGCCTTGAGGTGCGACGGCTCGCTACCCTCGACGTCGGCTCCAACTCCGTCACCGGGCTCGTCGCCGAAGCGCGCGGTGCGCGGTGGGTTCCCGTCTACGAAGGCACCTGGATCACGCGTCTGGGGCGCGGCCTGGAGCCCGGACAGCCCCTCTCTCCGGACGGCCTCGCCGAAACGTTGGAAGCGGTGGACGCCTTTGCCGCGCGGGCGAGCGCCCTGGGCGCGGACCGCCTCGTCGGCGTTGCCACCGCCGCCGCACGCGAGGCATCCGACGGTGCACGGCTCGTAGAAGGCGCGCGCGTGCGGGGCGTCGAGCTGCGCATCGTCTCAGGAGAAGAAGAGGCGGAGCTCACCTGGCTGGCCGCCTGGAAGGAGTTCGGGGCCGCGGGCGAGCCGCTGGCAGTCGTGGACGTCGGCGGTCGCTCCACGGAGGTGGTCTGGGGCCGCGGGCCGTCACCGAGCTACCAGGTCTCCCTAGCCACGGGCTCGGTCCTCCTGACCGAGCGCCACATCGCCGCAGATCCGCCATCGCCCGCTGATCGGGAGGCGTTGCAAGGGGAGATCGAGCGGGTGGCGCGGCTCGTATCGCTGACGGCACCCCTGCGGCGGGTGGTGGCCACGGCGGGGACCGCCACGACGCTCGCATCCGTGTGGCTGGCACTGCCCCGCTACGACGCCCAGCGGATCCATGGCTGCACCCTTACCGCGACCCAGCTCTCCCATCTCGTCGACCGCCTCTGGTCGATGCCGTGTAGCGAGCGCGCGCGTCTGCCCGGAATGGAACCTCGACGAGCCGACGTCCTACCCGCTGGGGCCGCACTTCTCCGCTGTCTCCTGAGGCACCTTGGGGCGAGTGCCGTCACCGTGAGCGACCGGGGCGTCCGGTGGGGACTCCTCTACCGCCTTGCCGGCTAGGACGCCGCCTCCCTCGGCGCAGCAGCAGCCCAACCTGCGGCCACCGCACACGCTGCAGCGTTCGCGCGGGACCGGGCGAAGACCGGGGCTACTTTGGCGCTGCCGTTGCCCTTTCCGACGCAGTCGTTAGGGTAGATCCATGCAGATCTTGCTCTCGTGGCTCGTGCTCTCCGTCGCCGTCCTCCTCACCGCGGCGCTCCTACCCGGTATGCGCGTGCGTGGCATCTCGGGAGCCCTCGTCACGGCAGCTCTCTTCGGTGCTCTGAACTGGCTGCTCGGATGGCTCTTCTTCGTCGTCATCGGCGTCGCCACTCTGGGCCTGGGCTTCCTCTTCGCCTTCTTGAGCCGCTGGCTGGTCAACGCCATCGTGTTGAAGATGGCCGACGCGCTGACCGATCGCCTCACGATTCGAAGCTTCGGGACCGCATTCATCGCGGCCGGCCTGATCTCCCTCTTTGGCACCGGCCTGGAATACCTGGTCCGATCTCTGCTCTGACACACTCGGTCGCAGACTGCCAGCACAGCCCTGCGTCGCATCGAGGCCACGGGAAAGCCAGCTAGAAGAGTCCAATACGCAGGTGGAAATCCACTGGCTTTTCGTTGAGCAGAGGATCCGGAGCGAGGTTGACGCCCACGTCGAAGGCGATCGGGCCGACGGGCGTGTCCACGCGAATCCCCGCACCGGCAGCGGTCCGCAACGCCAGGAGATCGATCCGGCTCTCGTCCTCCCAGAGGTTTCCAACGTCGACGAAGACGCCTCCCTTCAACGATTTCCAGATGGGGAAGCGCAGCTCGCTCTTGACGAGCACGAAAGTCTGGCCACCGACGGAGAGGGGCCGGTCACCTTCGATGACCGCGAGGATGTCCGGGCTACACGCGTCACGGACGAGGAGCTGCCGGCAGCTCGCCACCGCCCGCCGAAGATCCCGCCGCTGGTCCTCGGGCAGGACACTGTCTACCGGAAAGCCCCGCAGACTGTCACCGCCGCCCAGGTAGAAGCGCTTTGGCCCAATGGTGACGTTGTCCTCGGAGAGCGGAAAGACGCGGCCTCCCCGCGCCGAGAGCGCCAGAGTAACGCGGCGGGCGGCGGGAACGTAGCCAGAGAGGACGGCCGTTGCCTTCAAGAAATGAATGGGCTTTCCGATTCCCAGGTCGTGTGACCAGTCGAGCGTGGCTGTGGCCAGGAAGCCAGACTTGGGGTTCAGTCGATTGTCGCGAAGGTCGAGCGTCAGGCCTGGCCTCAGGCTCGACAGGAGCGTCTGGCCCTTTTCGAGGCGGAGGCGCTCACGGTCCTGTTGTGTCAGGACGATCTGGCGGGGATCGATCCGGCCCGCAGCCAAATCATCGAATTCCACTTCCGCCACGAGCGAGGTGCCCACCGGACCGAGGAGCTTCCGGTCGATACCCACCGACCAGGCGAGTCGCGTCAGGCTGTAGGCGGGCCGGTTGTCCCGCTCCCAGACGAGGTCGGTCCGGGCATTCCAGAGCAGCGGAAAGTTGATGCCCACATGAGCTGCCCATTCCGGGCCCCCTGATACCAAACCGGCAGGGCCGAGATCGAAGATGGGGTAGTTGGCCTTGAATCGAGCGTCGAGCTCCGAGGCAAAGGGCATGGCATAGTGCGTGAACTCGGCGAAGGTCCGCGGTCCATCCTCGGTGGAGAGACCGATGCCGAGTTCCAGGGACATGGGTGCGCGCTCGTCCACGACGACCACCGCGTCCATGGTGCGGGCAGGGTTGTCGGCGTCGAGGAGGCGCAGAACGGCCGACCGATAGATGCCAAGTTCCAGCAGGCGGCGCTGCGAGCGACGCACCTCGCGGATGTCCCAGGGCTCCCCTGGACGAAGGGTCAAGCGCGAGCGGACGAGGGCGGCGGAGGTCCGCCGGTGGCCCCGCACGATGATGCGCCCCACCCGGACCTTCGGCCCTTCGTCGATGTCGAAGTGGATGTGGGCGCTCGTCTTGGTTGGATCGAAGACGAAGCGGGGTTCGACGCGGACGAAGGGGTGGGCGTGCTCCTGGTAGTGCTGTAGCAAGCGAAAGCGGGCCTCTTCTACGTCCAGGTACGACAGCGGCGTGCCCAGCGCGAGCCCGCTGATGCCGAGGAGTTCTTGGGTCCCAAACTCCCTGACGCCATCGAAGGAGACATCTGCGACGAGTGTCTGAACACCCTCGTCGATCGGGAGCGCGACGGAAACCGTTCCGTCTGCGCCGTCCTGGACCACCCGAGGTTCTCCCACCTTCACCGAGAGCCATCCGCGGCGCACGTACATCTCTGCGATGCGGCGCCCGGCCTCCTCATAGGTGGGTTCATCGAAGACGGTACAGGGATCCGGTGCTTCCTGCACCGCCGCGCGCCGGCGCGCGTCTGCAGGCACCCCAGTATCGCCAAAACTCCGCACGACGTTGGGATCCAGGCGCATGCGCAGTGGAGGTTGCTTCGATGCCATCGCCTCACACACCACGTCGCGCAGTGCCTCCTGTGTGAACTGCTTCGCACCAGGGAAGACGATCCGCCGGACGCGCAGCGGCTTTCCCTCCACCACATCGAACACGATCTGAAGGAGGCCCGGGCGAACGAGACGCTCGCGCACCTTCACCTGGGCGCGTGGAAACCCCAGCCTGTGGTACTGCACCTCCAGGCGCCTGGCCGCCTCCTGTGCAACCGTCTGGGTGAGGGGCTCATCGGCGGGGAGCGCAAGTGCCTCGAGTGCCTCGCCTGAGCTAAGAAAGCCATTGCCTTCCACCCGCAGCCGGATCCGGGGGCCGGCCTGTACGGGTAGGTGTAGGATTCCCCGCGGCGAAGTACCTGGAAGCTCCTCGACCCAGGGCTTGCCAAAGGAAACGCGAAGGTAGCCTGCCTCTCGGTAGGCCCGGCGCAGCTCTCCCAGCTGCTGCCGCAGTGAGCGTAGGTCCAGCGCCTGGCCGACTCGGAGGCCCAACACCGAATCGAGGTAGGGTGCCGGAAGTGCCGGGTCTCCCTCATACCGGGTTCCGGCGAGACGGGTTCGCGGGCCCTCGGCGATCCGGAAGGCGAGTGCCACCCACCCATCCGGGGACTCGCGGAGTTCGGGGACGACACTCCCCGATCGAAAGCCTGCCTCGGTGAGGCGTGCCTGAACCCTCCGGGCAGCTTCTTCGATCTCCTTCTGGCGCACTTCGTCCCCCGGCGACAGGCCAGTGGCCCGGGCGAGCTCCTCGTCCGAAACCTGG
>CAYYHA010000059.1:0-19044 GCA_964471535.1 uncultured Myxococcia bacterium | reverse complement strand
CGGCGGTGGCTCGGTGGCCGCCGACTCGGCAGCCGGCGGGGGAGGCGCCGGCTCCGGCGCGAGAAAGAGGGACCAGCCCAGCGGCAGCGTCACCAGCACCCCAGTCAAGAGCAGCCCGAAGACCAGATTGTTGGCGCGGCGCCGGCTCATTGCTCCGCCAGTGGCAATACCACACGAAAGGTGGCCCCCTCTCCCGGGGTACTCTCGACCTCGATCCGACCTCCGTGGTCCTCGGCGATGCGATAGGCCACCGAGAGCCCGAGCCCCAGCCCGGTCCATACGTCCTTCGTCGTGAAGAAGGGCTCGAAGATCCGATGCTGGATCTCTGGATCGATCCCTTTGCCGTTGTCGGAGACGGTGATCGTCGCCTCGCTGCCGTTCTTCCGGATGCCGATCTCGACGCGCGGCTGGGGGCGCCCGTCGACCGCGGTGAGCGCGTTGGTGACGAGGTGGAGCAACAGCTGTGAGAGCTGTCCTGGGTCTCCCCGCACACGCGGGCACGCGGGATCGAGGGCCGTCTCGATGGCCACCTGCACGCCGGCCGACTGCTCCCGCGTCAGGCGCAGAACGTCCTCGACCACCGCATTGAGGTCCACCTCACCCTTCACCTCGGCGCTGCGCTGCTGTGAGAAGCGAAGGAGCGCGCCAGTGATATCGCGGCACCGCTTCGCCGCCGCCTCGACCTTCTGCAGCGCCGCGAGGGTCGCCTCGTCCAAGGTGCCGTTGCGACGGCCCTTGAGCAGCAAGAGCTGTACGTTTCCAAGGATCCCCGCGAGCGGATTGTTGATCTCATGGGCCACGCCTGCCCCGAGCTGACCGATGGCAGCGAGCTTCTGGGCCTGCAAGAGGCGCTCCTGCGCCTCACGCAGCTCGCGGGTCCGCGCCTCCACCTCGCGCTGCAGCTCCTCGTTCCAGCGCATCAGATGCCGCCGTGCCGCCTCGAGCTCCGCCCCCATTTGGTTGAAGGTGCGCGCCAGCTCCTCCAGCTCGGCCTCCTTGGGTGGGGGGATACGGTAGGCGAGGTCGCCGCCCGCGAAGGCCTCGGCCCCCTTCACCATCTCCCGCAAGCCTCGGCGCAGCCGCTGTGCCACCAGCAGGGCCGCGGCAAGGAACACCGTCAGGGTCGCTCCCACCGCAGCGGCGACGGTCCACCGCATGCGGCGCACCTCCCGATAGGCCTCTGCCTCGGGGAGGCTCGCGACCACCCGCCACCCGAGTCCTTTCACGGGGATGGGCGCCACCGCCGCCAGCACCGGTCCTGCATCGGAGGCGACGCGGAAGGCCGTCGGTACCTCCCGAGCCATCGCGGCCTGCGCTGCGGGGCTGGGAAGGTGGCGGCGCAGGAGTTCGTAGCGAGGGTGGGCGACGACGCGCCCCTCCCCGTCGAGTACCATCAGGGTCCCCACCCCGCTCGCGCGCTTCACGGCATCCTGGATGGCGCCGAGCGAGATCTCGGCGGCAAAGAACCGCAGCGGTGCGGTCGGCGGACCGATCCGAACGGGGAGGACCACCGCAAGCGCGGTCTCCTGGCGCTCGGGCACCGTGTAGGCGGGGGAGAGTACCGCCGCGCCGGGCGCCTCCTTCGCCGCGGCATCGAGGGGCAGGAAGGTGAGGAAGCGATGGACCATCGGGGCGTCGGCGGGTGGATGGGCGCCCAGACCGACGGCGTGGGGATCCGGTTCGAAGGCGGGATCGACGAGCGGCCGGCCCTGCCCGTCGACCAGCGCGGCGATGGCGACGTCGGGCGAGGCGCGATAGAGGAGGCGGACCGCGCCGGTGAGTTCCTCGTCTCCGGCTCCCTCGAGGCGGAAGTACCCCGCCGCTCGCCGGAGCGTGCCAGTGACTGCGTCGACGAAGCGGCCCACCTCCGCGGCATGCGTGCGTGCCGCCGCGACCTGGGCCGCGCGGATTCGCTCGGTGAGGGCCGCCTCGGCGCCCGAGAGCAGTGCGAAGCCCACGCCCGAGACGGGGAGTACCGCCGCCGCGAGGGCGAAGAGGAGGAGCTTCTGGTACAGGCTCACGCGCTGGCTCGCTCGGTGGCGGCGTCTTCTAGGTACACGCTGCCCTCGATGGCCTTGGCTCGCTTCTTCAGGCCTGCGGCGACCCCGGCCATCTCGGTGTGGCTCCCGTAGGTACCACCGGTGTCGGTCACCGCCACGGCGCTGACACTCATGATCGGGAAGCGGCGCACGGTGCCATAGCGGTCTTCCGTCTCGATGTAGCCGCGCTCCCGATCCTCCCGCTCGTAGTAGAGCGGGATGATGCGGTCGAAGGCGGCGATGAACTCCCTACATACTTTTTCGGCTCGTGCGGGCGTGGTCACGACCACGAAGTCGTCACCGGCGACGTGGCCGATGAAGTCGTCTGGGTTCCCGAAGCTGCCGACCACCTCACGAAGCAGGTCGCCGGTCTGCAGGATGATGCCATCGGCCTTCGCATAGCCGTAGTGGTCGTTGAATGCCTTCAGGTTGTCCAGGTCGAGATAGCAGAGGGTGAACGCTTCGCCCCGCGCGATGCGCCGCTCCACCTCCCGCTCGATGGCGCTGCTGCCGGGCAGCCGCGTCGTGGGACTGGCCGCCAGCTCCGACTCGCGGCGGCGCAGCACCGATTCCACCCGCGCGCCGAGTTCCAGTGCCTCGAACGGCTTGGTGATGTAGTCGTCCCCCCCGAGCCGCAGCGCCCGCACCTTCTCGCGGAGATCGTGCCGGGCGCTGATGAAGATCACCGAGGTGAAGGTCGTCGCCCGATCCGCTTTCAGCTTCGAGAGGAGTTCGAAACCGTCGCCGTCGGGCAGGCCGACGTCCATGAGCACCAGCTCGGGCCGGAACGCCGAGAGCTGCTCGAGAAAGCTCTTGGCATCGCAGGCCTCGGCGACGGCGTAGCCGAGCCCCCGGAGCGTCTCCACGCAGAGCGCGCGAATCGACGCATCGTCGTCGACCACCAGGACGCGGCGCCCCTCCGCTCGGCCGCCGAGCAACGGCGCGACGGTCTGCAGCAGGCGGCCTGCGTCAAAGGGCTTGGTGAGGAAGGCAGAGGCGCCGGCTCGGAGGGCACGGCCACCGTCGCGAACCCCGGACACGGCCACGATGGGGATGCGGCGGGTGTCGGGATCGTGCCTGAGGATCTCGATGAGGCGCACCCCGTCCACCCCCGGCATGTGCAGGTCCACCAGGATGAGGTCGGGACGCCGCCGGCGCGCCAGCGAGAGCGCCTCGTCGGCCCGGTGCGAGACCTGTACGGTGAGCCCTGCGCGCAGGAGGAGACCCTTGAGCGCCCAGGCGCTGCCGTGGTCGTCGTCGACCACCAGCACCCGCTTGCCGCGCACCCGCGTACCCGCCTCTGCCTCCTCCTCCGACGGAGCCACGGGGGTGCCGGCGTGCTCCTCGAGCTCGATGGGGAGGGTCACCACGAAGCGTGCACCGTCGCCCCCCGTCGACTCCGCCCACACGGCGCCGCCGTGGGCCTCGACGATGCTCCGGCAGATGGGAAGCCCGAGGCCCGTGCCGCGCACCTTCCCGGCCGACTCGAGGCGTTCGAACTTCTCGAAGACACGTTCGAGGTCCTCCTCGGCGATGGGTGCGCCGTTGTTCCACACCGAGAAGCCCACCCGCCCCGCTGCCGCGGAGGCGTCGAAGACCTCGATCTCCACCAAGCCGCCCTCGGGGGTGAACTTCGAGGCGTTGGTGAGAAGGTTCCCGAGCACCTGCTGCATGCGATCCCGGTCCACGAGCACCCGTGTCGAGCTTGCGGGCTTGCGCACACAGACGTGGATGCCCTTCCTCTCGAAGACCGGCCCGTAGGAGGCGACCGCTTCGTCGACGAGCTCCTCGAGCACGTGGAGGTCGAGATCCAGCTTCACGCGGCCGTTGGCGAGGCTGGAGAGGTCGAGGAGGTCGTCGACGATGTTGTTCAGCTTGTCGGTGGCCGACTTGGCGAGGTCGAGGTAGCGGCGCTGTTTCTCCGTCACCGGCCCGACGAAGCCCGAGAGCACGAGATCCAGGGAGCCCACGATGGTGGTCAGCGGGGTGCGCAGCTCGTGGGAGACGATGGAGACGAACTCTTCCTTGCGGCTCTGCAGCCGCCGTTCCTCGGTGACGTCCCGCAGGGCCACCACCACCCCGGCAAGCCGTCCATCCGGCTCCACGACAGGAGAAACCACCGAGTGGAGGGTGCGCTCCCCGATCTGGAGATCCTCCGTGACCGAGCGGCTCCCGGAGCGCTCCCAACCTCGAACGAGATCGAAGGGATAGAAGCCAAGCCGCTGCTGCAACAGCACACTCGTGACCGGCTCTGCGGGATCGAGGCCGAGGAGGCGGCGCGCCGCCGGGTTGACGATCGCGACCTCACCTGACGCATCGGTCATCAGCAGGCCGTCGGCCATGTCGTCGACCATCTTCTGCATCCGCGTCCGCTCGGCATCGAGTTTGGTGCGGAGCGCCGCGAGCGCATCGGCGGCCTGGTTTGCGAGCAGGTCGAGCAGGTGCCGCTCCTCCTGCCCGAAGACGCCCTCCGCCTCGGCCGCGACCACGAGCACGCCCGCGTGCCGGCCAGCGGATGCCAAGGGGATCACGAGATGGGAGGCGAGGTGCTCGATGCGCTCACTGCCGGCCCGGCGTCCGGTCACCCGGACCAGGAGATCCGGCTCGGCCAGCGGCGCCCCTCCGCTGCCTGCGTACGCGTCGAGTACCTCCGCCTTCAGCGCCTCGAGCGCCGCCTCGGAAACCGGCCTCCGGCAGCGCAGCGTCAGGGTGCCCGGCCGGCCGGGGTCGGCTCGAACGAGCGTCGCCGAGACATCGAGGGGCACGACGCGTTCGAGGAGTTCAGAGACCGTGTCGATGACCTCGGCATAGGACCCGAGCGCCGCAGCGCGGCGGCTCACCTCGTAGAGGACCTCGAGAGCGGCGAGGCGGTGTTGTGCCTCGACCAGCAGCCGCTCGTTCTCCCTTTTCAGCTCCAGCTTCTCGAGCGCTCCCTCGACCGTCAGAACGATGTCCTGCACGTCCCACGGCTTGGTCAGGTAGCGGTACACCTGCCCCCGGTTGATCGCGTCGATGATGTCCGGGGGATCCGTGTAGGCGGTCAGGAGGATGCATGTCAGGTCCGGTCGCACCTCATGCGCCCGCTCGATCAGCTCGACGCCGCTCATTCCTGGCATCCGCTGATCGGTGATCATCAGCGAGACCTCGTGCGCCTGGAGGAGGCGCAGTGCCTCCGGCCCGGAAGAAGCCGTCAGGCAGACATAGTCCTCCTCGAACGTGTTGGCGAGCAGATCCAACACGTCGGCCTCGTCGTCGACGAAGAGCAGGGTGTGGCGGCCGTTTCCTGCGGCCCGCATCGGGCCTCCGGGGGAAGGAGAGTCGGGTCCTTTGCACCCTTCAGTCTAGCATCGGCGTCAAGCTTCTCGCGCAATCGGATCTTTGGACGCAGGGTGCGTAGGCGTGCCTCCGACACCGGGGGAGGCCCTCCCACATCGTTGCCGCGGCCCGACATCGTCGTTATCTTCCGGGCATGGTCCGTGGGGTCCCAAAGCAAAATGGGCGCCAGGTGCGAGACGCCCACCGGCGAAGCCTCACCGCCCACTTCGTGCTCATGGTTTCGGGGCTGGCGCTCTTGGCACTCGCCAACCGCATGCTGAGCCCGGCCACCCTCTGGGTCCACTGGGCCGCCCTCGCTTGGGGGCTCCTCTTCGTGGGCCATCTCGTCCTCTTCGAACGCGGCACGATGGCAACGATGGGACGCCGGCGGAACGGGAGGAGGCCGTGAAGGCGACGGCCGCCCGCGTGTGCCTGATGACCGCACCCTCCTCGGCAGTGGCGGAGGAGCTTGCCCGAAGCGCGGTGGAATCGCGCCTGGCAGCCTGCGTCAACCTGCTGCCGGAGGTGCGCAGCATCTACCGCTGGCAAGGGAAGATCGAGGACGAGAGCGAGGTTCTACTCGTATTCAAGACGACGGAGGCGCAGCTCGAGGCACTCGAGCAGCACCTCATCGACCGGCACCCCTACGACACCCCAGAGTTTCTCGCACTCCCCGTCGCGGCCGGCGCCCAGCGCTACCTGGCGTGGTTGGCCGCCGAGTGCGGCCCGTGACGCGGTCAGATGCCGGGGCGACCGGGGAGGCACACGCGCCATGGACGCCCTCTTCGACGAAGCGGCCCTGAAGGTCCTCGAGAAGCGCTACCTCGCGCGTGACGCGACGGGCGCGGTGGTGGAGACCCCCGAGGCGATGCTCGAGCGGGTGGCCGGCGCCATCGCGGCGGCCGATGCACGCGTGGATGGGTTGATGGACGAGGCGCATCTGGCCCGGCGCTTCTACGATCTCATGGCGCAGCGCCTCTTCTTCCCCAACTCACCTGCGCTGGCCGCAGGCCGACCGGAGGCGCAGCTCGCCGCGTGCTTCGTCCTGCCCCTCGAAGACTCCCTCGAGTCCATCTACCGGACCCTCGGGATGGCGGCCCGCATCCACCAGAGCGGCGGCGGCACCGGCTTCGACTTCTCGGTGCTGCGCCCTGCCGGTGCCCGGGTCCGCTCCACCGGCGGCGTTGCGAGCGGACCGGTCAGCTTCATCGAACTCTTCAACGTCTCCACCGAGGTCATCAAGCAGGGCGGCGTGCGCCGGGGCGCCAACATGGCCGTGCTGCGTGTGGATCACCCCGACGTCTTCGAGTTCATCCGAGCGAAATCCGAACCGGGACGACTTCGGAACTTCAACCTCTCGGTGGCGCTGACCGATGCCTTCGTGGAGGCACTCGGGCGGGGAGAGGAGATCCCGCTGACGCATCCGGCCGCGCCGGAGAGAGCACGCCACGTCGCAGCCGAGGAGATCTTCTCGGCCATCGCCGAATGTGCCTGGGAGGGCGGCGAGCCGGGGCTGCTCTTCATCGATCGGATCAACGAGCGGCACACCTGCCCCCACGTGGGCACCATCACCGCAACCAACCCCTGCGGCGAGCAGCCGCTGCTCGCCTTCGAGAGCTGCACGCTCGGTTCGGTGAACCTCTCTTTGCTCTGTGCAGGCGGAGAGGTGGACTGGGAGCGACTGCGGGAGGTGGTGCGTCTCGCGGTGCGCTTCCTCGACGACGTCATCGAGGCCACCTCCTTCCCCTTCGAACCGATCGAGCACATGACTCGGCTCACACGCAAGATCGGCCTGGGCGTCATGGGTTTCGCCGACCTCCTCGTCGACTTGGGCATCCCCTACGACAGCGAGGAGGCCCTCACCCTCGCCGACGAGGTCATGGGTTTCATCCACGCGGAGGCACGGGTCGCCAGCGCCGACCTGGCCAAGCGGAGGGGACCCTTCCCGGCGTGGAACGGCAGCCGCCTGGAGGCCTGGGGCGTGCCCCCACAGCGCAACGCGACGCTCACCACCGTAGCCCCCACCGGCACGATCAGCATTCTCGCTGGATGCTCCCCCAGCATCGAACCGCTCTACGCGGTGGAGGTGGTGCGCCACGTGCTCGACGGCGAGACCCTCGTGCAAGAGCAGCCACGCATTCGGGAACTCCTCGTTGCCGAGGGGCTCGACCCCGACGAAACGCTGGCGAAGATCCGTGCCGCTGGGAGCCCCCGCCGCACCGAGGGCCTTCCGGAGACGCTGAAGCGGCGGATCCCGACCACCTTCGACATTGCCCCCGACTGGCACGTGCGCATGCAGGCGGCCTTCCAGCGCCACTGCGACGCCGCCGTCTCCAAGACGATCAACCTGCCGGCGGACGCCCCGCTCGAAGCGGTGCGTCACGCCTTCGAGCTGGCCTGGGAGCTGGGGTGCAAGGGGATCACCGTCTTCCGCGACTGCAGCCGTGGAGAGCAGGTCTTGACTCGGCTGCAGGTGCCCTACGTGCGCTGCCCCGACTGCGCTTGAGGAACGCCGGCCCGGCGGAGGCCCGTCGAGCGCCCGCACGAGAAGGCGCGAGAGAGGCGCTGGAAGCGACCGCCTGCACGGCCACGGCGCTCAGCTCTCCTCGCTTTCGGCCATCCGCCGCTTCAGTGCCTCGAGCTCGTCCTCGAGGGGATCCACCTTCTCCTCCATCTTCGCCTTCAGCCGCAGGAGCTCGTCTTCGACCTGTCCATGCGCCTTCAGCTGCTTGAGCTTGTGCTCCACCAAGAGATCCTTGCGGACGTCCCCGCTCCCCCCGAGTTCCAAGTTGGACAGCTCCTCCATCGCTTCGACGCGGCCCTCGATCTGCAGGATCTTCTCCTCCATCCGGGCGAAGGCGGCGAAGGCCGTATCGTCCTCCAGCGCCTTGTGGGTACCCATCGCCACCTCCCGCGCCGCGATCATGTCCTCCTTGACCTTGGCGGCGCGCAGGCGGCTGATGAGCTGGTGCTTCTTGCTCTTGGCCTCCTCGATCTTCGACTCGAGGGCGGCGAGCGAGGCGCGCAGCGTCTCGACGTAGTCCTTTTGGATGGCGAGCTGTTCCTCGAGTGCGACCGCCCGCGCCTGGGCCGCCTGCTTGCGCTTGAGCGCCTCCCGCGCCAGATCGTCGTCACCCGCCTGCACCGCGCTCATCGCCTTGCCTTCCCAGGTATTCTGCTCCTCGCGCACCGCTTCGAGCTTCTTCTCGAGGACCTTCTGGTTGGCCAGCGATTCGACGACCTCCTTCTTCGCGTCGCGGAGGTTGTCCTGCATGTCCAGGATGGACTGCTCGAGGATCTTCTCCGGGTCCTCCGCCCTCGAGATGAGATCGTTCAGGTTGGATTTGATCAGAGTGGAGATGCGGGAGAGGACGCCCATGGCAATACCTCCAAATGCTCGACGCCTTTGGAAGGGTCGAGGTTAACAGAAAAACGGTGGAATTTGCGGGGCTTTCGGCCACGGGATATGTACGAGGTGGCCGGGCGGCCCCCCGAGAGGAACACGCGCCAGGGACCCCTTCCGTGAGCAAGTCGTCTGCACTCCGTACCGTGTACGCGAACCTGATGGCCACCCGCACGGCCATCCGGGACGTGCGTCGCTTCCGCCAGATCGCCGGAGTCCTGGCGCGCCACGGCTTTGGTTTCCTCTTCTCGCGCTTTTCGCGCAAGGACCCCGAGGTGGCCAAGGCGGTGGACGAGGCGCTGCAGGAGGCGCCCTCCGCTCCGCAGGTGCCGCAGGCCTTGCCGTACGCGCAGCTGGCGCGCCGGGCACGGGCCGCCCTCGAAGACCTCGGCCCGACCTTCATCAAGTTCGGTCAGATCCTCTCCACCCGGCCCGATCTCTTGCCCCAGGCCTTCTGCGACGAGCTGCAGAACCTCCAGGACGACGTGCCACCGATGTCCATCGAGGAGGTCAACGCGGTCATCCGGCGCGAGCTGGGGAGCGAACCCACCGAGATCTTCGCCGAGTTCGACGAAACGCCGCTCGCCGCTGCCTCCATCGCCCAGGTTCACCGGGCGAGACTCAAGAGCGGCGAGGAGGTGGCGGTGAAGGTGCAGCGTCCGGGCATCGCCGCGATCATCGAGGCGGACCTGGACATCCTCTACTTCCTCGCCCGGCAGCTCACCGTCGCCGTCCCGGAGACCCGCCTCTTCGATCCGCCGGGCATCGTGCGGGAGTTCGAACGCGCCATCCGCAAAGAGCTCGATTTCTCGGCGGAGGCGCGCCACATGAAGAAGTTCGCCAGGAACTTCCGCGAGGTCGACTACATCCACATCCCCGAGGTCTACGACCGCTACTCCACCGCCAAGGTGCTGACGATGGAGTTCATCGAGGGGGTGAAGATCACCGATGCGGTGGAGCAAGGTCTCGCCGACGGCGAGGTCCTCGCCAAGCGCCTCCTGTGGGCCCTCTTCAAGCAGTTCTTCCAGGACGGCTTCTTCCATGGCGATCTCCACCCCGGGAATATCTACGTCCTGCCGGGCAACCGGGTCTGCTACCTCGACTTCGGTCTGGTCGGACGCCTGACGCCGGAGATGAAGGACCGCGTGATCGACCTGCTCTTCGCGGTGGGGCGGCAGGACTTCGATGCCCTCGCCCGTGTCCTCTTCGAGATGGGGATCCGCGAGGGGCCGGTCGACTACGACGCCTTCGTCGCCGACGTCTACGAAGTCGCCGAGCGCTACTTCGACGGCACGCCACTGGCGGAGATCGACGTGGGCGGGCTCTTTCGAGAGCTGGTGGAAGGCGCGATGCGCCACCACATGCGCATGCCCACCACCTACACCATGGTCTTCAAGGCCCTGATGACCGTAGAAGGCCTGGGCAAGCGCATCGCACCAGAGATGGACCTGGTGGAGGAGGCGCAGCCCTTCATCGCGGAGCTGCTCCGGGAGCGCTACAGCCCCGAGCGGCTGTGGAAGAAGGCGAGCGAGGCGCTCTACACCACCAGCCGCCTCCTGCGTCAGGTGCCCCCGGCGATGACCCGTGTCTTCGAGGACATCGATGCGGGGCGTCTCACCTTCCAGATCGACGCTCCGCGCCTCGACGACTACCTCGAGGACCGGAGGCGCAGCGACGTGATGTGGGGCACCGGGCTCGCCTATGCCACGCTGATGATCTGCGCCACCTTGGCACTGTCCTGGGACGAGTACCGGATCCTCGGCTTCCCGGCCCTCTCCTTCATCGGCTATCTGCTCGCCCTGCCCACCGGGCTGTGGTTCTTCAACCACTGGTGGCGGCGCTAGGAGGCGAGCGTGGCCTCGCCTTCGCCGGGCCGCCATGCCGGCACGCCGCCGAGCTGCCAGGTGCTCAGCGCGATCAAAGCCCCTCACACTTGGCGATGATCTCCTTCATGATCTCGCTGGTGCCTCCCCCAATCGTCAGCAGGCGCACGTCCCGCCACGCACGGGCGATGGGGTACTCGAGCATGTAGCCGGCGCCGCCATGGAACTGCATGCACTCGTAGGCGACGCGTTGCGCGAGATCCCCGGCAAACAGCTTGGCCATGGAGATCTCCTTGGTGGCGGCTTCGCCTCGGTCGAAGAGATCCGCCGCCTTGTAGTTGAGCTGCTTGCTCGCTTCCACCGCCGTCATGAGTTCGGCGAACTTGTGCCGCCACACCTGGAACTTCACGATGGGCCGCCCGAAGGCCTCCCGCTCCCAGCCGTAGGCAATGGCATCGCGGATCATCAGTTCCATTCCGGCAGTGGCGGTGAGCGCCCCAGCGAGGCGCTCCCCCTGGAAGTTCGTCATGATGTGGAGGAAGCCTTCGTTCTCCTCGCCGAGGCGGAAGCGCTTCGGGACGCGTACGTCCTCGAAGAAGATCTCGGCGGTGTCGCTGGCGCGGTTGCCCACCTTCTCCAGCTTCCGGCCCACGCTGAAGCCCTTCACGTCGGTGGGCACCACGATGAAGGAGATCCCCGCGTAGCCTTCCTCACCGGTTCGGACCGCGAGGGTCACGAAGTCGGCGCGCGTCCCGTTGGTGATGAAGGTCTTCTGACCATTGATGACGTAGTCGTCCCCGTCGCTCCGCGCCGTGGTGCGAATCTTCGCCACGTCGCTGCCGGCACCGGGCTCGGTGACGCCCAGGGCAGCGATCTTCTCCCCGGCAATGGCCGGCGCGAGGAACTCGGCCTTCACTTCGTCGCTTCCCACGGCGTCGAGAATCGGCGTCGCCATATCGCTCTGTACCAAGAGCGCCATGGCCACCGGGGCGCTTCGCGCGTGGGCGAGCGCCTCCACGTACGCCACCGTGTACCAGTAGTCGAGTTCGCTGCCGCCCCATGCGGCACTCTTGTTGATTCCGAAGAGCCCCAGCTTCCCCGCCTTCGTGAAGACCTCCCGGGGAAAGAGACCCGCCTGCTCCCACTCGAGGGCATGGGGCGCAATCTCGTTCTCGCAAAAGCTCTCCACCGTGCGACGGAAGAGTTGATGCGCCTCGGTGAACTTCTCCTCGTAGCCCATGACGCTGTCTCCGTGTGTTGATTGAACAATCAATCAACACGAGCGAGGCACGTCAATCCCTGTGGGGCGCCGCCGCACCGACGGTCCCCGGGGGGCGGAGCGCGAGGGCAGCGACGAGCGCCAGCCCGGCGATCGCCGGGGCCACCGGCGCCGAGCCCCACAGCGCCAGGACAGTGGGGACCACGAGCGCCCCCGCCGCGAGCCCCGCCACCTCGGTGCAGACGCGCAGCGCCTGGGCACTGGGCCGGTGTGCCTCCGGCGCAGCGACGGAGACGAGCGCGGTGCCGGCGGCGCGCGCCGCGCCCAGAACGGAGAACGCAAAGAAGAGCGCGAGCACGCCGGCCCCTCCCAGCCAGAGCAGGCCCGCAACGCCGAGGAGCAGCGCCGGCAGGCCGACGCGCGCGACCGCCCCACCCCACCCGGCATCCTCGAGGCGGGCAGCGAGCCGAAGCCCCACCAGACCGGTGAGGAGGCCGAGCGGCCAGGCCCAGCCGGGGAGGCTCCCCTGTCGAAGCAACGCGACGAAGAGCGCCCCCAGGGCCAGGTGCACGGCGAAGAGCCCCCCGAGGATCGAGCCCCGGCCTGCGGTGCCCAGGATCTCGGTGAGCGCCTCGGGGCCCACCGGGGAGTAGGTGATGGCACCTCGCGGTGGATCGGTGCGGACGCGCAGCACGAAGACCGCGGCCAGGGCGACCAGGAGCGCGACCAGGGAGAGGCAGAGCCGCTCCCCCCACAACGCCGCCCCCCATCCCGAGAGGCCGACACCGAAGAGGAGGGACAGCCCCTCGACCCCAGCGACCACCGCCACTCCACCATCGCGGCGATGGGGCGCGAGGCTGTCGCGCAGCCACCCGGCACCCACCAGGAAGATGCCCGCCATGCCTGTGGCCATACGGAGCAGCACCCGGGGGAGCGCCGGCTGCACCCAGGCGCTCACCCCCAGGGCGATCGCCGCCAGGAGCAGCCCGCCTGCGGTGACCCGGCGCCGGCCGAGGAGGTCACCCGCGATGGCGAGGGGTATCCCCAGGATGCCGGCCGCCAGCGGAGGGATCCCGGCCACAAGCAGCGCCGCGCCCGCCGGCGGCTCGGCCCCCGCCGAACCGACGAGTGGCGCGAGCAGCGCGCTCGAGCAGAGGAGCAGCGCGCTCCCGGAGGCGACGGAGACCGCGGCAACGGTCCGCCCCTCCCGACCGGTCAGTTTTCCTTGCACACGCCCATGTCCGGACGCGCGTCGAAGATGGCATCGCAGTAGCTAGGGACGGCGCAGGATCCCGGCTGGTTGGGGCCCACCGTGGTGTCGCAGTAGTAGCGGCACCGCCCCGGGACGTCGGCACCCGCCTGCTCGCAGTGGAGCTGCGCTTCGCAGTCGAGGGACTCGCTGCAGAACGCGCCGGCCGGCGCGCTGCCCGGCGCGTGGCAGTAGGTGATGTCCCGCGCCGCATCGTAGTAACAGGCATCGCCCTCGTCCGTGCAGTCCTGGAACACCGGGGTACACGGCGGGCTGCAGAAGGGTGCAAAGCCGTCGATCTCGATGCAGCGCTCGCCGAAATCGCAAACGATGCCCCCAAGCCCCCCGCACTTGCACACGCCGTCCTCCGGATCGCAGGTCGTCCCGGCGGTGCAGGTGACGCCGGCGCACGGGTCGCCCCCGATACAGGTCACCGTCTGCAGATCGCAGATCTGGTCGGCGCCGCACACGACGCCTCCCTGGCCGCCGCACTTGCACACCCCATCGGAGGGATCGCAGGAGAGGCCGCCCGAGCAGGTGACGCCGAGGCAGCTCGGCGCCGCGACGCAGGTCGCTTGGTCGGGATCGCAGACCTCGCCTGCCGCGCAGACGACACCGCCCGCACCGCCGCACTTGCAGGTCCCATCGGCGGGGTCGCAGATGGTTCCGCCGGTGCACACGGTGCCGTAGCAAGGATCGGGCGTGCAGCTGCCCTCCACGCAGCGGCTCCCGACGGTGCAGGTCGCCTCGTCCCCACAGCGACAGCTGCCCGAACTGGGGTCGCAGTGCTCCCCCTCGGGACAGGCCACGCCGGCGCAGAGATCGTCGAGAGCGCACACACCAGCGAGCACGTCACAGTGCTCACCCTCGCCGCACACCTCGCCGCCGGAACCCCCGCACTTGCAGACGCCGTCGGCGGGGTCGCACTGCGTCCCTCCGTCGCACACGACGCCGTCGCAGAGCGTGCTCGCGGCCACGCAGCTGCCCTGCACGGGGTCGCAGGCCTCCCCCTCGCCGCAGACCTCCCCGCCCGGACCACCGCAGTGGCAGAGCCCGTCGCCGAGGGAGCATGCGAAGCCAGCGGGGCAGGCAACGCCGCTGCAGGGGTTGGAAGGGCCACAGCCGGCGCCAATGGCGGCGCCGACCGCGAAACCGAGGACCGAGGCCAGGAGGATACGCATCGCTCGAACTCTTTCGTCAGCAGGGTGCTGGGTCAGCTAGGTGCCTTGTCGGCGGGGTGCAGAGAGTCTGGGGAGGGCGTCAGCGGCGCCGCCGGGGCCGCAGGAGGGCGAAGAGCGCCACAGCGAAAAGCGCGAAGGCGGACGGAGCACCCTGCCCTGCGGCACTGCTGCAGCCGCCCTCCTCCACGATCACGTTGGGGGCGCTCTGTGCGCGGAGCGCGAGGCCTCGGATGTCCCGCCGGCCCGCTGCATCGATCGCCTCGACGACGAAGGGCAGGACCACCTCCTCGTCACCGACCGCGACGCCCGAGATGGTTCCTGTCTCCCCATCCAGATCGAGCCCGGCGGGCAGCTCGCCACCCACCAGCGCCCAGCGATAGGGGCTTCGTCCGCCCACTGCGGTCAGCGTGGCGGCATACGGCTCGCCGTAGGTGGCCACCGGGAGGGCGGTCGTGGTGATGGAGATGCCCTGGTCGAAGCCCACGGTGAGCGCAAGGGTGTTCGTGTCGAAGCGCGCCAGCTCGTCCCGCACGGCGACCTGGATGTCGAAGACGCCCACCTCCTCCGGGGTCCCGGTGATGCGGCCGTCCACCTCGAGGGTGAGCCCCGCGGGGAGGCGTCCCGTGCCGTCAAGATTCCACTTGTACGGCGGGGTCCCGCCCGCCGCCCGGAGCGCCACCTCGTACGGCTGGCCGAGCTTTGCCGGGGGCAGATCCATGGTCACCACGATGAGGTTCCCCGGTTGCACCACGCGGAGGCTCAAGCCCTGCTCCGCCGCGCTCCCCTCGGCGTCGGTCACCCGGACGGTGAACGAAAAGTCACCGTCCTCGGCCGGCAGCCCACCGACTCGGCCGGAGGGGAGCACACCCAGGCCCGACGGGAGCGCGCCGGAGGCCAGCGACCAGGTGTAGGGCGGAACGCCGCCGGCTGCGACGAGGCGGGCCTCGTACTCTCCACCAAAGATGGCATCGGGCAGCGCGACCGAAACGACGGTCAGCGGCGCATCCACTTCCGCCACCGTGAGGCTGAGGTTGCCGAGCCCCGTCTTCCCGCCAGAGCGGATGAGGACCTGGAACGCATAGTCGCCCGCCGCCGTCGGCCGTCCCTGGAGCACCCCATCCTCGGAGAGCTCGATGCCTGGCGGGAGCATGCCGCTGGCGACCTCGAAGCGGTAGGCGCCGCCTGCACCGCTCGCCTGCAGGTTCACCTGGTAGGCCCGACCCACCTGGGCGATGGGAAGGTCCTGGGTGAGCAGGGTCAGTCGGCTGGCCTCGATGGCCACGGGAGTGTCCGTGTGGGCGGCGTTGTCCACCTCGTCGGGCTCCGGCACCGCATCGTCGGGGTCGACCAGGACGCCGAGATAGTAGGCACCCGTGGTGAGATCACTGGGAATGGTCACCGTGGTGGTGCGGGTCTCGAAGCCCTTGGCTGAGAGGGTCGTGTTCCCCGAGTAGAGGGTGAGATCCTCGATGCTGATGATCGGGTTGGCGGAGAGCACGATCCGGAAGTCGGCGCTGCCCCCGAGGTTGCCGGTGTTGTCCAGGCGGTAGGTGAGATCCAGGGTGTCCCCCGGTGCCACCGAGGTGGCGGAGGGCGTGACGCTGCTCGCTCGGAAGTTGGCGGTGGGCGGACCGGTGCGCACCTGCACCGGTGGCGAGACGTTGTTGGCGGTGGAGGCCTCGACCAGCGCACCGTCGAGATTGGGAACCACGAAGAGCCAGTAGTCGGTGTCGGGGACCACCGTGCCCGGGATCTCCGCCAGGAAGGAGACCTCCGTCCCCTGCCCGGCGCCGAGGGACGGCACCTGGGCGGAGCCGGTGAGCACCTGGTCCGTCCCCGGATCGTAGGTGTCGTCGCTCGAGAGCACCGCCTGCACCGTGAACGCGCCCGCATCCTGCCCGCCGGCATTGACCACCTGCGCGCTCACCTGCGCGGGGATGGCCCCGTAGACGATGGTGGGCGCGGTCGCCGAGGGGGTCTGGAGATCGGGCTGAATGGAGAAGGTGAGCAGCCGATTGGCGAGCAGGTCGGCGGCGGTACAGCCGGGCACGCAGGCGAGGCCCTCCACGCCCGACTGCCCATCGGGCGACTCGATGCCCACCGTGGCGCTGTCGTTCGTGTTGCCCGCCCGAAACGGGCCGTAGTGGATCTGGATGACGTTCGAGCGCTCGTAGAGCTTGATCTGGAAGTTGACCTGCGTGGAGGTCGACGAAGGAAAGTAGCGGTCCCAGTTGCGGTACTGGATGACAAAGACGCGGTTTGGCGCCGTGCCGAGGGTCGTCGTTTGGATGTCGCCGTTCTCGCCGTCCATGTCGTCCCACCAGCCGGCGACGAACCCATTGGGGCTGCTCGCGTTGGGGATCGCCCGGTTGGAGGAGCCTGCGGTGCCCGTCCCCAGGAGGACCAGACCGTCAGCTGAGATGGTCACCTCGTTGTATGGGGTCCCGTAGAAGACGAAGGTGAAGGGCAGCGAGACCGTCGCGCGCCCATAATCGGTGCTGCTCAAGGTGACCACCGATCCGGAGATCGGCTGGTAGGTCAGCTGGCTCTCTGTCAGCACATAGGTCCACTGTTGTGCATGCGCCCCCCGCGGCGCCCACGCGGCGAAGAGCACCGCCAGCGGCAGCAGCCACCGCCGCAGTCGGGGCCAAGAGAAGGCGAGCAAGACGACGAGGAGCGCGAACAGGCCGCTGCCCCCCGCACTCGAGCACCCGCCGCCGGGCTCGGGCTGCCGCTTCAGCTCCGCCTCGCGGGCCGGGTCGCGCACCTCGAGAACATAGGGGCGCTGCCCCATGACTCCGCGCGCATCCTCCACCTCCACGAGGAGCGGCCAGGTGCCCGCGCTCCCGGCCTCGGGCGTCCCAGAGATCACCCCTTCGGCCGAGTCGAGCGTCAGGCCCGGCGGGAGCGCGCCCGAGCGAAGGCGCCATTCGAAGGGCGGCTCCCCCGTGCTGGGCAGCACGTTGAAGCGCTGCTCGTAGGGCTGCCCCACCTCGGCCGAATCGATCTCCGTGGTGACGATGGAGATGGGCTGCCCCACGACCTCGATCACGTAGGCGTTGGTGTCGAAGAGCCCGCTCGCATCGGTGGCCTGCACTTGGAAGGCAAAGCGTCCGGGGGAGAGGGGCTGCCCCGAGACGATGCCCGTACTGGCATCGAGGCTGAGGCCGGGCGGCAGCTCGCCACCGACCAAGGCAAAGACCACCGGCGGCGTCCCACCGAGCACCTCGAAGCCGGCGATGTACTCACGCCCCGTCTGCCCCACGGGCAGCAGGCCGGTGAGGATGGTCAAGAGGCCTCGGTCGACCACCTCGAGGCTCAGCTGACGGGTCGCAACCTCACCGCGGGCGTCCACGACGCGGACCGCGAGGTCGTAGCTGCCGACGAGTTCCGGCGTCCCCGAGAGCAGGCCCTCCTCGGTCAGCTGCATCCCATCGGGCAGGTCTCCCTCATAGCTCCAGCGGTAAGGGGCAGCGCCGCCGACCGCAACGAGCTGCGTCTCATACTCCGTCTGCAGGACCGCCGGCGGAAGACGCTCACTCTGCACCGTCAGGTTGACCGTTGGCTGGGTCACCACGAGCCGAAACGCCGCCGCGGAGGACAGCCCGCCGCTCTGGACTTCAAGCGTGAACGGATACTCGCCCGTCGCAGCTGGCGTGCCCGAGAGGATGCCGGTGGACTCGTCGAGGGTCACGCCATCGGGGAGGGTGCCTCCTACGACGTGGAAGGTGTAACGGCCGGTGCCGCCGATCGCCGCGAAGCGCCATTCGAAGGGCACGCCCACGAGCGCGTCGGGCACGAAGGAGGTGAGGACACGCAGCTCGGGCTCGAAGACCTCGAGAGGCACCGGCGCGGTCCGCGCGTTGTTCTCCTCGTCGAGTTCATCGACCGTGTGTTCCGGGTCCATCACCACCCCGAGGTACCATTGCCCCGCCGGCATGCCGGGGAAGAGGCGCACATAGTCGGAGATGGTCCGCTGCTCGCCTGGGTCGAGGCTCCGCTGTGCGAGGAAGAGGATAACGTCCGCCGGGCTGACGATGTCATTGTGGGAGACGTAGACCCCATAGCGGAAGGTCGCAGGCTCGTTGCCACGGTTCTCGATGGTGAAGGTCACGGGGATCGTCTCGCCGGCAGCCGCCCGATCGGGAATGCGCAGCTCACTCGCGGTCAGGTCGGGAGCGGGGAGCTTCAGCGGAATCTTCGCGGCACTGTGCTTGGCGTTGTTCACGCGGTTGGGTTCGGTGATCGCGCCTTCCGGATCCAGGATGACCCCGATGTAGTAGTCGCCGGGCACGATCGAGGTGGGCACGTTCACCGTGACGCTCACCGGCAGGGCGCCACCGGCGGCGACGGTCACCGGGCCGCCTTGGTGGACCTCCGGATCATTCAACGTGATGACGCGATTGTCCGAGAGGTACACCCGATAGTTGAAGCTCTGTGCCGTCTGGTCACCGATGTTCCGGATGGTGAAGGTGACGTCCGCGGGTCGGCCGGCGAAGAGCACGTCGGGGCCTTGGATGTCTGCGACCGTCAGATCTGCTTCCGCCCAGGCGGCGGCGGGCAGCACGACGAGGGTGATTGCGGCGGCGCAAAACGCGAAGGCTCGATTCATGGACCGTTGCTCCTGTGGGAATCCTGTCGGCACCCCTCGGTCAGCAGGCTCTGTGCGCCGGCCCTGCGGTGCGCACGGCGGCCGCAGCGTCTCGGGGCGCGCCGGCATCGCGTCGGGCCGGGGCCATCCCAGCCCGGCCGGCTATAGGCACTGCACCTCGTACTCCACCTCGATGGTGTCGCCGGGCTCGGGAATCGCCAGGG
>CAYYHA010000058.1:0-19146 GCA_964471535.1 uncultured Myxococcia bacterium | reverse complement strand
GCGCGCCGATGAGGAGGCCGCGGCGCGGCGAGCGGAACAGGCGCAGCGTGCGGCCGTCCGACGCATTGCGGCCGAGGCCGAGGCGATCGAGGCAGCACGCGCAGCGGGGGCGGCGCGCCAGAAGGAAGAGGCCCGCCGGAAGCAGGAAGAAGCGCGGCAGGCGGAGGAGGCGCGCCGCCGGGAGGCCGCCCGCCGGGAGGCCGCGGCGCGCAAGGAGGCGGAAGCAGGGAACGAAGCGGCCGTGAACGCGCGGGCCTCCGGTGGCGAGGCGGCGCCGCCTGGCTCCGGTGAAGGTGAGCGCGCCGGCTCCCCCGAAGACCGGGCGGCGGGACAGAAGGTGGCCGCCTTGAGTCCGACGCCGGGCGGGGAGGCGGGAGGGCGCTGTCCCAAGGGCATGGTCTACATCCCGGCGGGTCCGTTCAAGATCGGCAGCGCGGTCAACGACCCCATGCGCAACTTCGCCGAGCGTGCCCTCGCCGACGTGGACGTCCCGGCCTTCTGCATCGACCGCTACGAGTACGGTGCCTACAAGCGGGTGCCCACCACCGGGGTGACCTGGTATCGCGCGAAGGAGCTGTGCGAGAAGCGCGGCCGGCGGCTGTGCACGGAGGAGGAGTGGGAGAAGGCGTGCAAGGGACCGCGCAACTACCGCTTCCCCTACGGAAACGTCTTCGACCCCGAGGCGTGCAACACCGAGGATGCGATGGGCAACGACCGGCCCCTGGCGCCTGGCGCCACCTTCGGGAAGTGCCGCTCGGGCTATGGCGTCTACGATCTCTCGGGGAATGTCGCCGAGTGGACCGCCTCGAAGTTCCAGGCCGGGCTCTCCGATCGCACGATGAAGGGCGGGGCGGCGAACCGTCCCGACTGGGACACCCGCTGTGCCACCCGCGGCAACCGGCCTCCCAACGCCCGCGACAAGTACCTGGGCTTCCGCTGCTGCGCCGACCCGAGGTGATGCCGATGCTGCGACCCCTCACCCTGCTCTGCCTTGGCCTGGGCGCCTGCCTCTGCCTCGCTGCACCCCGCCCGGCCGCGGCCGAGGGCGTCGCCGTACTGAAGAGCGACGATCTGGGGCCCTACGATCGCTTCGTCACCGGCTTCTCGGTCGAGCTGCAGCGCCAGCCTCGCGTCTACGTGCTGAAGGGCGACGAAGAGGCCGTGCTCGCCGAGCTGCGGGCGGGCGCCCCGGAGCTGGTCCTCGCGCTGGGGCCCAAGGCGGCGACGCTGGCGATGCGGCGTCTGCCCGAGACGCCGATCCTCTTTGCGCTCGTTCCCAACTGGCAGCGCTATGGGCTTTCGGGGCGCAACGTCGCCGGCATCGCCCTCTCCCGCTCGGTGGCGCGCGATCTCGAGACCTTGCAGGCGATCGTGCCGGGGCTCGGGCGGCTCGGCGTCTTCTTCGACCCCCGCTATTCGAAGACCTTGATCCGCGAGATTCGCCGCGCGTCCGAGGCTCAGGGCGTAAAGCTCGTCGCCGTGCAGGTGTCCGGGCCGGAGGAGGTGGCGCGCTCCCTTCGTCGCCTCGAGGGGAAGGTCGATGCGCTGTGGATGATCCCCGACCGAACCGTGGCCGACGTGCGCGCCTTTCAGGCGGTGCGTGACTTCGCCCTCGGCAAGGGTCTGCCGGTCCTGGCGCTCACCTCGACGCAGGTCCGCGAGGGGGCGCTGCTGGCGCTCGCACCCAACTACGGGCGGCTCGGGCGGCAGGCGGCACAGATCGCGCGCCGCATCCTCGCGGGGACCCCGGCGGGCGAGATTGGCGTGCGCGAGCCCGAGGGCCTCGACCTCGTGGTCAACCTCACCGCCGCCCGGCGCGTGGCCCGGCGCAGCGGCGGTGGGGATCTCGCCTGGGCGCTCCTCGAGCACGCGGCGAAACGCGGGCTCACCGTACGGGTGTACGAGTGATCCGGCTGCGTTACGATGGCGCCATGACGACACCCGCGAAACGCAGGCCACTGGAACGCGATGCGATCGAAGCGGCCCTCCGCGAGCTGCCCGGCTGGCGCTACGAGGCGGGGGCCTTGGGCAAGTCCTTCGTCTTCGGCTCCTTCAAGGAGGCGATGTCCTTTCTGGTGCGGCTGGGCTTCCACGCCGAGGAGCTGAACCATCACCCGGAGATCCGGAACGTCTACAACCGCGTGGACCTGGCGCTGACCACCCACGATGCGGGGGGTGAGGTGACCGAAAAGGACCTCGAGCTGGCCCGCGCCATCCAGGGCTTCTCCTGGGTGGGCTAGGAGCGGCGCCTCCGGGCGGCATGTCCGGGCCCCATGGTAGGGTGCCGGTCGATGGCGATCGCCTACTGTTCCATCGGGAGTGGGTCCACGGGCAACGCCTGGTGGGTTTCGGGTGGGGGCGTGGAGCTGCTCATCGACTGCGGGCTCTCTGCGCGCAGCCTCGCCCGGCGCCTGGCGGCGGTGGGACTCGATCTCGGCCGCGTCACCGCCGTCGTGTGCACCCATGGCCACGGGGACCACGTCGCGGGCGCTGCGGTGCTGGCCCGGCGCCACGGGCTGCGCATCTACGGGACGCCGGACACCCTCTCGATGATCCCTGGCGACCCGCCTCCCGAACAGCTCTGCCCCCTCCCCGAGGAGGGGCGCGTGGCAATCGGCGGTCTCGCCGTCGCCACCACGCCCACCCTCCACGATGCGCCCGGCTCGGTGGCGCTTCGCCTCGAGGACGACGAGACCGCCCTGGGCTACGCGACCGATCTGGGCTTCGCCACGCGGAACATCGTGCGGCACCTCCGCGGCTGCGATGGGGTGGTCGTCGAGTTCAACCACGACGAGGGGATGCTCCTCGGCGGGCCCTACGACGAGCGGCTGAAGCGGCGCATCTACTCGGAGGTGGGTCACCTCTCCAACCGGCAGGGGGCGGCGCTCCTCGAAGAGGTCTTGGCGAGGACGCCGGGGCTGCAGCACGTGACGCTGGCGCACCTCTCGCAGGAGAACAACCGCCCCGAGATCGCCCGTGCCACCGCGGCCGAGGTCCTGCGCCGGCATCGATCCGCCGCCCGGCTCGCCGTGGCGGCGCCCGATGTCCCCGGGACGCCGGTGTCGCTCCATCCTCCGCGGCAGATGGGCCTGCCCCTCTGGTAGGCGGGCCGGGGCGGGGAGGGGAGGCGCGCCGGTGGCTCCTCGGAGGGCTCCAGCAGGCGCCGATCCCTCTGGTTTCCTCACGCGGGTCGCGGTGCGCTCGAGGTCGCGGGGTAGGCACCGGCAGGCCCAGCGTGTAGATCGAGCCAGCGATGATCGAGCGATACAGCCGCCCGGAGATGGCCCAGATCTGGACCGACGCCCACCGCTTCGGGATCTGGATGGAGATCGAACTCCTCGCCGCCGAAGCGCTGTGCCGGCAGGGCATCGTTCCCGAGGAGGACCTCGAGGCGTGCCGCGATCGGGCGCCCACCTTCGACGCCGCGGCCGTCGAGCGCATCCGCGAGATCGAGGCGACGGTCAAGCACGACGTCATCGCCTTCCTCACCTACGTCGAAGAGCAGGTCGGGGAACCCAGCCGCTGGCTCCACCTCGGGATGACCAGCAGCGACGTCCTGGACACCGCGCTGGCCGTGCAGATCAAGGAAGCGGGTGAGCTGCTCCTCGCCGACCTGGATCTCCTCCTCGACACCCTCGAGCGCCGCGCCCACGAGCACAAGGATACGGTGATGATCGGGCGCAGCCACGGGGTGCACGCCGAGCCCATCACCTTCGGGCTCAAGCTCGCCACCTTCTACGACGAGTTCCGCCGGCATCGCACCCGCCTCAAAGGAGCGCTCGCCCGCGCCGCCGTGGGCAAGGTGAGCGGCGCGGTGGGCACCTTCGCCCACCTCTCCCCGGCGGTGGAGCAGCACGTGGTCAGCGCGCTGGGCATCGGCTACGAGCCGGTGGCGACGCAGGTGGTGCAGCGGGATCGCCACGCCGAGTTCTTCTCCACGCTGGCGGGCATCGGCGCTTCCATCGAGCGTCTTGCGGTGGAGATTCGCCACCTCGCCCGCACCGAGGTGCGCGAAGTGCAAGAGCCCTTCACCGCGGGGCAGAAGGGGTCGAGCGCCATGCCCCACAAGCGCAACCCCATCCTCTCCGAGAACCTGACCGGGCTGGCGCGTCTCCTGCGCGGCTACGCGGCGAGCACCCTCGAGAACGTGGCCCTGTGGCACGAGCGGGACATCTCCCACTCCTCGGTCGAGCGGGTGGTCGCCCCCGATACGACGATCCTCCTCGACTTTGCGCTCGTCCGGCTGACCCGCCTGGTCGAGGGCCTCGTCGTCTTTCCCGAGCGGATGCGTGAGAACCTCGAGGCGTCCAAGGGGATGCCCTTCTCCCAGGCGATCCTGCTCGAGCTGGCGAGGCGCGGCCTGAAGCGCCAGGAGGCCTACGCCATCGTGCAGGCCTGCGCCATGCGGGTGTGGGACGAGGGAATCACACTGAAGGAGGCGTGCCTGGCCAGTGAGGCGCTCCGCTCGCATCTCACCCCGGCCGAGATCGAGGCCTGCTTCGATCTCTCCCGCCACCTGCGCCACGTCGACGTCCTCTTCACGCGCGTCTTCGGAGCGTGAGCAGGCCCGATCAGCGTCCCAAGCGGCTGAAGGTCGGCACGCGCCTCACCGTTACCGTCGAGGCCCTCGATGCGAGCGGGCTCGGGCGCGGCCGCGTGGATCTGGCTTCGGGCTCCGCCCCAGTTCTGGTGGAGGATGGCCTGCCGGGTGAGGTGGGAGAGGCGGTGGTCCTCTACGCAGGCAGGACGCCGGTGCTGCGGCTGTTGCGCCGCCGCCGCACCGCAGCGGAGCGCCGAGCGCAGCCACTCTGTCCCCGGTGGACCCCGCGGAGCCCCTGCCGCCTGATGCACCTCTGCCGCACGGCGCAGCTCGAGTTCAAGCGTGCACGGGTTCGGGCCGCCTTCGCTGCGCACGGCATCGAGGTAGAGGTGGCCCCGGTCGAGGCGCCGAGCCCGCCGTTGGGTTGGCGTGCGAGTGCGACCTTCATCGTCGCCCGTCACGAAGGGACGGTGGTTCTTGGCGCCTACCGGCGACGCACCCATGTGGTTCAGCCCATGGAGGCCTGTCCGCTCCACGAGGGACCGATCACCCGCGCCGCCCTCGCTCTGCGCACGATCCTCGAGGCCCAATCCCTTCCACTGGCCAACCCGCAGCCGCCCGTTGCGTCCGACGACGCCTGTGGCGGCCCCGGAGAGCCGGCCGCCCTCCTCGAAGAGGCCCGCGGGGGGCCGCCCGGGTCCGCAGCTTCCGGGGCAGCGGCAGACGGGCTGAAGTACGTGGCGATGCGGGCCTCCGGGGCGGGCCGGGTGGCCGTGGCGCTGCTTTCACCCTCTGGGCGCCTGCCCGGCGCGGACCGCGTGGCAGAGGCCCTGCGGGCCGCCGTGCCCGCCGTGGCCTCGGTGAGCCTGGGGCACTCGGGACCGGGGGACGTGATCTTCGGTGACGGGGCGCTCGTCCCCCTCGCCGGGGAGGTCGCCATCGAGGAGGTCCTCGGCGGCCATCGCTTCCTGCTCACCCCGCGCCTCTTCTTCCAGGTGAACCGCCTCGCCGCCGAATACCTCCATGGACGGGCGAAGGCGGCGGCCGGCGGTGGCTGCATCCTCGAACTCTACGCCGGGGTGGGGGCCCTGACCCTGCGGCTCGCTGGCGAGGCGCAGCGGGTGGTCGCGGTGGAGCGGGTGGGTCCCGCGGTGCGGGCCGCCCGGCAGGCGGCGGCCGAAGCGGGGCTCGCCGAGCGGGTGCACTTCATCGAGGCCGATGCGGCGGCGCTCTTCTCCGGCGATGCGAGGCGCCTCCAAGAGGCCCTGGGCGGCCGAGGGTCCGCGGGCGCTGCGGTGCTGAATCCGCCGCGGAAGGGATGCGCGCCGGCGGTCCTCGACGGCCTCGCCCGCCTCGGCGTGCCGCGCATCGTCTACGTCTCCTGCAACCCCGACACCCTGGCTCGGGACGTGGCCCGGCTCTGCGCGGCCGGCTATGGCTGCGTACGCGCAGAGCCGGTGGACCTCTTTCCCGAATCGGAGCACGTCGAGGTCCTCGCGGTGCTCGAGCGCACCGGTTCGGCCGCTTCAGGTCCGGCGTAGCCTGGCGCTCTATGGCCTCGACGCAGGCCGGGCCGCCACCGGCGCGCCGCCTGCGCTGCTCAACTGACCACCCGAACCCGGATGGGCTCCTTGATCCCGGCGCCGCTGGCGAAGTTGCGCAGGCGCTGGATGAGGACGCCGGTCACCTCGCGTCCCCGCTTGACGATCACCTGCCCGTTCAGGGTCTTCACGTCCTCGTCGAGGATCATGAACGGCTGCAGATCCTTCAGGGTCACGCTGCGCACCAGATCCGAGTAGGAGGCATCGCGGCGGAAATCTTCGAGGAGCGCGAGGAGGCGCGGCTCGTAGTCGGGGTGCGCCGAGAGGTCGGCGATGGCCTGGGCCATCGTGGCACCGCGCATGACGCGGGTGTCCATCTCGGAGGCGGTGCGCAGCAGGCCCGCGCCGAGCGCCACCGCATCCCCGTCGAGGCAGCCGCGGCAGGGCTCGTTCTGGTGGGCGATCATCTCGGCGATCTCCTCGAAGCGGGGGATTTGGCGCAACAGGTCGCCGCCGGTCTTCGGATGGGCTTCGAAGCGGCGGCGTTCCTCCTCGTCGAGGCGCATGCCCGCGTAGAGCTTGTCGAGCGTCTCGCTGGAGGGCGTGATGCAGCCGATACGGGACATGCGTGCGGCGACCTTGTACTTCCAGGGGTCGTCGAGGCCGAGCTTCTCCACCATGTGGGAGACGAAGCCCTCGATGAGGCTGCTGCGGGCGAAGGTGCCGGGGGAGACCAGGCTCAAGATGTCGGTGAGGACCTTCACCGTGCCCTGCAGCGTCTGCTCGAGGAGCTCCCGCTCGGTGCGCAGGAGCTGGAAGTGGCGGACGCCTTCGCTGAGCGCCCGGTTGAGGACCTCGGCGGGGCATGGTTTGGTGAGGAAGCGGAAGATGCCTCCCTCGTTGACGGCGGCGATGGCAGCGTCGAGATCGGCCTGGCCGGTCAGGAGGATGCGGGTGGTGTCCGGCTTGAGCTCTTGTGCGCGGGCGAGGAGCTGCGCGCCGTTCATGCCCGGCATCCGCATGTCGGAGACGACGACCGCGAAGTCCTCTCTCGCGAGCACCTCGAGCCCCGCCTCGGGGCGGTCGGCCGTCTCCACGTCGAAGTGGCGGAAGAGGGTGCGACGCAGCCCCTGCAGCACCTAGGGCTCGTCGTCCACGCAGAGGATCCGCGGTTTGGTGTTCACGGGGGCGTTCATAGGGCGTCCCGTTTCCGCTTCCATTCGTCTTCGAGATCCCACGCCTGCAGTCGGTGGAGGAGCCCCGAGTGGATCTCCTCTCCCTCGAGCAGGGTGTTGGCGCAGTATACCGCTTCGGGGATGCCGAGCTGCGGCCCAAGGCGGTTGGGCTCGTGGTGGTGCATGACGGCATCGACGATGGGGTAGGGCATCCCCCAGAGCGAGAGCAAATGGGCCCCGACGATGGCATGGTGGCTGTCGGTCTCTTCCTCCGAGTGTGCGGCGGCCGCGAGGATCAGCCGGCCCACGTCGTGGAGGAGTCCGGCGAGGAAGGCATCGTCGGCGAGGTCCTCCGGTGCAATCTCCCGGGCGAGGCGGCCCACCTTTACCGCGTGCTCCTGCTGCGCCCGGAGGAAGGAAGGCGCGAGGTCGAAGGCGTCGAAGACCTCCATCTGCATCACGATGGAACGGACCAACGAGAAGCCGAGGCGCACGACGGCATCACGAAGGCGCGTGATCGGGGCGGCGTTGGCGAAGAAGGCCGAGTTGACCACCTGGATGATCCGAGCGGAGAGCGCGGGATCGGTCTCGATGAGCGCGGCGACCTCCTCCGCGTCCGAGCGGTTGGACGCCATCAGCTCGAGGAGCCGCCGGTGGACCTCCGGTACCGGTGGGAGGTTCGGGATCGCCGTGACCATCTGGCGTACCCGTTCGCTGGACAGCGCCTCCTGCAGCGCCTGCGCCCGCTCGATGGCCGCCGAGAGGACCTCCGGTTCGCTGGGTTTGTCCATGAACTGGTGGGCGATGCCCACGGCGCGCAGCGCGGCCTCCTCGTCGGCGTAGCCGCTGACGACGATGCGGATGAGATTCGGCTGCAAGCGGTGGGCCGCCCGTAGGACCTCGACGCCGCTCACCCCAGGCATGCGCATGTCGGTGACCAGGACGTCGAAGGGCTCCTTCTCGAGGCGGGCGATGGCCGCCTCGCCGCTGCTCTCACAGTGAATCTCCCACTCGCGCCGCCGGTAGAACATGCGCCGAAACGCCTTGAGGATGCTGGCTTCGTCATCCACGAAGAGGACGCGCGTCGTCACTTCGTGCCTCCGGGGGTTGGCAGGGGATGCGTACGATGAAGGTGGTGCCCTCGCCCTCCTCCGTCTCGAAATCGATCTGGCCCTGGTGGGTCTCGACGATCACCGAGTGGGCCAGGGCGAGCCCCTGGCCCGTTCCCTTCCCCACCTCTTTGGTGGTGAAGAAGGGGTCGAAGACCTTGTCGCGCACCGCCTTGGGAATGCCGGTTCCCGTGTCCTCGACCCGAAGCTCCACACACTCTCCCTCTGCGCGAGTCCGCACCCTGATCCGCCCCCGCTCGCCCGTCTCGGCGATGGCATGGGTGGCATTGACGATGAGGTTCAGGATCACCTGACCGACCTCGTCGCGGATGCACGTGACCGAAGGCAGGTCCTCCTGGAAGTCCAGCTCCACTTCCGCATGGTGCTTCCACTCGTTCTGCGCCACGGTGACCGAGGCCTCCGCCACGGCGTTGAGGTCGCAGGCCTCCATCTTTCCGTCGCTGGGGTGGGCGAAGTCCTTCATCGCCCGCACGATGCGGGCGATCCGGTCGAGTCCCTCCTTCACCGAGGCAATCGCCGAGGGAAGCTCTGCCGCCACGAAGTCCAGCTGAGCCGCCTCCTCGGCCTCCTTCACTGCTTCGAGCAGTGTCTCGGCCACGCCAGCGGACCGCGCGGCCTCCACCACCGCGGCCTGTGCCTCCAGGAGCGCCAGGATGGGGGGCAGGGCCTCCTCGATGAAGACCGTGTTGTCCCGCGCGTACTGCGCCGGGGTATTGATCTCGTGGGCGATGCCCGCAGCGAGGCGCCCCACCGCCTCGAGCTTCCGGGCGGTGTTGAGGGAGCGCTCGAGGTGTCGGGTCTCGGTGATGTCGCGCTGCACGCAGACCAGCGAGGAGAGTGTTCCATCTCCGTCGTGGACGGGGGAGACCGAGCCCGTGACGACGAGGGTCGACCCGTCACGGCTCCGCCAGGTGCACTCCCCGCACCAGGGCTCACCGCGCTCGGCCACTGTTCGCAGGATGCCCTCGAGGGCGTGGCTTCGGTCAGTGGCGAGGAACGAGGGAGTTCGCCCCGCCGCCTCCTCCGGGCCGTAGCCGGTGATGCGTGTGAACGCCGGGTTGGTGTAGCGGATGCGCCCATCGGGGTCCATTACGATCACGCTGTCGCTGGTGCACTCCACCGCCTCGGCGAGGCGCTTGTAGGCAAGGCGTGCCTCGCGCTCGGCGGTGATCTCGCGGGAGACCAGGATGACACCCCGCTGCTCGCCGTCGACCTCGAAGGGAGCGAGGTCGGTCACGTACCAGGCGAGGGGACCGGTCTGGCGGAGGTTCTTGTGGAGGCAGACCTCGTAGCTCACCGCCTCGCCGGTGGCGAGCGCCCTCTCGAGCGCGCGCCTCACCGTGGGCACCTGATCCTCGGGGAGGAACTCGAAGAGGCTCCGGCCCACCACCCGCTCGAGCACCTTCGGTGGGAGGTGGTTCACGTGCCGGATCGTGCCCTCTTCGCTGGCGAGGACGACGATGGAGGGAAGCGCCGCGAGGATGACGGCGAGCCGATCGTCCACGGGCTCATCGGACGATGCCGCGGCCGAAGAATGGTGTGTCCTGCTTTGTCTGTCCTTGGGGTTGACCTCCATCCCATCTGCTCCCGAGGTTCGAAGTGGCTGGCTCCGAGGGGTCGACCTCCGCTGCAAGTTGCGGATTGCGTTTGGGGCACACACTGCCCATCCGCCGCCGGCACCCGCCCCCCGCCGTCCGAAGACATCCATCGGCTCCTCGGCCCGGCGCTTGAGTGCCCGGCGGTCCGCAGAGCCAGGGCGCATTGGTAAGGTGGCCTCGCCCCAAGGAATGGGAAAGACTCATCCCCATGCGGTTTTGGGGGTTCTACCTAGTGTCCATGTCCTGTGCCGCCACGACGGGGGCCGCGATCGCTCAGGTTCGACACGTCGGAAACGTGGCGGTGATCGAGGATCTCACCGGCGCGATCCACGATCAGAGTGGCTTTTGGACGCCAGACCGAACCTGTCGTGAGACGGCAAGGGTCTTTTTCGGCTGCCATGACGACGAGTACGACGTGCTCGTCACTTTCACCACCAAGCCTCTGGATGCGATCCACAACGTCGCCCAGGGCACCCCGGTGCGCCAGGATGTACAGGGCATCGGCTTCACCCAATGGGACAACAGCGCGGACTATGGCAGCGCCGGCGCCCTGCAGCACTGCGTCTTCATGGGGGACCTCGCGCAGCTCCCCGACCCCGACGGGCCGGTGAAGGTCTTGTTCGGGGTGCCGCTCGGGATCACCGGGATCGAACTGTTGGGGCACGAGTTCGGTCACCACTGGCTGCTCTTCGCCGAGTACGACCTGGGGGACGGCCGCGGCCCGCAGCACGAGTGGCGGCAGTGGGACGACAGCGGGGGCCCCAACGGGCACTATGCAGGCAGCGTCGACAGCCACTCGGTGATGTATGGCAACTTCATCACCGACAACGGTGACGGCACCTTCACCCGCTGCGGGGGCGATCGGAAATACAACCACTTCGATCAATACTTCATGGGCCTCCGGGCACCTGCAGAGGTGGACCCGATCTTCCTGGTCAGCGACGGGACCGGCATGGGCGACCCGTCGGGCGCCGAGGCCAAAGGCGCGTGTTCGACGATCAGCGGCACCCGCGTCGACATCACGGTGGACGACGTCATTCGGGCGCTCGGGCCGCGGGTCCCCGATGCGAGCAGCGCGCAGCATCACTGGACCGCTGCCTTCGTCCTCGTACACGAGGCGGGCAATCCCCCCAGTGCCGAGGACATCCAGAAGGTCGAGGCCTATCGCAGCCGCTTCGAGCCCTGGTTCACTTGGGCGACCGACGGTCGCGGCTCGGTGGAGACACGACTGGGTCCGCTGACCTGCACGGGCCTCCCGCCGACGGACGGTGGTATGCCGGACGCCCAAGGTCAGGACGGCGGGCAGCCGGATGCCGGAGGGCCCGCCGACGCGGGCGGGCCTCCATCGGGCGACGGCGGGATCCCACCTCCCTCCGATGCCGGCGCCGAGGATGCGGGCGCTGTGGATGGACCCTCGGGATCCGATGGCGGCACCCTCTGCGAACTCATCGCCTGTGATGGCGGCGCGGCGGCCGATGCGGGCGGAGGCACCGGCTACGAGACCCTACCCAGCGAGGGAGGCTGCGCCTGCGATGCGGGCCGATCGTCGGCCGCGTCCGCCCTTCTCTTGACGCTTGGGGTCCTGCTGCGGCGCCGCCGTCGCTAGGGCTCGGGCAGGTAGCCCGTTGCGACGAGGTTCTTCCGGATCCGCGGCTCCACCGGCCCCACGGTGAGGGGAAAGCGCTGTCCGGTGATCCGCTCGAAGGCCGCGACGTAGGTCTCCGCGAGGTCGGCGCGGACCTCGTCGGGGATCGGCGGGGGCGTGCCGTCCCCCTGGTAGCCCCGCTGGAGGAGCCACTGGCGGATGTTCTCCTTGTCGAGCATCTGCGGGTCCTCGCCCGCCTCGAAGCGCTCCTCGTAGGTGTCGGCGATCCAGTAGCGGCTCGAGTCGCTGGTGTGGATCTCGTCCATGAGCACCACTCGCCCGTCGGCGAGCCCGAACTCGTATTTGGTGTCCACCAGAATGAGGCCCCGCTCTGCCGCTATCTCCTGACCGCGCGCGAAGAGGGCGAGCGCGGCACGCTCGCAGCTCTCGTAGACTGCCTCGGGCACCAGGTTGGTGCGGAGGATCTCCTCGCGGCGGATGGGCCGGTCGTGCTCGCCCCGCTCCGCCTTGGTGGTGGGCGTGATGAGCGGTGTCTCGAAGCGCTGGTCCTTGCGCAGGCCCGCCGGCAGCGAGAGGCCATAGGCCTCCTCCACCCGTCCGGCCTGGTAGTCGCGCCACAGGCTGCCGGTGAGGTAGCCGCGGACGACGATCTCGATGGGGACCGGCTTGCACGCCCGAACCACCATCACGTTGGGATCGGGGGTGTCGATGAGGTGGTTCTCGATGATGTCCTCGGTCTGCCGGAACCAGTACACCGCCATCCGCGTCAGGGCTTCCCCCTTGAAAGGGATGGTGGTGAGCACCTGGTCGAAGGCGGAAAGGCGGTCGGTGGTGACCATGATGAGCCGCTCTTCCTGACGATAGACGTCGCGTACCTTCCCGCGCATCACCTCACCCAGCGCGTCGAAGTGCGTAGACTCGAGGCAGTGGGGGAGCTGCTGCAAGAAGGGCGTGCCGTCGCTCATGGGCGCGCACCCTAGCCGAGGCGGCGAGCCTTTCACAGCCCGGTGGGGCGGCGCGGCCAGAGCTCGCTGCCGCTCCGAGCGCCTGCTATACCCGGCGGGTGCGCGTCATCGTCTTCGACCTCGATGGGACCCTGGTGGACTCGCGCGCCGACCTGGTGCAGGCGGTAAACGCCGCCCTCGAGGCAGAGGGCTTCCCCCAGCGTCCGCCCGAGGGCGTGGCCCGGCACATCGGGCGCGGGGCGGCCCACCTCGTGCGGATGAACCTGCCCGAATCCCGGCGCGACGAGGCGACGGTGCGCCGGGTCCTCGAGGCCTTCCGCGCCTCCTACTTCGAGCACCTCGCCGACACCACCCGGCCCTACGACGGCGTCCCCGAGGCCCTCGCGGCGCTCGCCGAGGAGGCTCGCCTGGGGGTGCTCACCAACAAGCCGGGCGAGGCGGCGCGGCGCCTCCTCGAGGCCCTCGGCCTCGACGGGGCCTTCCGGCTGGTCCTCGGCGGGGGCGACGTGCCACGGCTCAAACCCCATCCGGCGGGGCTGGCCGAGGCGCTGCGGCGGCTGGGCGGGGCTCCGGCCCAAAGCTACTACGTGGGCGACCTCCCCCTGGACGTGGAGACGGCACGGGGGGCGGGCTGCAAGGCCGCCGTGGTCACCTGGGGCTTCGGCGAGGCGGCCGAGCTCCGGGCCGCCCGCCCCGACCGGGTCGTGACGAGCCCGATGCGCCTTCCCGCGCTCGCCCGGTAGGGCCGGCGCCGGCCCGGCCGCCCGCTGCACACGCAGCGCCGGTTTGTCGTCGCGTGCCAAGGGCCGGAGGCCTGTCCCCGCTGGCACGGGGCCCCTTCAGGCCTTCCTCGGCGGGCCTTCACCTCCGGACCTAGCTCGCCGGCGCAGAGAGCGCCTCTTCGATGGCCGACTTCAGCCGCCGGTAGCCGGTCACCCCCACCCACACCTCACGCACCCGGCCATCCTTGCCGATGAGGTAGAGGGTGGGCAGGGACTGCACCCGGTAAGCAATCTGCGTGAAGCCGCGGTCGTCGATCACCACCGGCAGGTCGAGGCCCGCGTCCTTCAGGAAGCGGCGGATCATCGCCGCCTGCTTGTCGAGCTGGGGGCTGTACTCGGTGTTGATCGACAGCAGGGTGATCTGCCCCTCGAAGTCCCGGTGGAGCTTCTCGAGAGTAGGCAGGGTCTCCCGGCAAGGGCCGCACCACGTCGCCCAGAAGTCGAGGAGCAGCACCTGCCCCTTCGAGTCCCCCGCGGGGTAGACCAGCGGTTCGCCGGCGAGGCTGCGCACGCGCACCTCGGGCATGGGGTCGCCGCCGCCGATGGGCGCCACCGCGTCCACGTTGCCGGCGACCTCCCACAGGCTCAAGCCCAGGACGGTGATCGCCATCAGGCCGAGCACGATGCCCATCCACTGGTCTGCGGTCAGTCGTTTCATGGGGTCTCTGGTGGCGGAGCCGCGGGGGGCTCGGGGGACGCCGGCGCCGGCCGCCGTTCCTCTCTTCGCCGCAGGAGGCGGATGGTTAGCCAGGCGAGCAGCACGGTGGTGGGACCGTAGCCGAGGAGGAGACGCACCGCCAAGAGGCCACCGTGGGCGCCGCGCCAGGGCGGCAGGTAGGCGGCGAGGGCGCCGGCGTGGGTCAGGCGCAGGAGGTTGCCCAGGAGGAGGAGGAAGAGAAAGGGGGTGAGCGAAAGTTCCGCCACGCCTTCGATGGGGGCGGGCGCGAGGCCGCGTCGCCGGGCGAGGCGTCCGAGGAAGTAGGCGAGGAGCGAGACGGCCAGGTACTCGAGGAGCACGGTGGAGAAGAGCACGCCCGCGAGCTGCGAGAGGCCTGCAGCCGGCGAGACCGGCAGGAAGGCGAGGGCGCGCGCGCTCTGGAGGGGATGCGCCGTCAGCCCGGCGAGGAGGAGCAGCGGCAGGAGCGCCGAGGTCTGGGGCGCGCGGCCGGCGAGCGCCGCCTCCAGGAGGCGCCCAGGCCAAAGGAGCATCTGGCCCAGCGGGCCGAGCCGGTTCAGGAGCGCGCTTGGCACGGGGGAAGTGTAGGCGGCGGATCGCCGCGCGGCGAGGGGGGATGAAGCCCTGCAGCAACGCCGCGCCCCCCAAGGGCTGCCCCGGCGCGACGCCTTCGGCGAAGCGGGCCCAGCCACCGCGAGGCCCAGCCCTGTTGCGTGCTAGCCCAGGTCCGCGCGTGCGGCGCGGAGGATCTCGGCGGAGCGGGCCAGCGCCTCGCGCTCCTCCTCCGCCATCTCGGGAACGATCACGTGATCGATGCCCGAAGCGCCCACCACCGTGGGCAGGGAGAGGGCGACCCCTTCCACCTCCGGGAGCCCCGGCACCGCCTGCTGCACCGAGCTGATCGTGAGCACCCGCCGCTCCCCTCGGAGCATCCACTTCAGCAAGGTTGCAGTGACCAGGCCGATGGCGTGGTTGGTGGCGCCCTTGCGCTTGATGATCTCGTAGGCGGCGCAGCGCACCTCGGTGGCGAGACGCGCTTCGCAGGCGGCATCCCAACCCGGGAAGCTGCGCAGCGGTGCGCCGCCCACGCGCGCACCGGACCACAGCACCACTTCGGAGTCGCCGTGTTCCCCGACCACCTGCGCGTCGACGGCCTCGGGGTCGAGGTTCAGGTGGCGTCCCACGGTGTGGCGCAGGCGCGCGGTGTCGAGCATCGTGCCCGTGCCGATCACCCGGGAGGCAGGCAGGCCGGAGACCTCTGCCGCCAGCTGCGTGAGCACGTCCACCGGGTTGGTCACCATGACGAGCAGGCCGCGCAGGCCGCGGAGGCGGCCGGCGAGATCCCGGACGATGGCTGCATTGTCCCGGAGGAGATCGAGGCGCGTCTCTTCGGGGCGCCCGCCGCGCCCCGCCGAGATCACCACGGCATCGCAGTCGCGCATCTCTTCGACGCTCGCCGCTCGCACGTCGGCGGTGGGATAGAACGCCGCGCCGTGGGCCAGGTCCATCGCCTCCCCCTCCGCGAGGCCCGCCTTAATGTCGTTGAGGAGCAGCTCGGAGACGATCCCCGTCTGCAGGGTGGAGATGGCCACTGACGAGCCGACCCACCCCACGCCGATGATGCCGATGCGCATTTGGTGCCTCCTTTCCTGACGACGTCCTGCCTACCATGGCGGTGCGCGGGCGCCCACCCGCCGCACCGCGCACGTCCAGCGCTTGCGCCCGCGCGCCCGCGACCTATACCCCCAGGGGGTATGACCGACGACAGGGAGGACTGTGAACCGTGATGGACGAGGAGACACGCCGGAAGGTGGAGGTCCGGCTGAAGCGCATCGCCGGGCAGGTCGGGGGCATTCAGCGGATGGTGGAGGCCGATCGGTACTGTGTCGACGTGCTTCTGCAGATCGCTGCGGCCCGGGCAGCGCTCGGGAAGGTGGGGCGCATTCTCCTCGAGTCCCACCTGAAGACCTGCGTGGTGGAGGCCTTCGAGGCGGGCCGCCGGCGCGAGCGGCAGGAGAAGGTGGAGGAACTGGTCTCCGTCTTCGATCGCTTCTGTGACTGAGGCGTCGTGGCAGAGCGGCCGGGGAGGGTACCATGCAAACCGAAGGGTCCAGGGAAGAGCCGCAGAAGGACGCAGCCGCCGAGCCGAGGGGCGAGCCGGCCTCGGGCTCCCCGTCGGCCGACTACAGCTGCCCCATGCATCCGGCCGTCCGCGCGCCGGAGCCGGGAGACTGCACCGTCTGCGGCATGTCCCTCCAACCGACTGCGCCAGCGGGGCCGGTGACGGCGGTCGAGTGGGTGTGTCCCATGCATCCCGAGATCGTCCGCGATGCGCCAGGCGAGTGCCCCATCTGCGGTATGGCGCTCGAGCCGCGCACGGTGCAGGCGCTCGAGGAGGAGAACACGGAACTCCGGGACATGACGCGGCGCCTTTGGATCGCGGCCCTCTTCACCGTTCCACTGCTCATCGTCTCCATGGGCGATCTCCTCCCGGGACGGCCCATCTCCGGGCTCCTCTCGCCCCGTCTCCGGACACGGGTCGAACTCGCCCTGGCCAGCCCGGTCTGTCTGTGGGCCGCCTGGCCCTTCTACGTGCGTGCGGTGCGATCGGTCGTGCAGCGGAGCCTGAACATGTTCACGCTCATCGGTCTCGGGGTGAGCGTCGCTTACCTCTACAGCCTCGTCGCCGCCCTGGTGCCGGATCTCTTCCCGGACTCCTTCCGCGAAGGCGGCGAGGTGGCGGTCTACTTCGAGGCGGCAGGGGTCATCGTCACCTTGATCCTCCTCGGGCAGGTGCTCGAGCTGCGGGCGCGCAGCCGCACCAACGAGGCCATCAAGATGCTGCTCGGTATGCAGGCCAAGACGGCGCGGCGCATCGAGGCCGACGGCCGCGAGGTCGACGTGCCCCTCGAGGCCGTGCAGGTCGGCGACCTCCTGCGGGTGCGCCCCGGCGAGAAGGTGCCGGTGGACGGGGTGGTGGTCGAGGGAACGAGCGCGGTGGACGAGTCGATGGTCACGGGCGAGCCCATCCCCGCGGAGAAGGGGCCCGGCGACCGGGTGATCGGCTCGACCCTGAACGGCGGGGGCGCACTGGTGATCCGAGCCGAGAAGGTCGGGGCGGACACGCTCCTCTCCCGCATCGTCGCCATGGTGGCCGAGGCGCAGCGCAGCCGGGCGCCCATTCAGCGCCTGGCCGACGTGGTGGCGGCGTACTTCGTGCCTGCGGTCGTGGGTACCGCGGTGGTGACCTTCCTGGTGTGGGCGACCGTCGGCCCGGAGCCGAGGATGGCCCACGCCATCCTCAATGCGGTGGCCGTCTTGATCATCGCCTGTCCCTGCGCACTGGGACTGGCGACCCCCATGTCGATCATGGTGGCAACGGGCAAGGGGGCCACGCTGGGCATCCTCTTCAAGAATGCCGAGGCCATCGAGCTGATGCACAAGGTGGACACCCTCGTCGTCGACAAGACGGGAACGCTCACCGAAGGGAGGCCGAAGCTGGCGAGCGTCTCCCCGGCCGAGGGCTTCGACGAGCGGGAGCTGCTCCGCCTCGCAGCGAGCGTCGAGCGAGGCAGCGAGCACCCACTGGCCGCGGCGATCGTCGCAGGCGCCGAGGCGCGGGGCATCGAGCCCAGCTCGGCGAGCGCCTTCGAGGCGGTGACGGGGAAGGGCGTGCGGGCCGAGGTCAGCGGCCGGCGGGTGGCCCTGGGGAACGCGGCGCTGATGGAGGCCATCGGCGTCGAGGTGGGTGATCTCGAGGCGGCGGCCGAGCAGCTGCGCGCGGAGGGACAGACCGTCATGTTCGTCGCGGTCGAGGGGCGACTTGCCGGGCTGGTGGGCGTCGCCGATCCCATCAAGGAGAGCACGCCGGAGGCGATCTCGGTGCTCCACCGAGAGGGAATGCGCATCGTGATGCTCACTGGCGACAGCGAGACGACCGCGAAGGCCGTGGCCCGCACCCTGAAGATCGATGAGGTGATCGCCGGTGTTCTGCCCGAAGAGAAGGCAGAGGTGGTGCGCCGGCTGAAGGAAGAAGGTCGGCTGGTCGCCATGGCCGGCGATGGGATCAACGACGCGCCGGCCCTGGCGGAGGCGCACGTGGGCATCGCCATGGGAACGGGTACGGACGTCGCCATGGAGAGCGCCGACGTCACCCTGGTGAAGGGCGACCTGCGTGGCATCGCCCGAGCCCGGCGCCTCAGTCGCCTGACGATGCGCAACATCAAGCAGAATCTCTTCTTTGCGTTCGTCTACAACTCGGCCGGCGTGCCCATCGCCGCTGGCGTGCTCTACCCCGCGTTCGGGCTCCTCTTGAGCCCGGTCATCGCTGCGGCGGCGATGAGCTTCAGTTCGGTGTCCGTGGTGGCGAACGCGCTCCGCTTGCGCCGGGCGAAGCTTTGATCGAACCGGTCGAGTGCACCCGGCCCGGGGTGTTCGAGGCTCTGGCGAGTGAGTGCGCCTACGCCCCATGGCGGGGAGGGAAAGGAGGTCCGGGATGCCTGGGTGGGACGGATACGGACACATGGGATGGATGGCCCTGTGGTGGGTCGTAGGGCTGGCCCTGCTCGTCGCCCTCGTCTGGGTCATCGCGCGTGCGGCGGCTGGGCCCGGCGAGCGCGCCCGCGGCGAGTCGCCGGAGGAGATCCTCAAGCAGCGCTATGCCCGCGGCGAGATCGACCGCGAGACCTATGAGCAGATGCTCCGGGACCTGCGGCGGTAGGCGCGCGATCCCCCATGCCATTGGGGATCGACCGCCAGGCGCACGCCCGCGTGCGGCGGGCGCGTGTCCGCCTTGACCCACGTCGAAGGTGCCGCTAGCAAGCCTGCATGCTGCGCGCTACGGCCCTCGTCCTCGGCAGCCTCTTTGCCCTGGGAATCCTGCCCGCCTGCACCACCACGCAGGCGGCAGCGAAGGAGACGAAGACCCTTCTCGAGCCGTACCGGCCCCCGAGCCCGCCGCCCGATCCCGAGCCGCGGGTGGCCCACGGGCGGCTCCTCATCCGCGGGGCGAAGGTGATGACCGCGGCGGGAGACATCTACGAGCCCGGTTACGTCCTGGTGGAGGACGGCCGCATCGCCGAGGTGGGGCCGGGGGAGCGCGCGGCGCCGGAGGGGGCGGCCGTGGTCGAGGGC
>CAYYHA010000057.1:0-19700 GCA_964471535.1 uncultured Myxococcia bacterium | reverse complement strand
TGGCCGTGGGAATCCACGCCAGCACCAGGGAGGTGATCATGAAGACCGTCGCCGCCGCCACGGTCAGACGAGACAGCAGATTCGGCTGGCTGCTCGCCCCGAACTGCGCCCCGCCTGCCCCGCCGAAGGCGCCTCCCATCCCGGCACTCTTCCCGCTCTGCAGCAGGATCACCAGGATCATGAAGATGCTGACGATGACGTGTACGACCGTGACGAAGGTTTCCAGCGCTTCCATGGGGCAGCGTCCTCGTAGGGCCTCGTGAGGGAAGCGGGGTGTATACGGCAGCCCGAACGGAGCGTCAAACGTCGCGTACGGAGGCGGCTGCCCGCACGATGGCGGCGAACGCCTCGGCGTCGAGACTGGCGCCACCGACCAGGGCGCCATCCACATCGGGCTGCGCTAGGAGGTCGGCCGCGTTCTCCGGCTTCACCGAGCCGCCGTATTGGATGCGTAGCACCGAGGCAGCGGCCTCGCCCCCGAGTTCGGCGAGCACCTGGCGGATAGCGGCGTGCACCTCCTGGGCCTGCTGCGGTGTGGCCGTCCTGCCCGTTCCGATGGCCCACACCGGCTCGTAGGCGACGGTGGTGCGCTCGAGCTCGGCAGCCCCGAAGCCCTCAAGGCTGCCCCGCAGCTGCCGCTCGACCACCTCCAAGGTGCGGCCCGCCTCTCGCTCCTCGAGGCGCTCGCCCACACAGACGATGAGGTCGAGGCCAGCGGCGAGCGCCGCATGCGCCTTCCGGTTCACCAGCGCATCGTCTTCTCCGAAGTACTTCCGCCGCTCGCTGTGGCCGAGGATCACGAACTTGCAGCCCACGTCCTTGAGCATGGGCGCCGAGACCTCGCCGGTGAACGCGCCTCGCTGCTCGAAGTGGCAGTTCTGCGCCCCGACGAGCACCCGGGCGTCCTCGACCCGGCGGGAGACGGCCTGCAGGTGGACGAAGGGGGGCGCGATGCCCACGTCCACCTCCCGCAGCCTACCGGTGAGGCGGGCGACGTCCGCGGCGAGATTCCCCGCCTCCCGGGACAGGGTGTTCATCTTCCAGTTTCCGCACACGAAGGGGCGTCGCGCCATCTCTTCCTCCTCGCGCGGCGGCGCCGCGCACTACGTCTCCAGTGCCACCAAGGCGGGGAGCTTCTTGCCCTCGATGAACTCGAGGCTCGCCCCGCCCCCCGTCGAGACGTGGGTGAAGACATCGGCGAGACCCGCCGCCTCGACCGCCGCCGCGGAATCGCCCCCGCCGACCACCGTGGTCCCGGGGCACTCCGCCATCGCTCTCGCGACCGCAAAGGTGCCGCGCGCGAAGGCCTCGGTTTCGAAGATGCCCATCGGTCCGTTCCAGAACACCGTCTTCGCACCCGCGATGCGATCGGCGTAGGCCTCGATGGTCCGCGGCCCGATGTCTACCCCCATGCGCCCCGGCGGGATGTCGGGGCCCTCGGTGAGGGTCCGCCCAGCCACGTTCTCGGGATCGGTGGTGACCACGTGGTCGAGGGGGAGCCGCAGATCCACACCGCGCAGCTCGGCCCGCTTCAGGCAACGCTCGGCCTCGGGGAGCACGGCCTCTTCGACCCGGCTGGCACCCACGGCGTGGCCCGCCGCCTTCAGGAAGGTGTAGGCCATGGCGCCGCCGATGAGGAGCGCATCGCAGCGCGTCATCAGCGCATCGATCACCTTGAGCTTGTCGGACACCTTCGCGCCCCCGAGCACGGCCACGAAGGGATGCTCAGGGTTGGTGCGGAGGCGCCCGAGCATCTCGATCTCCTTCATCAGCAGGAAGCCCGCCGCCTTCTCCGGCACGAACTCTGCCATCACCGCGGTCGACGCATGCGCACGGTGGGCGGTGCCAAAGGCATCCATGACCCACACATCCGCGTTGGCGGCGAGCTTCCGGGCGAAAGCGGGATCCCCCGCCACCTCACCCGCATAGAAGCGCAGGTTCTCGAGGAGCAGCACCTCGCCGGGCCGCATCTCACCCACCAGCTTCCGGACGCCGTCGCCGATGCAGTCGTCGGTGAAGAGGACGTCGTGGTCGAGAAGTTCGGAGAGGCGCTCCCCCGCGGGCTGCAGAGAGAGCTCGGGCCGCCGCTTCCCCTTGGGCCGACCGAGGTGGCTGGCGAGGATGACCTTCGCCTTCGCCTCCATCGCGTATCGGATGGTCGGCAACGAGGCGCGAATGCGGCGGTCGTTGGCCACCTGGCCGTCGGGGGTGAGGGGGACGTTGAAGTCGACTCGGACAAAGGTGCGCTTGCCCGACAGATCGAGGGTGTCCAGGGTGCGGATGGCCATCGCGTCGCTCTGCCTACCTGGCGATGTGACGGGCCATGTCGACCATCCGGGCGCTGAAGCCCCACTCGTTGTCGTACCAAGCGAGCACCTTCACGAGGTCCCCCTCCAGCACCGTCGTGCTCGCAGCGTCGAAGACCGCCGACCAGCGGCTGTTGTTGTGATCGACACTGACGGTAGGCGCCTCCTCGTAGGCCAGGGTGTGGGCCATGGGGCCCTCCGCCGCGGCGCGGAAGGTCTCGTTGATCTCTTCTACCGTGACCGAGCGCGAGACCTCGACCGTCAGATCGACCAGCGACACGTTGGGCGTCGGGACCCGTACGGCCATGCCGTGGAGACGTCCCGCCAGCTCGGGCAGGACCAGCCCCACCGCCTTGGCGGCACCGGTGGTGGTGGGGATCATGGAGAGCGCCGCGGCCCGGGCACGGCGCAGGTCCCGGTGCGGCAGGTCGAGGATGCGCTGGTCGTTGGTGTAACTGTGCACCGTCGTCATCAGGCCCCGGCGGATACCGAAGTGCTCGTGGAGCACCTTCGCGACCGTGGCGAGACAGTTGGTGGTGCAGGAGGCGTTGGAGACGATCCGATGCTTCTCGGGATCGAAGCATTCATGGTTGACCCCGTAGCAGAGGGTGACGTCCGCGTCCTTGCCCGGCGCGGAGATGAGCACCCGGCGGGCGCCCGCCGCCAGGTGCTTCGACGCGCCCTCCCGGTCGCGAAAGCGCCCGGTGCACTCGAGCACCAGATCCACCGAGTGCGCCTCCCAGGGTAGGGAAGCCGGATCCCGCTCCGCAAAGACGGGAATCGTCCGCCCATCGACGATGAGGTGATCCGCCCCCGCTTCGACCGTTCCTTCGAAGCGCCCGTGGACGGAGTCGAAGCGGAGCAGGTGGGCCAAGGTCGCCGCGTCGGTGAGATCGTTGATGGCGACGATCTCGAGTCCCTGGGCCACAGCCTGGCGGAACACCGCCCGGCCGATCCTGCCGAAACCGTTGATGGCGATCCGGGGCATCGCGACTCAAACCTCCTTCGCCCTCCCGGGTGCCAAGATGGGCCGAGCTGTAACGAGCTACGCCGACCGTCCGGCAGCTTGCGGGAGACTGGCGCCTAGGTACGGCCGAACGGGCACCGCGTCAAGGACGCTTCGCTGGCCGCCCGTCGCCGTGCTTTAACCGACGCGTGCGCCTGCAGGTGTCCAATCTGCTGCTCCACCTCCACGAGCTCGAGCGTGCCCCCGAGCTGCTCCGGCGGCGCGCGGCGCGTGTGCTCTCGCTGGAGCTGGACGAGATCCGGACCATCCGGGTCACGCGCCGCTCGGTGGATGCGCGGGGGCGGCGACCCCCACGCTTCGTGGTCGCCGTGGAGGTGGAGGTGAGCCGCGTCCCTACCTACCTGCCACCGGGCGTCCGCCGCCTCGCTCTCCCCCGGCCCGCCCTCCGCCGCGCACCTCCTCGCTTCACCCATCCGCCGATCATCGTGGGGGCAGGCCCGGCAGGGCTCTTCTGCGCCCGAACGCTGGCCGAGGCAGGGGTCCGCGCGGTCATCGTCGAGCGGGGACGCGCCGTGGAACCACGGAAGCGCGACGTCGCGCGCCTGTACCGCACCGGCCACCTCGACCCGGAGAGCAACGTCTCTTTCGGCGAGGGCGGTGCAGGAACCTTCACCGACGGGAAGCTGTCCACCCGGGTGCGCGACCGGGAGGTGCGCGAGGTACTCGAGATCCTGGTGGCGCACGGCGCCGACCCGGAGATCCTGGTGAGCGGCCGGCCCCACCTCGGCTCGGAGCGCCTCCCGGGGATCATCGCCCACCTGCGTCGGTGGCTCCTCGCTCAGGGCTGCGAGATCCACTTCGAGACGCGGGTCACGGGGCTGCTCGTCGAGGGCGGCCGGATCGCGGGGGTGCGCCTCGCTGGTGGCGGGCGGCTGTCGAGCCGCCATGTCGTCCTCGCACCGGGGAACGCCGCCCGCGAACTCTATCGGGAGCTCGCCCGCATTCCCGGCCTCCTCCAGCCCAAGCCCCTGGCGATGGGCCTGCGCGTCGAACACCCGCAGGCATTGATCGACCGCATTCAGTATGGCGCCTCGGCAGGGCACCCGGCCCTTCCCCCCGCCGAGTACAAGCTCGCCGGACGGGGTGGCGGCCGCGGGGTGTGGGCGTTCTGCATGTGTCCGGGGGGCGTCGTCGTCCCCACCCCCACCGTCTCCGAGGCCCTGTGTGTCAACGGCATGTCGGGCGCGCGGCGCTCGAGCCGATGGGCGAACAGCGCGCTGGTCGTGGAGGTGGGGCCGGAGGACTTCGCACGTGCCGGCTTCGGGGACGACCTCCTCGCGGGCGTCCACTTCCAGGAAGCGGTGGAGCGGAAGGCCTATGCCCTCGGCGGCGGCGCGTACCGGGCCCCCGCGCAGCGCCTCACCGACTTCCTCGCCGGCCGCGTCGGCACGCTCCCCCGGCGAAGCTCCTATCCCCGGGGACTCTCGGCGGCAGACCTGCGGGGGCTCTATCCCCGGGTCCTGGTCCGTGCCCTCGCCGAGGCCATCGAGGGCTTCGGCCGCCGTCTGCGCGGCTTCTGCAGCGAGGAGGCCGTGCTCGTCGGCGCCGAGACGCGCACCAGCGCGCCGGTCTCCTTTCCCCGCGGCGAGCACCTGCAGAGCCCCGCCCTCCCCGGCCTCTACCCCTGTGGCGAGGGCTGCGGCCATGCCGGCGGCATCGTCTCCGCCGCCATCGACGGCATGCGCGTCGCGCGTACCCTGCTGCGCGCGACGGGAAACTAAGGGAAGGTACAGGCTTCGGTCCGAGACCGTGACCCCAGCACCCACGAGGTGAGACCGTGAACGACGAGACGCAAGCACCGAGGAGCACCCCGCCGGTTGAGGGCCACCCGAGCGGCGAGGCGGCGGCCCCCGCGGACGCCAATACGCCGGCCGACGCAACGAGACCGCCCCCCACGACGCCTGCGCCGGAGGGGGCGGACCGGGCCGAGAGCACCGACGAGGCACTCGAGGGCACCGGCGCCCGGCCGCCCCACGAGGAGGCCCGGACCGAGGTGGGCCCGGCAGGTGCCGACCCCGAGGCAGTCGAATCGCCTCCCCCTGGCGAGGGGGACCGAGGGGCCGGCTTCCAAGGGGCCCGAGTCGGGGGCGGACGCCGCAGCTGCGCGCCCCGCCGGGGTGATCCGCAGGCCGCAGGGCGGACTCGGAGCGAAGGTGCGCAATGTGGCCGACCTGCGGGCGGGGGGCCCCATCGAAGGGGTCTTCTTGGTCGAGAGCAAGGCGATCTCCACCGACCGCCGCGGGAAACCGTACCTGGCGCTCACCCTGGCGGACCGTACCGGGCGGGTGGAGGCCCGGGTCTGGGAAGGCGCAGAGACGCTCGATGCGGCCTTCGCCGCCGGCGACCACGTGCGCATCAGCGGGCGGGCGCAGACCTTCCAAGGTCGCCTGCAGCTCCACCTGCGCAACGTCGAGCCGGTCTCCATCGAGGCACTGGAGATTCCCGCGGAGGCCTTCCTGCGGGAGGGGAAGGCGCCGCCGGAAACCCTGCTCTCGGAGCTGCGGGCACTGGTGCGCACGATGCAGAACCCCTGGCTGAAGCGCATCATCGAGGCCTTCCTCGACGACCCGGAGCACCGCGCCCGCTTCACGAAGGTGCCCGCGGCGCAGACGGTGCACCACGCGTGGATGGGCGGTCTCCTCGAGCACACCCTCTCGGTGATGCGCCTCGCCGACCGCATCTGCGCCCACTATCCGGAGGTGGACCGAGATCTCGTCCTCGCCGGCTGCTTCTTCCACGACTACGGAAAGATCGCCGAGCTGTCGTGCGAGGGAGGCATTCGCTACACCGACGAGGGCCGGCTGGTCGGGCACATCGTGCTGTGCTCGCAGTGGCTCGCCGAACGCGCCCATGCCATCGAAGGCTTTCCCGAGCCGCTGCTGCACGCCCTCGTTCACTGTGTGGTCGCCCACCACGGCGAGGTGGAGTACGGGTCCCCCAAGCGACCCAAGACCCGGGAAGCCCTGCTCGTTCACTACGCCGACGTGATCGATGCCCGACTGAGCTCTTGGAGCGAGCTCTTGGAGAACGCCGGCACCGACGGCTGGACCGAATACAACCGCATCTACGGGCGACCGCTCTTCGTCGGCCCGTCCGCCGACGGGACGCCCCGCGGCGGCAGAACGGCCGGGCGCACCGGCGCAGGCGAAGGGAAGCGGCGGAAGCGACGGCGGCGCAAACGGCGCCCGGAGGCCTCGGGGGGCGCGGCCGGCGGCGGCGCGCAGTCTCCAGCCAAGGCCCCTCAGCGGGAAACGCGCCCCGGCGAGGCGAAGGGGCGCCGGCCTACGGCGCGAGGGCATACTGCCACCCTGACCTACAACCCCTTCGCCGACCTGGGGGCCCGGGCCGCGCCCGAGGCGGGTCCGGCGCCGGGCGAGGCGCCCGCCGCAGCGGAGGCGGACCCTCCGGCGGCGGAGCCGAACTCGGCGGAGGCAGGACCCGCACAGGTCCCGGCGGCCGAGCCAGCCGGGACCGAGCCTTCGGCGCCCCGAGGGGAGGGCGCGCCCGGGGACTCGGCTGCCGGGGCGGCGCCCGGCAACCCAGGGGACGCATCGTAGCCCGCAGGGGGCGCAGGGGGCGCCGAGCCCGAATTGGATCGGGGTACGGGGCCGAGGCTATACTTGATGAATTCGAAGGGATTTCCCGGCAAGATGGCCTCCGACACGACCAATCGGCTGGGCGCGCGCCTCGTCCAGGCCGGGCTGCTGACCCCGGAGCAGCTCGAGCGGGCCCTGGCCTACCAGCAGGAGGTGGGGGGCCGGCTCGGCGACTGCCTCATCGAGGGCGGCTTCTTGGGGGAGAAGGACCTGCTTCGCTTCCTCGCCGCCGAGTTCAAGACCCGCTACGTCAGCACCGAGAAGCTGGCCAAGGTCAAGATCCCCTCGGCGATTCTCGACAAGGTCCCGGTCAAGATGGCGGAGACGGCGCTCGTGCTCCCCATTCTCTGGGACGAGGCCCGGGGCGTGCTCTCGGTGGTGATGGCCGAGCCGCAGAACACCGCCCTACTCGAGGAGGTGCGCATCGTCTCGGGGGCTCGTGCGGTGCAGAGCTACATCGGGACCAAGAGCGCGGTCCTAGCGGCGGTGAAGAAGCACTATTTCGGTGACATCTCCGCCTTCTCCGACCTGCAGTGGACCAAGCAGTCGCGCTCCGATGTGCGGCGCTTGAGTGAGTTCTACGAGGGCGGCGGCGATTCCGGCTCGCTCAGTGAGCTTCGCGTGCCCACCGAGTCGAACCCCCGCATCAATCCCAACACAGGCGTCGTCGCCCCGACCAGCGTGCGGGAGGCCCTCGCCTCGGTCCGCTCCGCCTCGCTCACCAGCGACAACGACTTCATCGAGACCCTCAACGTACTCGTGGGGCTCATCGAACTCGAGCACCCCGGCTTCAAGGGGCACAGCGCTGCAGTCGCGAAGCTCGTGCGCAGCGTCAGCCGACGCATGGGGCTCTCCGAGCGTGAGGTGAACTTCAACATCATCGCCAGCTACCTCCACGACATCGGTAAGCGCCACGACCGACACATCGTGCTGCCGAGGATCGCCGAGGAGGAGGGCTTCCGGCGCGACGCCAAGCGCTACTTCCGCGCGCCGGGCCGCCTCTTCGAGTCGGTGCACCTCCCCGTGGAGGTCAACGCCATCTTGGGCCAGCTCTACGAGGCCTGGGATGCGAGCGGCGTGCCCGACGGCCGCAAGGGCAACGAGATCGCCCTCGGCGCCCGCATCATCGCCGCCGTCGACGCCTACGAGGACTTCATTCGCGTCCCCCGTCCGGGCCGCAGCGAGCCCATGGAGCGGGACGAAGCCTTGGCCGAGCTGGAGGCGTACGCAGGGACGCTCCTCGACCCCACCGTGGTCGAGCTCGTCAAGAAGATCCTCACCGGCGACCTGATGCGCCAGCGCCTGCTCGCCGACGGGCAGCACATCCTGGTGGTGGATCCAGACCCGGAGAATGTCTCACTCCTCGAGTTGAAGCTGACGCAGCGAGGTTACGTGGTCTCGTCGGCGCGAGACGTCGACCGCGCCCTCGAGCTCGCGCCCGAGGCGGATCTCGTCATCAGCGAGACCGAGCTGCCGGGCGAGACGGGCTTCGCGCTCCTGACCGAGCTGCGCAACCGCGGGCTGGACGTTCCGCTGATCTTCGTCACCGCCGATGCACGCAGCGAGAGCGTCGAACACGGCCTCGCACTCGGTGCCGACGACTACGTCGTGAAGCCCTATGCGGTGGAGGTCTTCCTCGCGAAGGTGAAGCGCTGCCTCGACACACGCGCCGCGGCCCGCTCGAGCGGCAAAGCGATCCACGGCAACCTCGACGAGATGCCGCTCCACGACATTCTGATGGTGCTCGCGGAGGCAGACCGCACCGGCCAGCTCATGGTCCGCGGCCGTTCTCGCACCGGAGAGATCTTCGTCGAGAACGGCCGGGTGGTGAACGCCGTCTTCGACGATGTGCGGGGCGAGAAGGCGCTCGAGGCGCTGCTGTCCATCGCCTCCGGCACCTTCGTCTTCACGCCGGATATCCCGGTGCTCGAACGAACCCTCGACCTCGGCCCCGACGACATCGCTGGGCGCTTGCGTCAGGCGGCTCACTGACCCCAATCCCGCTGACCTCGGCCCCGCTGCTCTGGCCGCTTCGGGCACGGCCGCGGTAGCTTCGGCGCGATGCGCATCTCTCCTCTGCCGCTGCTCCGAGACAACTACGCGTGGCTCCTCGAGCCTGTGGCCGACGGGGCCCCTGTCGCCGTCGTGGATCCCTCCGAGGCGGAGCCGGTCTGCGCCCGCCTCGAGGCACAGGGGCGCCCCTTGGGTGCCATCCTGCTCACCCACCACCACTGGGACCACACCGGCGGAATCGACGGCCTGCTGCAGCGGTATCCCCAGGTCGAGGTGATCTGCGGCGAGCGGGAGGTGCGCCACATCCCTGCGGCCACCCGCACCGTCACCGACGGTGAATCCTGGACCTGGGAGGGGACGACCCTCGAAGCGATGCACACGCCTGGTCACACGTTGGGCGCCATCACCTACCACCTTCCGCAACTGGGCGCTGTGTTCACCGGCGACACGCTCTTCCTCGCCGGCTGCGGGCGCCTCTTCGAAGGGACCGCCGAGCAGCTCTATCGGTCGCTGCAGCGCATCGCCGCGCTCCCCGAGCAGACGCGCGTCTACTGCGGTCACGAATATACCGTGAACAACCTCGAGTTCGCCTCCACGGTGGAACCCGGCAACGCGGCGGTACGACGTCGCCTCGAAGCGTGCCGCCACCTCCGTGAGGCGGGACGACCCACCGTGCCCGGAACCCTGGCCGAGGAACGCGAGACGAATCCCTTCCTTCGCGTGGACTCGGACGAGATCCAGCGCACCACTGGCGAAACGGACCCCGTCCGGGTCTTCGCTGCGCTGCGCCGGCTCAAAGACGCGTTCTGACACACATCTGCAACCGCCTCCGATCCGCCGCTCGGAGATCCGCCTTGCAGAGCCGGGCTTCGAGCAGGCGGCGGGAGAGCGGCTGCTCGGAGAGGACCACGACCACGTTCTCGTAGTCCCGGAAGGTGATCCGTGCCCGGGAGGAGAAGCGTCCGGTCGCCGCGTCCTCGAGGAGCCCCGAGCGCGTGAGCGCAGCGGCATCGGCGAAGTTCGCCACCAGCATGCCCCCCCGCCGCACGCGCGCGGCCAGGCGCCGCCACCAGTCCGGCTCCGAGGTGCCGCTCGCCCGTGCCGGGATCCTGCCTGCCTCGACGAAGAGATCGTCGATGACGAGATCGAAGCGGCGCCGGCATCGAGCGAGCCACCGGCGCGCATCCGCCCGTACGATCTCGACGTCCCGGCCGCCGACACCAAAGAAACGCCGGGCGACCTCGATGGCCAGGGGATCGATCTCCACCGCGGTCATCGTCTCCGAACGAAGGTGCCGGCGAATCAGCTGCACGGCGGCCCCACCGCCTAGGCCCAGCAGGAGGACCGAACGACAGGGCGGCGAGGGTGCGAGCCAGGGCGCAAGCGCGAGCGCGTCCCACACCGAGCCGGTGATCCCCCGGGCGGGGTTGAAGGCGCTGTGCAGCACCCCGTCCACGTACAGGCGGAGGGTCCGTCCCGCGCTGCGGACCTCCAGGCGTCCGCGTGCGCTCTCTGCGGCGAAGAGCGTCGCCATCAGGGACCGTCGCAGGGAAGGCCTTCGCCCTGCGCCCAAGCGCGCACGGCCTGCATCGTCGAGGCGACGGTCGAGCTGCCCTCGGGAGTCCAGAGGCGCACACCGCGCAGCTTCTTTCGCGGCCACCGCTTCAGAGCCTTTACGACGGCGTCTGCATCCTCGCGGTGGACCGCAGCGTAGACTTCGCTTCCGGTGGCGAAAGCCAGCACCTCGTCCTGCGCCGCCTCGGGGAGGCGGAAGAGGCGGCGGGTGTTGGAGGCGGCATGCCGTGCGAAGGCCTCGATCGCCATCCCCCGCAACGCAGCGATCCGCCCCGCCGTGACGGTGACGTAGCTCGGGGTGTTCTGCCGGCCGCGGAATGGCGCGGGGGTGAGGTAGGGGCAGTCGGTCTCCACCAGGATGCGCTCCAGTGGCAGATCCCGGGCGATGGCCCGAAGCGCCTCCGCGTTGTTGAAGGTCACGACCCCGGACAGGGAGATGTAGGCGCCCAGATCGAGGCTCCCCTCCGCCAGCGCTCGGCTGCCGGTGAAGCAGTGGAGTTGCACGCCCGCCTGCGGCCGCTCGCGACGCAGGATCTCCAAGGTGTCGGCCTCCGCCTCGCGCGTGTGCACCACCACGGGCTTGTCCACCTCGTTGGCGAGCGCAATGAAACGCCGAAAGGCCTCCTGCTGGGCCTCGGGTGGCGAATGGCGGTAGTGGTAGTCGAGCCCGGTCTCCCCCACCGCCACCACCTCGGGCGCACGTGCCAACGCCGCGATGGCCTCGAAGTCCCCTTCCCGCATCTTCGCGACGTCGTGGGGATGCACGCCGACCGCGGCAAAGACGCGCCCTGGATACGCCCGGGCGAGTTCCACCGCGAAGCGCGAGCTCTCCACCCCGCAGCCGACGACGATGAGTTGCTCCACGCCGGCCTCGAAGGCCGCCTGCAGGACCGGATCGGGCCCGGTCTCGAAGTAGTTCGGGTCGAGGTGTGCGTGCGCGTCGATGAACATCGGTCAGACCTCGCGATCGAAGAGTTCGCAGAGCACGGATCGCAGCTCTTCGCTGTCCGTCTTCAGCCCGGCGAGGAGGTCGCGGGCCTCCGCCGAGCCGAGCTCGTGGAGGATCTCTGCGCAGTCACAGCGAACGTCCTCGTCCTCCGCCTCGTCACGAACGATTCGAAGCAACGGACCTTCCCACGCCTCTGGATCGATCCGCATCAGCGCCTTCAGGGCGGCGCCGCGGAAGAGGTCTCTCGGGTCGGATGCGATCGGCTCGAGTGCGCCCACGGCCTCCCTCATCCGCAGCTCACCGGCCAGCTCGCAGGCGAGCCCGCGATCGTCGTCGAGGAAGCGACGGCGCAACCGGCGGAGGATGTGCTCCACGCCCTCGGCCTCTCCCAGCTTCGCCAGGACCCCGGCCGCCTGCGTGCGGTCGAAACGCGAGACGAAGGGACGCCTGCGGACTTTCCGAGCGTGAGGCAGGGCCCGCGGGTCACCCAGGTGGCGCATCGCCTCCAGGCAGGGGTAGCGCAGGTTGGGATCGCGCAGGCCCTCCACCAAAGCATCGAAGCCCGTGGCGTCGTGGCGCACCGCAAGGGCACATGCTGCGGCGATCCGCAGAGGCTCCCCTTCTCGCCGCGCCAGCGCCTGCAGCTCCTCGGTGGGACGCTCGAGGAGCGCCTCGTCGAGCGCCGCCACCGGCAGGACGCCGATGGGTTGCCAGAGCCCGCCCCTCACTTCACCCGTGTTCCCGGTGCGACCTCATCTGGCAGGGTCGCGAGATGGAGACGGCCATCGCGGCCCTCGGCCGCGAGGAGCATGCCCTGGCTCGAGACGCCCCGCAGCTTCCGCGGCTTCAGGTTGGCAACGACCACCACCGTGCGGCCGACGAGTTCCTCGGGGCCATAGGAGGTGGCGATCCCCGCGACGATGCTCCTCGGCTCCGCCTCACCGAGGTCGACCTTCAGGTGGAGGAGCCGGTCGGCCCCCTTCACCTTCTCGGCGGCCACGATCTGTCCCGCCTTCAACTCGACGTTCTGGAAGGTCTCGTAGGAGATCGTGGCCACCTCGTCCTGCGCGGTGTCCTCCTCCTTCGTCGCGGCCGCGGCGGGCTCCTTGGGGGAGAGCAGTGCGTCTATCTGCTGCCGTTCGACCTTCCTGGCCAGAGGACGGGGCGCCCCCAAGGTGCGGTCGGCGACGTCGAAGCAGGCGTCCGACCAGGCAAGGGGTCCCGTCTTCAGCTCCTCCTCGAGCTGTGCGGAGATGCGCGGGACGATGGGCTTCAGCGCGATGGCGATGAGCTTCGCCAGGTTCACCGCGGTGGTCACGCTGCGTTGAGCGGCCTCGGGATCGCGCTTGCGCTGCGCCCACGGCGCGGCCTTCTGGAAGTACTCGTTACCGAAGTCACCCAGCGCGCAGATCTCCCGCACCGCCTTGCGAAACTCGAGTGCCTCGTAGTGCGCACGGATCCGCTCCATGTACCCGAGTGCCTCGCGTTCCACCTCGGGATCCGGCGTGGTGACGCGACCCTCGAAGAACTTGTGCGCGAAAGTGATCGCCCGGTGGCAGAGGTTCGCCAGGTTGTCCACCAACTCGGCGTTGATGCGGTTCAGGAAGTCGTCGAAGTTGAGGTCGAGATCCTCGGGCCGCGCCGACAGGTTGCCCGCGTAGTAGTAGCGCAGCCAAGTGGGGTCGAGGTGCTCGAGGTACTCGGAGGCGTTGATGAAGGTCCCCCGCGTCTTGCTCATCTTCTCACCGTTGATGGTGAGCATGCCGTGGACGATCACGCGAGAGGGAAGCGCCAGCTTCGCCCCCTCGAGCATCGCCGGCCAGAAGAGCGTGTGGAAGTAGACGATGTCCCGGCCGATGAAATGGATGATCCGTGCCCCAGGCCGCTCCCAGTACGCCTCGACGGTGCGGTCCCCCCGCTCGCGGCACCACCGTTCGGTGCTGCTGATGTAGCCGACGGGGGCGTCCATCCACACGTAGAAGTACTTGCCGGGTCGGTCGGGCACTTCGAAGCCGAAGTACGGGGCGTCTCGGGTCACACACCAGTCCTGCAGGCCTTCGGCGAGCCAGCCCTCGATGAAGTTTCGGATCTCCGGCTGCAAGGTCCCCGCGGAGGTCCAGCCCTTCAGAAACTCGGTGAAGTCGGAGAGCCGCATGAAGATGTGCGTGGACTTGCGAACCACCGGCGTGCCGCCGCAGACGGCACAGCGGGGCGCTTCGAGATCGGTGGGCTTGTAGGCGGTGTTGCACTTCTCACAGACGTCGCCGTACTGATCCGGCGCGCCGCACTTCGGGCAGGTCCCCTTCACGAAGCGATCGGGAAGGAAGCGGGCGTCGTTCTCGCAGTAGAGCTGCTCGATCTCCCGCTCCACGAGGTGGCCGCCATCGCGCAGCGCCTCGTAGATGCGATAGACCCACCGCCGATTCTCCTCCGAGTGCGTCGTGTAGAAGATGTCGAAGTCCACGTCGAAGGCGGCGAAGTCCCGGGCATGGGCACGGTGCCAGCGCTCGATGAAGGCCTCGGGGGTCACGCCTTCCTTCGCCGCGTTGAGCTCGATGGGCGCCCCGTGGGTGTCGTCGGCGCAGATGTAGGCGGCGTCGCGCCCGGTCATCTTCAGGAAGCGGACGTAGATGTCCGTCTGGATGTACTCGACGAGGTGGCCGAGATGGATGGCGCCGTTCGCGTAGGGGAGCGCCGCTGTCACCAGGATTCGTTCGTCGTGCATGGGGCGACCACCTCTAGCACGGGTGCGGGACGGGGGGCAGCGCAGCGGGTACGGGGAACAGGACTCCGAGGCGCTGGCGGCCGCTGCCGGGCCCTCAGGCGGCGGTGCCCACTCTGGCCCCCCGGCACAGCTCGAAGACCAGCGCCTCCACCACCAGACGCGCGACGCCACCGCTTCGCTTCAGGGCCTGGTCTGCCCGGGCGCACGCTCCGAGCGCGGCCCCGAGGGCGTCGACCGACGGCCAGCCGAGACTGCGCTCCCACTCCTTGAGCGCTGCATAGGGGTGGGGCTTCTTGCCCCGCAGCTCCGCCAGCGACTCGAGCACCGCATCGGGCAAGCGGCGCAGACGACGGCCCGGTGCCACCCCGGCCGCCTCGGCTGCCGCGCGCACCTGCAGCGCGCGGCGCAGCGCCCCCGCGATCGCCGCGACGATGGCGATGGGGTGCCGTCCGTGGGCGAAGGCGTCGTCGAGGTAGAAGAGCGCCGCCGTCAGGTCGCGGCCCACCACCGCGTTGCCGAGCTCCCAGAACTCCTCTTCGCGGATCTGGCTCACCCCCACGGCCTCGACGTCGGCTCGGGTGATGGTGGGCCGATCGCCGACGTAGAGGCACAGCTTCTCCACCTCCGCTGCGATCAGGCGCAGATCGCCGCCGATGGCCCGCTTCAGGGCCCGCTCTGCCTCGGGCTCGAGGCGCTTTTCGTGCTCGGCGAGGATCGTCCGGGTGACTGCGCGGATGTCGAGCCCCTCGATGTCCCTGCCCCGCCGCTCCACCGCGCACTTCAGATGCACCCCGCGCTCCTCGATGAGGCGCGTGAGGGGGCTGCGCCGGTCGGGCTTCTCACAGGTGAGCACGAGGACGCTGCCCGCCGGCGCATCCCCCCCGAGCAGCCGTTCGAGGGGCTGGGCGTCCGTCTCCGGGACCGACCATCCCTCCGCTTCGATGACCTGCCGAATCGCCTCGAGCACCTCGGGATCGAGCGCCTCCGCGTCCACCCCGAGGTCCTTCTTCCACCGCGTGCGGCTCGCTTCGGTGAGCGCCTCCACCGTCCACTTCGCCTTGGCCAGGACGGCGAGCATGCGGCGGGCACCCTCCCCACGCTTGCCGTCGGCAAAGAGGCGCATCGCCCGCTCCACCTCCGCCGACAGATCGCCCTTCGACGACAGGAGCGTGGTGTCGCGCACCACCACCACCTTCGTGCCGCGGAGCATCGGCACCTGTGAGAGGTCGGCGGCGATGCGCCGCGCGTCCACGAGCGCCCCGTCGAGCACCGAGAGATTGAAGTCCCGCGCCGCCTCTGGCACGAGCGCCTCCACCAGGGCATCCACGGCCCGCTTGCACAGAAACTCGTCTCCGCTGAAGAGGTACACGGGCTTCATATCCCCGGCCCGCGCCGCCTCGACCAGCGCCTCGAGCTCTTGGTCGACGCTCATGGGCCGCCTCCGAAGGACGCGAGCATCCCCTCCACGGCGAGCCGCGGGGTGACGTTCGCCTCGATGGCCTCCACCGCCGATTCGATCGCCGCCAGCCGGCGGAGGATCGTCTCGCCCCCCAGCCGCGCGGCATCCTCGCGTGCAGCTTCGGCCAGATCCGCATGGATGAGCAGCGCGTTGGATGCGCCCACCGACGCGGCGAGCACGTCCCGGTACCAGGTCCGGAGGAGCCGAAGCCGCTCGATCGCCTCCTCGCGCTCCTCCGCGAGCACCGCGACCAGCCGAGTCGCGCCCAGGCCATCGCCGGGGCGCAGGGCCCGCAGCCGTTCGATGAGCTGGCGCCGCGTCTCCACCGTCTCGGGATCCAGGGTCTGAACCCGGCCGAGCGAACCCCCGGAGAGCCGCCCGAGCACCGCCGCCGCCCCGGGCGCACACCCGTGGTGGCTGCGGGCGTGTTCCGCCACCACCTCGGGGGGCAGGGGCGCGAAGGGGAGGCGCACGCAGCGCGAGCGCACGGTGGGCAGCAGCGCCTCCGCAGCGGAGGTGACCAGCAGCAAAGTCGCCGCCGGCGGCGGCTCCTCCAGGGTCTTCAGCAGTGCGTTCTGGGCGCTTTGGTTCAGGCGGTCGGCCGGCAGCACGAGCGCGACCTTCGCGCGCCCCTCGACCGGACCGAGGCGCAGCCACCGCTCGAGCTGCCGCACCTCGGCGATCTTCAGCTCCCGGCTGGGCGTCCGCTCGAACTCGGCGCGGGAGGCGAGACCGCGCGCCACCCGCTCCGCCTCGGGCAGGAGCACGAGGAAGTCGGGATGAACCCCCCGCAGCGCCCGCTCGCAGCCCCGGCAGCTCCGGCAGGGCGCCTCCCGCGGCGAGGCCTCACAGAGGAGCGCCGCGGCGAAGCGGCGTGCCAGGCGCTCCTTCCCCACCCCCTCCGGCCCGGCAAAGAGCCAGGCGTGGGGGAGCCGGCCCCCTTCGAGCGCCGCCCGGAGGCGCGCCTTCGCTCGGTCGTGGCCTAGGACGTCGTCGAAGCCCATGGACGCGGGCATACCACGTTCCCCGGACACCCGTCCCGGCTGCGCGCTCTGCCGCAGGAGCACGCCTCGGTCCCGCCGCGCGCCCGCCGCAACCGGCCCGCCGCCGCCCTGCCCGTCGCCACGCTCCCGATCCCCGCCCTGCCCCTCCCGCCGTTCCCGGCGCACACGCCGCGCGGCCGGCGGCGGCCGTAGCGCCTATCCCGGCGGGCCGCGCCCCCTGCGCCGCCGCCCGGCGGCCCCGCAGGTGAGGCACGAGAGAATGCAGAGCAGGAGGAAGGCGGCCCCCCCGCTTCGGCCGGCCGCAGTGCTGCACCCGAGGGGCGCCGCCCCGCCGAGGCTCAGCGCCCCCTCGCAGCGACGGACAGTCCGCTCGTCCGGGCCCCACCGGCAGGCAGCGGGCCGCAGTGCCGCGGTGCCCAGGCTCCGGCGCACCCACAGCTCGAAGCGCGCGCCGCACTCCGAGAAGAGCCCATCCGCCTCGAGCCGCCCCTCGGGCCCGACCGTGAGCCGGGCGCAGGGGCTCTCGACCACGGGGGGTCGCACGAGGTGCAGCCCCGGATGTTCGAGATCGAGGACGAGCCGCGGCAAGGGCGCCGCCGCCTCCACCTCGATACGCCCACTCACCCGCAGCACCGATCCGGGTGGTACCCGGGGCGCGGGTGCATCGAAGACGAGCCGGACCGCGGCAGCGTCGCGCACCGCCGGGTCGAGCGCGATGGCGAGGTCCCAGTTGGCCGTCACGCGATCCCGTCCATCGAAGGCCTCCACCTCGACGCGTTGCGTGCTGCCCTCGAGCGCCGGGTCGAAGGGGATCGACAGCTCGAGGCGGGCGGTCCCGTTCCCGGCGATCTCGGTCCGGTCGAGGGTGGACGCCATGCCGGGCGGGGCGCTCGGCACGAGCGAGACCGTCTCGGCAGGGCAGTCGCTTACCTCGACATCGAAGGCAACCGACGTGTCCCCTTCGGACAGGAGGACGGGCACCACAGCTCCAGACACATCGGTCCCCTCGTGTCTCACGACAATCTGGGGCGGAGTCGAGGTACCGATCACGGTGAGGGTGCAGGAGACCGGAGGCCCCGACAGCGCACCGGACTCGGGCACGACGCGGACGTCGACGGTGCTGCCGTCGGGCACACACCGGTCGAGGTCGATCTCACAGGTGGTACCACCGTCGAGGAGGCGCGAGCAGGCGGTGGCGGCGCCACCGACCTCCCAGCGCCAGGCGTCGGGCACCGGCCCGGCGACGTGGGCGACGGCCAGCCGTGCCGTCTCCCCAGCGACCACCATGGTCGGGCAGGCGGTGAAGGCACCCTCGGGCGGCGGACCGGCCACGACGGTCAAGGCCGCTTCGGCGGCGCTGACGTTGCCCCCCGAATCGACCGCCTCCACGCGCACCGTGTAGTCGCCCGCCGCCGCCGGGGTGAAGAGCCAATCGGTGCCGAAGGCGGTCGTCGCCTGATCGACCACACCGCCTCCGGCGTCGAGGAGCTGCCAGCGGTACTCGGCGGGACAGCTGTCGCTGCTGCTCGCCGTCGCGGTCACCGAGTCACCCAGAGCCACGGTGGCAGGCAGGCCGAGCACCGGCACCGTCGGCGCCACCGTGTCCGCCGCGGCGATGGAGAGGGTGAAGGGCAGGTCGGCTGCGGGGCCGTCGACGTCCGAGACGCTCACCCGGCAGACCACCGCCTCGTCGGGGTCGCCGGGGCAGGTGGAGGGATCGTCGTCCACCGCAACGGTCGTGGAGGGCGCGGTGGGATCGCCGAAGCGAGGCATCCCACCGCCGCTTCGCAGGTCGCAGGACCAGACGATCCCCGGCACCTCCCCGTCGGGATCGGCGGCGACCACGCCGACCGGAGACGGGGCCCCGCCCTCGGTGAGCATCGTGTCCGCCGGCGGGCTGTCCACCACCGGCGGTCGATTCCGCCAGGCCATGGCCGGGCCCGTGGCCGAAAGACCCAGGGCAAGGATCCGGCTCGGATCGGCGCTCACCACCGCCACCACGCTCTGGAGCCCCGTCGCTTCGGTAAGGGCGCTGTCCCACCCCGCGTCCGGCTGGGGAAGCTGGTGGATCGCGCCGCCGGGTTCGGCGATCCACACGGCGTTCCCCGCGGTGGCCGCCGTCTGCAGGGCGGCGGCGGTGGGATGGGGCGCCATGGTCAGCGCACCGGTGAAGGTGGTCCAGCCGTACTGCGCGTTCAGCCCCCCGCCGAGGACCACCCAGGTTCCACCGCCGGTGACCACCACCTCAGCCAGGCCGACCATCGGGTTGCCCCGGAGCTGCGCCATGGGCGTCGTGCCCTCGAAGGAGACCACCCCGACGGTGGGGGTCGTCTGGACGGCCACCGCCTGCATCCCCAGGACTGCGACGTCGCTGAACTTCGCACCGGCCACGTCGTAGTCCTGCCAGCTCGCCCCCGCATCGGCGCTGATGGCAAAGCTGGGAGGAAAGGGGCTCGTGTCGGCGACCACCGCCACGGCGTAGCCGGAGCCCCCCGGGTCCAGGTCCACCGAGGCGATGGGCGCCCCCCCGAGGACCGGCGTCACGTCCCCCCACACGCCCCCCGCATCTTGCCGGCGCAGGGTGCTGCCGCCGTGGGCGACGAGCACCGTCGTGCCGTCGGTCGCCACCACCACCTCTGGCGAGGCGGGGGTGAAGGCATCGAGGAGCGCGCCGGTGGCGGGCGGCGCGTCGGGCGGAAAGACGAGGACGTGCACCTCCGCCTGCGCGCCCGAGGACAGGACCACCACACCCTGCGTCCCGGCGAGGTCCGCCGCGAGCGGCGCCGCCGAGAGTGCGCTCTGGTGCCAGCTCGCCGCAGCGGCCGGGAGCGGCGGCGCGAGGACGACGAGGAGCCAGAGGCAACGCAGGCTTCGCCGGAGGGGGTGCACCGTAGCGCCAGCATACACGAGGCGCTGCGCCACCGGGGCGGCGGCCGGGGCCGCCGCAGGGGCCCCGGGCGCCCCCACGGCCGCTTCAGATTGCACCCCGGAAGATCGCGTACACCGCAGGCGCGCTCTGCCCGCGGAGCACCTCGTCGCCCCGCCC
>CAYYHA010000056.1:0-19724 GCA_964471535.1 uncultured Myxococcia bacterium | reverse complement strand
GATCTACGGTCAGCCCCACAGGCACCTTGACCGCCGTGGTCGGTGCCCAGGATCATGCCTCCCATGGCCCGCATCCTTGCCTGCACCCTGCTCGCAGTGCTTCCCGCGGCCTGTGCGACGGCGCCCCCCCGGCCCGCCAGCCCGCCGCCGACACCTCCTGGGGTCTTCCCGATCCTCCACGCGGTGCCGCCGGTACCCCACGAAAACCTGGCCAAGGGGGTGCTCAGGGAGGATCTGGAGGTCCGGACGACGAACTGGAGCCCGACCCCGGCGGTGATCACCGACGGCACCTCGCCCGAGATCGTCCTGGGTCCCAAGACCCGCCTCTCCTTCGCGGGCGATGCGCAGGGCAACACGGGCTGGAAGGTGGACAACTTCCTGCTGGTCGAAGCGGTGGGGCGCGACGGCAAGGTCCTTGCCCGCTTCGTCATTGGCTTCACCGAGCCGGTGTACCGGGGGGCGGAGATGCTCGATGCGGTGGGGCAGAACAGCTTCCACTTCGGGCCCAGGTCGCCCCGCTTCGACATGAAGCTGCCGCGGGGCGTGCCGCTGAAGCTCCACGTCAGCGCCCTCGACTACGGGGCCGAAGGGTCGGTGAGCGACCTCTACCTGGTCGTGGAGGAGACGGAGAACGAAAGCATCTTCGATCTGCGGGACGATGCCGAGGAGGCCGGCTTCGGGTTGTGAGTCAGGCTTCGATGCGGGGCGAGTCGCTTCGCACCTCCTCGCCCCCCGGCTCAGTCGCGGATGACCACGTCGGGAGGCCCGCCGGGCAGGTGGCTGGGATCCTGCACCTCCACCGGCCCCGCGCTGCTGGCCGCCACGGCCAGCGCAGTGCCGCCGAGCACCGCCGCCCCAACCGCCGCCCACAGCCACCACGAGCCCCAGGGTAGGCCTCCGTCTTTGGCGGGCGGCGGCAACAGTTCGGTCGAGACCGCCGCGGGCGGCGGCGTCGCTCCAAGGGGCTCGAGCGAGAGATCGAGGGTGCGCGCCTCGCCGGCCCGGATCCGAAGGTCGGCGCGGTAGGGCTCGTGGCCGGGCGCCCGTACGATGAGGGTCACCTCGCCTGGGACCACCTCCCAGTCGCGAAGGGGCGTCGTTCCGGCGAGCACACCATTGACGAAGACCTCGGCCCCTTCCGGGTCGCTTCGCACCGTGAGCACCCCGGCAGTGGGAAGCAGCAGCACCTCGAGCGTGGCTGTCTTGCCGGGGCGCACGCGCACCACCTCGTCTACAGGCAGGTAGCCGGGCTTTCGCACCCCCACCGCATGCCGTCCCGGCGCAAGGCCCGAGATGGGTTTGGAAAGCGGCGTCCGACCCACCTCTCGTCCGTCCACGAGCACCGTCGCGCCTTCGACGTTGCATTGCACGGCGAGACGCCCGCGCTTCGGGCGCGCGCGCGGGCGGCGCCCCGCCGCGGCCGGCACGAGCGAGGCCACTGCAACGAGGAGGACGAGCGCACGCGCGAGGCTGCGGGCGGCGTTCCGGCGGAACATGCGCCGAGTATACTCCCACCATGCTCTCCTTCGGCCGGCCGCTGCTCCTGCTCCTCGCTGCGCTTCCGGCGCTGGCCCGCGGGGAGCCCGCCCCCACCACCGAGCCGCCGCCGCCCTCACCCGAGACCGTCCCCGGCTGGACGCATCCCGCGCCCGAGCGCGCCCCCCTGCCTCTCGAGCCCTTCGACGGCGTGACCCTCGGGCCGGGCACCGCGGTGGAGCTGTGCGCCGCCTTCGTCTTCGGTGGGAAGGCGAAACCGTTCCTCGCCTCCACCCTTCGGGGCCGGGTTGGACTCGATGAGGAGGTGGTGGTGGGCTTCGCGCTTCCCGTCTTTCTCTCCCCCCACGACCCCGGTCTGCTGGGCTTGGGCAACCTCGCTGTGGAGGCGAGCCTGGACGTGGCACAGCAGCCGGAGGCACGTCTGCCCGTCACGGCACGTCTCCTCCTCCCCGCCGCGACCCACCAGGGCTCCTTTCTCTCGGTGCCCGCACGGGATCAGCTGGCGGCCGGCGTGGAGGGCGGCTTCGGCTATGGGTATCGGGTCGGTGCCCTGCACCTCTTCGGCGAGGCGTTCTTGAGCCTGTACATCGATGGGCGAATGCCGCTGCGCCTAGGGACGAGCGGGGTCGCCACCTACCACATCGCCGGCCCGGTCTCAGCCTACCTGCAGATTGACCCGTGGCTGGTATGGATCCCGCCTGCGGAGCCGGTGCAGGTCTTCGAAGCCCACGACCCCGTGGCCACCTTCACCTTGGGCGGCCTCCTGGGGCTTCGCGTGGACCTCGGTGACGTGGCGCTCACCGCCGGCTGGCAGCAGGTGCTCGGCCACGACAGGGACCACCACCTGTGGCTGGGACTCCTCGTCCGGCCGTAGGCGGGCGGCCCCGCCGGAGGCGGCCACGCCGGCAAGCGGGGACCGGGCGGGCTGCGCACCACATCACAGATGGCAGCTGGGCTCTCACTGCACTGACCCGGCCTCGGAGGGCACCTTGCGCAGTGCTGCCCTGGGCAGGGCCGCGATTCGTTCAGAAGGTGAGCACCTGCCACCCCTGCCCCGCCTTGTCGGCAAGGTAGGTGGGCGCCCCGACCGGGCGAACGCCCTCGAGCGCCTCCTCATCGTCCAGCAGGCGCCGGGCGTGGAGCGCCCGCGTGCACGCCGCCACCTCCACGCCGGCCTCGAGGAGCGCATCCACGGCCTCCCGCAGCTCCGCCGCCACCTCGCCCCGGCCCTGTGCCGCGAGGCAGGCCACCCCCGCGCCCGTGAGGAGCACCGCGAGCCCCTCGAGCATCCCACTGTGGTGCATCGCGAGGGCGAGCTGAAGGCCCTCGCGGGTGCGCTCCGGCGCCTCGGGGCCGGACGCCACCAGGACGAGAATCGAAGCCATGGATCGAAGCGTATGTCAGGTGCCCTCGCCTTGAGCACCCCTTGTGCGCGCCGCTACAATGGTTCAATCGAGGTTGAACACGTTCGAAGGGAGGGACCGTGAAATCGCACGTCCGATGCGCCTGGCTCACCGCGCTCCTCGTCTGGGTGCTCGCCTCCGCGTGCGAGTGCGGCGGTGGAGTCGTGGTGAAGCTGGATGGAGGTGCGGACTCGGGTCCCACGCGGTGTCAGAACGATGCCGAGTGCCAGGCCCAGCTTGGGGACCGCTGGTACTGCGACCAGAGCGACGGCACCTGCAAACTCGGCCCCCGCTACTGCGACGAAGGGGGCGATGCCGCGTGCTGCCCCGGCCAGACCTGCAACCGGGGCGGCATCTGCGTCGACGACTACGAGGTCTGCACCGAGGACGCCGACTGCTCGGTGGCAGGGCAGCGTTGCCTGCCTCGTACGGTGAACGGCTCGGAGCAGCAGGTGTGCACCTTCGCCCGCTGCGACGCCGATGGCAGCTGCCCCGATGGGCTCGACTGCTTCGCCGGCTACTGCGTCGGCGAGCCGCCCTGTGGCGGCGGGTGTCCCCCGGGCCAGGCCTGCGTTCCGAGCAACAACAGCTGTCACCCGACGGACCTGTGCGAACAGAGCTGCCCGGCGGGAACCATCGCCACCTTCTCGGACCCCGACAACGTCGACGATACCTGCGATCCCGCGTCCCTCGCTTGCCACTGAGCCGCTGCCCCCGTTGGAGATCGTGGACATCGGACGCCACAGTGGTTTGGCGGTGCTCCGAGACGGCAGCGCGGCGGTGAGTGCGCTCGAGGGTGACCACGAGGACCTCGTCGTCGTCTTCTTCGATGCAAGCGGTGCCCGCAGCGGCGTGGAGTGGGTGGATGGCCTGCCGCAGGGAGGCATCCCGGTGGCCGATCCTGCGGGCCCGCGCGGCGGCATCGACGAACCCGGCCCGGCGGTGGGCCGCTTCACGGACATCGTGGCGGCCGGGGACGGCACGCTCCACGTCAGCTACTACGACCGCGACAACGGCGATCTGAAGTATGCGCGCCGCGCCGGCGACGGCAGCTGGAGCACCCACACGGTGGATGCCGCTGGCGACGTGGGGTGGTTCACCTCGATCACCCTCACGCCGGCAGGTGAGCCGCTGATCGCCTACTTCTCCCGCGCGGGCGAAGGTGCCGACACCTACGTCAGTGCGTTGAAGCTCGCACAGGCGAGCTCCGCGGCACCGACCTCGGCCTCGGACTGGACCGTCTTCGAGGTGGAGCGCAAGGCGGTCCCCCCACCCCCCTGCGGGGGCAGCTGCCCGACCGGCGAGCAGTGCGCCGATGCGGGCCGCGGCCCGGAGTGTCTGCCGGACTCGAACGGCTGCGCCACCCCGTGCGCCACCGGCGACGTGTGCGTCGACGATGGAGGCAACCCACTTTGCGCCACGCAGGTCCCCCTCGAGTCGCTCGAGGATCTCCCCGAGGGGACCGGGCTGTTCCCAGAGGTCGACGCCTCCGCCGCGGGCGTCGCGGTGGCCTGGTACGACCGGAGCGATGGAGCCTTGAAGGTGGCGACCGGCGTGGACGTGGCCGGGGGCACGGTGGGCTCGGTGGTGACCTTGGGGTCGGGGCCCGAGCAGGACCTGGGCCGCTTCCCCAGCCTTGCGCGAACGAGCGGCGGTTACCTGGTGGTCTACGAGGATGCAGGTGCGGACGCGCTGAAGTGGGCACTCGTGGAGAACGGGGCGGTGAGCGCTGAGGGCGTCGTGGATGATGGGCTGCGCGACCCGGCGGGCAACGGCCCCAGCCTGGTGGGCGCCGATGCCAAGGTGCTGGTCGACGGCAACCGGTGGCTGGTGGTCTACCAGGACGCGACGGCGGGTGACCTGCTCTATGCGACCGCGGACGCGGGTGGCGCCTTCAGCCGACAGGTCGTTTACAGCGAAGGGGCCGCCGGATTCTGGGCGGACGCCGTCCTGCACCAGGGCACCCTGTACATCAGCCATGCGGTGCTCCAAGGCGCCCGCAACGGCCCCATTCACACCGAGCTGCGACTGGAACGCCTCACGCCGTGATCGTTGCGCGCTACCGGGCAGGACGAGACTTTTTGAACGCCTGCTTCGACCACGGGCGCCTCGGTGGCTTCTTCGTGCCCACCCGGCGAGACCTCCAGGTCGGTGCGATCACGCCCGTGGAGGTGCGCTTCGAGGACGGGAAGAGCTTCCGCACCCGCTGCCGAGTGGTCTGGCGGCGGGTGCACTCGCGACCTGGCTTACCAGCGGGCCTGGGCCTCGAATTCCTCGCCACTGAAGGGCGGGTGCGCGATCTCCTCGTTGGGTACGCGCGCGGCGAGTCCATTCCCTATGCCGAGCGCGCGGGCCGGCGGATCTCGGCCCAGCTGGAGACGACCTTCCGCCACCCGGGGGGGAAGGTGTCCGGCGTCTCGGTGGACCTGTCCACCGGCGGGCTCTTCATGCGCACCGAGGAGACGCTTCCAGAGGGGACCCGGGGCACCCTCCACTTGAAGCGCCCCGGCCGGCTCATCGGGCTGCGCATCCCCGCGACGGTGACCCGCTGCGTCGAAGGGCCGCCGGCGGGGCTGGCGTTTCGCTTCGAAGCGCCGTGCGAGCGGCATGCAGCGGAGATCGAGAGGCTGATGCGACAGGTGCTCCGTAGCCGCGCGCCGTCCGGGGCGCTGGTCACGCCGGTGCAGGGCCGCTCACCGGGGCGGTCGCAGCCCTAGGGCGAGCCGCAGGCCAAGGCGACGCACGCACCTCGCCCCGACCCCTCTCGCCGTCGCCTTGACAGGCGAGAGGCGGCAGGCGCAAGTGGGCGACATGGTGCGCACGACGACCGGAATCCTCTTTCTCCTCCTCTCCCTGCTCTGGCTGCCATCCACCCACGCAGAGGAGCGCCCAGCCGGCGGTGCATCCGACGGGGCCGCGGCGGGCGTGCAGTGGTTCCAGGGGCGCTTCACCGACGCCCTCGCCGAGGCCCGCGCCCGCAAGGTGCCCCTGATGGTGGACGTCTACGCCACCTGGTGCGGTCCCTGCCACGCCCTCGACCGAGAGGTCTTTTCTCGCGGCGAGGTGGCCCGGGCCGCCGCCGACTACGTGGCGGTAAAGGTCGACGCGGAGGGGGACGAGGGAACGCAGGTGGTCGAGCGCTACCACGTCGTCGGCTTCCCCACCGTCCTCTTCCTCGACTCCGAGGGCAAGGAGATCGATCGGGTCTTCGGCTACCTTCCGTGGCAGGAGTTCCGAGAAGCAATGCGCCGCTTCCATGAGGGCAAGGGCACCCTGGCGGAGCTGACCGAGCAGGCTCGTCGCAACCCGCTGGACCCGCACCTGGCCTACGAGCTCGGCTTCCGGCACGCGGTACGCGGAGACGCTCAGGCGGCGCTCGTCCACTTTGCCCGACTCTTTGCCGCCCGCCGACTGCTGCGGCGCCGGGGCCGAGAGGCGGAGCGCGCGGCCAGCGACGCACTCCGGCTGGTCCCAGACGCGGACGGCCCCGCCCTGCGCACTGCGCTGGCCACGGACTTGGCCGCGCTCGAACAAGAGGTGGAACGGCTGCTGCCAGGGGTGTACTTGGTTCTCGGCAAGTACCTGTACCTGCGCGGCCGGAAAGACTACGCGTCGGCCATCCGCCTCCTCGAGGCGCTCCAACGGCGCTATCCCAAGAGCCCCGAAGCACGCGAGGTGCCCTACCAGCTCGCCATCGCCTACCACCGCAGCGGCCGCTCCGAAGAGGCCCTGCGCCTGCTCCGCGCGCACCTGCAGCGGGTGGGCCAGAGGCCGGAGGAGGTGAACGCAGCGGCGTGGCTGTGCTACCGCGAGGGGCTGGCTCGCAGCTGGGCGCGCCGCCTTGCCGAAGAGACCCTGGCGCAGCACCCCGAGGCGGCAGGCCTGTGGGATACGCTGGCGGAGTTGCGGGCCGCCACCGGGGACCTCGAAGGCGCGGTCGAAGCGGCGAAGCGCGCCCGCGCCGCGGATCCCGAGGAACCTTACTACGTCACTCAGCAGCAGCGGTTCGAGGCCAAGCTGGCCGCCGGACGCGAACGGCGCAGCTCCCAGCCCGACCAGAGCGACGAGAGGCCGACCACGAGGTAGCCAAAGGCGAAGAGTAGAACGAAGGGCACGCTCACCCACGCGCCGCGACCGGCGAGCCACAGGGAGGCCCCCAGGAGGTAGGCAGCCAAGCAGACCTCCACCGCCGAGCCCAGGAGCGAGGCCTTCAGATCGTGGCGGGTCCGCCGGCGCTGTCCGTCCGTCTCCCCAGATTTGGGGGTGCGAACGAAGGGAGACGAGATGCCGAGAAGCCCCTCGAGTACGGCCCGGGCATTGGAGAGGGAGAGGCCGGCCCCGACGGCCATCGCCAGCGGCACCTCCAGCCACAGGCGAGCGGGCGACCGGCCCGAGCCGCGCTGCGAACTCACATAGAAGACGGCCACCGAGACGGTGGCGCAGAAGAAAACGGGTAGGTCCACGAGCAGCGCTTGCCGCATCCCGTGCCCGCTTCGGTAGGCCGCCGCCGGTGGCATGAGAATCGCCAGGAGCACCATCAGGGGCCACACGAGGTTCGCGCAGAGGTGGAAGATCGCCTCGCGCGTCACGTGGCGGGGCAATCGCGCCCGCAGGATGCGGCCAAGCAGCTTGCGCGCAGTCTGCACCGAGCCCTTTGCCCACCGCCGCTGCTGGCTCTTGAAGGCGTGGATCTCCGAGGGCAGCTCCGCCGGCGTACGCACCGCATCGACGTAGACGAAGCGCCATCCACAGAGCTGTGCCCGGTAAGACAGGTCGAGATCCTCGGTGAGCGTATCGCACGCCCAGCCTCCCGCCGCCTCGATGGCGCCGCGGCGCCAAATCCCCGCCGTTCCATTGAAGTTGAAGAAGGCGCCGGACCGGTAGCGCGCAGCGTGTTCGATGGCGAAGTGCCCATCGAGGAGGAGCGCCTGCGCGCGAGTAAGCCAGGAATTCTCCCGATTCAGGTGTCCCCAGCGGGCCTGCACCATTCCGACCGTCGGGTCGGCGAAGTGCGGTAGCAGTCGCAGCAGAAAGTCGGGCGGGGGCACGAAGTCGGCATCGAAGATGGCGATGAGCTCGCCGCGGGCCCGCGCCAGGCCGTGAGCAAGCGCCCCTGCCTTGTAACCCTGGCGGGCCCCTCGCCGCAGGTGCACCACGTCGATCCCCGCCGCGCGCCAGCGCGCCACCGCGTCAGCGAGGCGCAGGGTCGTGTCGTCCGTCGAGTCATCTAGCACCTGAATCTCGAGGCGGCTGCGCGGGTAGCGAAGGCGACACACCGCATCGAGGAGACGCGTGGCGACGTGGCGCTCGTTGTAGATGGGCAGCTGTACGGTCACCACCGGCAGCTCGGCGGGCAACGCGCCTTGCGCCGCTTCCGGTCTTTGGCGGCGGAGGCGCCATAGGAGCGAGGCACGATGGAGGCCGAAGACGGAGAGCACCCCCAGGAGCGCGAAATAGGCCCCGACGACGAAGAGCTCCCATCCACTGGCCTCGGCCACAGCGGGCGCATCGTGCCGCGATCACTGCAGCTTGTCGAGGTACTCCTTGATGTACCCGTGCCGGGGATCGCGCTCGTCAGGGAAGTACTTCAGCATCTGCTCGAGGATGCCCTTTGCCTTTTCGTAGTCGTGGAAGCGCGCCGCCTTCTGCACCGAGAAGACCATCGTCTGCCAGGTTTGCTCGAGTTCGTGCTCACACTCTCGGATGCGTGCCTCCGCCTCCTCGTAGAGCGGTGGCTTCATCGGCAAACGCTCGAGGTAGTTCCGCGCATCCTTGAAGTAGCGACACGCGTCATGGAGGTTCTGCGGGCTGATCTTCCGCTCGCTCCACCGCTTCTCCGCCAGCTCGAAGCGCTCCTTGGCCAGGGCGGGGTTGGGCGCCGGGATCACTTCTTCTCGCACGCGGATGTTCTTGATCGCCCAGGATTCCCCGCGATCCTGCCTGGCATTCTTTACGTTCTCGAAGGTGATCGTGTTCTCGGCGTTCTGGATCAGTTTGTCGTAGGGGAGTTGCACCTGCTGTGCCTCGAGCCAGCTCTCGATGGCCATCGGTGCGTACCCGAGGACAAACTCGTCGTTGAGGCGGATCTCCACCTCGTCTGGGTTGTCGATCCACCCGATGTCGTAGGAAAGGGTCGCCCGGCCGTCGCCGTAGCGGAATTTCACTGTCACCCGCTTGTACGCCTGCTCATGGGGAAACGGCACGTTGTAGCCGAATGTAGTCTCCGAGACGGGTGAGTCGGGCGCCAGCTCCCACACGGTATCGCTGTAGTCACGGCGGATGAGGCCGCCGCCGCCGCCACCCACCGCCGCCTTGCCGATCACGGCGAGGAGCAGGATGGCGATCGCAGCGGCCCCGGCATTGACCAGCATTCGTTTCTGCCGGGGGAGCCCGCCGTACCACAGCTTCGCGCGACCCATGGGGGTGCGCGCCGCCTTTCGCCGCTTGAAGCGCTCCCGGGCCGAGAGCCCGGCGAAGGGATCGGCCGGCTTGGCGAGGGCGCTCGCTGCACTGGGTGGCTTCGCCGGCACCTTCGACTTGCGGCCCGCCCCCTTGGCCGCCGGCGGCCCCGATGGCGGCGCATGGGCGCCGCGGGTAGGCACGGAGGCAGCCTTGCCTGGCGCGCGCCGCCGGGCCGGCACGGCCGACGCAGCGGGAGCCGTCTTCGGCGCGCCCTCCTCCGGCGTGAAGACGAAGACCGCCTCGCCAGCCTCGATCCGATCGCCGGCCGAAAGAGGATGAGCGGTGACCGGAGCACCATTCAGCCGCGTACCATTGGACGAGCCTAGGTCGCGAACCACCCAGCCGCCGTCCTCCTGCGCGATCTCGAAATGCCGCCGCGACACATTCGGATCGTAGAGGACGACGTCATTGTCTGCGGTACGGCCGAAGGTGACGGTCGGCTGCTCGAAGCGAAGCGTCTGCCCCGCCCCCGGGCCCTGCGTGATGGTCAGCGTGAAGCCCATTCGGTTCCGCGTCGACTCCCACCCCCGGGCTCAGCCGCCCACGTTCCCATACATGAACTGGAAGATGATGGGCCCAAAGAGGATCATGAATACGGTGGGGAAGATACACGCGATCAGAGGGAAGAGCATCTTCACCGGCGCCTCGTTGGCGAGCTTCTCTGCACGTTGGCTGCGCTCGATCCGCAGCTGCGTCGATTGGATGCGCAGCACCTTGCCCAGACTGGTCCCCATCCGGTCGGCTTGGATGAGCGAGGTGAGGAAGGAGGTGATCGCCGGCAGGTCCACACGGTGGATCATGCTCTTGAGCGCCTCCTCACGGGTCTTGCCCATCTTGAGCTGACGGAGCACCAGCGCGAACTCATCGAGCAGGGGCCCCGGCTTGCCCTTTTCCACCACCTTCTGCAGGGCGGCGGTGAAATCCAATCCGGCCTCGACCGAGAGGGTCAGGAGGTCGAGGTTGTAGGGCAGCGCGCGGAGGATGGCCTGGTGGCGCTTGGCGACCTGCTCGTTTACCCACATGAGCGGATAGATGAAGCCGATGGCCATCGGAATGACCGAGAGGAAGATGGGCCAACCGACGAGGACGGTCGCATAGATACCAAGGGCCAAGCCCACCACGGCGCCGATCTGTTGCAAGCCGATGATTTCTTCCGGCTTCAGGTCGGCGGGGTCTCCCGCCTGCGTCAGCTTCCGGCGCATCCGCGTCTCGAAGCGCTCACTCATGAAGCGGCGGTTGAGCACCCCGAGGCGCCTGAGCACCACCTTCTGCATCGACTTCAGGAAGGAGCGCTCGTCCTGCTGCCCCACCTCCTCGAAGAAGCGCCGCAGCCAGCCCTCGTAGATACCCAGGACACCGAAGAAGAGGGCCCCTGCGGTGAAGACCGCCGCACTGAAGGAGAGAATCGTACTCATACCCGGCGCCCCCTAGATGTCGATGTTGACGATCTTCCGAATGATGACGATGCCGAGGGCCTCGGCGATCACGATGAGGATCACGAGCACCACCCCGAAGACGTGATTGAGCATCGGCTCCATCAAGTCTGGGCGCATCCAGTTGAGGATGGCGCCCAGCGCAAGGGGCATCATCGCAACCACCCATCCCTGCATCTTGCCCTGCGCCACCGTCGCTTCGATCTTCCCCTCGAGCCGGAAGCGCTCCCGGATGGTGGCGCTGATCGTCTCGAACATCTCAGCCATGTTCCCGCCGAGCTGCCGGGCGATGTTGGTCGCAACGACCACCAGCTCCAGGTCGTCCGACTTCACTCGGTCCGCCATGTTCACCAGCGCATCCTCGAGCTGTACCCCCAGCTTCACCTCCTTCACGAAGAGCGCAAACTCCTGGCCCAGCGGATTGGGTGCCTCCTTCGACACGTATTCGATTGCCTGCGGGAAGGTGAGCCCTGCCTTGAAGGCGTTGGCCATCGCCTGCAGTGCATCCACCAGCTGCGTATTGAACAGCCGCATGCGCCGGGCGCGATACCGCCTCACGAAGAGCATGGGCCCGACGAAGCCGGCAAGGAAGAAGAGGAGCTGCATGACCCAGCCCCCGCCGATGAGCCACGCCACCACCCAGGTGAGGCCCGCGGTACACACACTCAAGACGAAGAGACTCCGCGCATCGATGAAGAGAACGATCTCCGCCGGAGACTGCAAGTCCTGAACGACGTACCGCTCTTGGTACTGCTCATAGGCCTTGTGCAGCACCGATGCGATCACCAGGGTCGCAAAGAAGACGGCGGCACCGGAGAGGAGTGCTGGGATGACGGCCATTGCGCCCTACTCCGCCGCCGTCCCCGTCGGCTGTGCCTTGTTGGTCATGCCGCGGATGACCTGGATGGTCTGGTAGCGAATCTTCTCCAGCGCCTTGGTACGCTCACCCGTCAGCAGCGTCTGAATGGTGGCACGGCCCCGCTCCTCCTGGATGTCCAGGTCCTCCGGATTGCGCAGCGTCAGCGTTAGCTTACCCAGTTCGCCGGCGAGCGCCACGATCTCGGCTTCCTCGGGCAGCACCAGCAGCGAGACCGAGTTGTAGTTCCGGTCCGTCTCCGGCACGAGGTTGAGGTTGGTGGACCCGGTGATCTTGCCCGTGGCGAGGACGATGACGTTTTGCAGCAGCGTCACGGTGACCATCTCGCGCGTCGAGGGGTCGCGGAAGGTGCCGAGCACGTCCACGTGGTCGTTGGGGCGAACCCAGCCGCCCACCGACGAGATGTCGTCTACCGAAATGTTGATGGCGCGCCCCTTCTTCTGGATGATCGTCGAGAGCTTCTCGAAGCCCTTCGTGCTCTCGAAGTGGGACCAGAGCACGGGATCGCCCCGCTGCAGCGGCACCAGCACCTTCTGTCCGACGATGTAGTTCGCCGACTCGGGCTTGACCACGGAGCCGGTGACGAACTGCTCGGGAATGGGTCGCTGGCTGATCATGTCGAAGTCCAGAACCGTCCCCTCAGGGATGTCCTGATTCGCGACCACGACCGGGACGAGACTCCAGCCTTCCCGCACCTTCTTTCGCTCGCTCTCGATGGTGAACATATGCAGCGCGAAGGCGAGCGCCGCGAGGATGACGGCGATGATCAGCGGCATTCTGCCTTTGAGCATGGACGAGCTCCCTTGTTCGGGCTGTTCGTTCTATTCATGACGCTCTCGGACCCGAGCTCTCGGCACGGGGTGGCTTCGCAGGGGTCCGGTTCGAGCAAAGAGGGACGCTGCCCCGGCACCTCTCTTCGACCGGAACAGTATATTAGAGAAGCACAAGCACGGCGTCAGCGGAAGAGCCCCCCCGTCGGGGCGTTCGTCCGCACGAGCGGCGAACCATTGGGTCCCGCCGCGATGCATGGCCGTGTGGGCGCCCCCTCACCACTGACCGCCGTCAGCCAGTAGCGCCGGCGCGCCGCGTCCACCGCATAGAGCAAGGTGCCTGGCGGAGTGCCTGCGGGCACGCGAGTGATCGGCCCTTTCGCTTTGGGGAAGACCTCTACCACCCATGGCACGCGAGCCAACCACCGCCGGCGCCAGACGCCAAGGAGCGGCGCCCCCACCTCGTCGACCAGGGCCTGTTGCAGCACCTCGGGCTCGGTAGGAAAGCGTTCGTGCTGCTTGTAATACGCCCGTAACGCCGCTTCCGCCTGGTCCAATACGTAGTCGACTTGCACCTGGGGGGCAGCCTCGTGGATCTCGGCCGGCGTGCGGCGCCCCGGAGCCGGATCATAGACGGCACCGAGAACCGCCGCGATGAAGGCCCCCATCAACGTCGCATGGAGCCACCTCGGCGTGCGGAGTAGGCCTAGGCCAACGTCGGCTAGAAGGGCCCCTGCGTAGACCACGGCCACGACGAAGATCGCCGGCCACAGCCACGGATGGGGCGGATCCGCGACCCAGCCGTACGGCCCGCGTACGAGGGCGAAGAGCACCCGGAGCCGCGGAAGGGCGAGGAAGAGGGTGAGGAAGAGGACCCCGCTGTAGATGGCGAGACGAAGCCAACGCACCGGGCGAGGCTACCGCAAGCTGCGCCACGCTTCAGCTGGGCACAGAGGCAGACCGGCTCACGGGATGGGCAGTCGCAGCACGAGGAAGTACGAGTCGAAGTAGACCTGCGCGGCCTGCAGGAGCGCGATGAACATCGGAACCCCGGCGATGGCGAAGCCGCCAAGGATCGCCCATGAGATAAGCCCATACTCGACGGCACTCTGTCCATCCTCGCCCCCGGCGTGGCGGATCGCCGCACGCACCCAGCTACGGATGCGGCGGCCTGTGCGTTGTGTCCTTCGCATCGGCTTCCTCCGGCTCTCGTTCGTCGGGGTTCACCCGCTGCCCCAGCCGCGTTATCGGCCGAAGCTGCGGCGTACCGGCAACCAGGGCATCGGCGAGTTCGTCTTGATGCACCGTGCGCACCGGCTCGCCGATGGTCTGCTTCGCCCCCTGCCCCGCACCGTCCACTTCCACCCGCATCCCCACCGGCGGAGCATCGTAGCCGGCGAGGCGGGTGAGAGGCACCGCCTCGGAGAGGTAGTAGGTGTACAGCGTACCCGAGACGCTGAACGCCTCCACCGGCAGGACGGAGAGGGTCCCCAGCGCGGTCATCACGGTGATCCGCGCCTTCTTGCGGTAGTGCAGCCCGGCCTTACGACATTCGGGGCGCTGCGAGTCGATGCACATCTTCGGTGGCGGCGAGACCGCTTCCCCCGCGTCCTCCTCACCGTCCGTGGAGACAGCAATCTCACTGGGGTCGAGCTCGACGGGGCGGCTCCCATTGAAGCTGAGGATGTAGCGCACCGGCGCGAAGCTGCCATCCTCGTCGCGGTCGAGGAGCACGCGCGCTCCAAAGCCTCCGGTCCCTGGCGCCGCGCTGTGGCTCACCCGAACCTCCAACCACAGCCGGCCCGTCTCATCCCGCCCCACCAAGGCCAGGGTCAGGTAGGAGTACTCCGGCTGCTCGTCGCTACCCACACGGTATCGGACCCAGCTCCCGACCTCACCATCGAGGTATTCGAAGGGCACCAGGTCGAGCCCGGGCAGCGCCCCGCGCCCGCTTGCAGCCCCTGCGAATCCTGGCGTCGCAAGCAGCGCAGCAAGGAAGAGCGAGGCTGGCAGGTGACGCCCCATCACCAGTTACTCCCCTGCGCTACGCACGATCACCGTCACACCCGTTGGACGCCCGTCACCCCCATTCAAGGTGTAGCTGTAGACGGCGCCCGCCGGGCCCTTCGCTTCGAGCACCAGTCCTACGCCGGTGTCTCGGGTCGGCCGAACGGAGAAGCCGGCACGCCGGAGGCGCTCGCGAAGGCTCCGGTGCGCCGCCTCGAGCGGCACCTGCGTGACCATCGAGTAGGTCCGAGAGCGGACCCGCCCGTCCCGCGCTGCGACCTCGGAGATGAGCAGCGCCCCGTCGGGACCGGGTGGGAGTCCGGTAGGCCGGAGTGCACCGATTTCGAGAGGGGGTTGATCGCGGAGCAGCGACGGGAAGACATGGGTCTCGCCCCCTTGGCGGATCACCATCACCTGGCGCCGCAGACGGGTGCGCTCGTCCCAGGCCACCACACCTCCGCCGGCTTCGCCCCGGCTGTCGGTCACCTGCACCTCCAGCCCCTCAGCGGCGAAGGCCTTCGCGTAGAAGTCGATCACCGTCTCGGGTGCGTCGGCAGTCTGGAAGGTGGCCATCTCGACGGGCAGGCCACTCACCTCGAGCGAATCGGCAACCCGCGCCTGGCCCCAGCTACCCGGGTAGGCGGGAACGAGGCCGCCGAAGAACCCCGCCTCGTACGGCGCATCGTCGGCCTCTGCGGCGGGCGGTTCGGAACCGATCCAGGCGGCAGCACCTGCCCCGGCCAGCGCGCCGGCGACGACGAGTGTTCGGAGCATCCGATGGCCAATCCGCCGCTTCATAGCGAATTCCACCTGCATTGCCCCGGCATCCGCTCCGGCTCGGGGCAGCCCATGTAGTAGTCGCCACGCATCTTCAAAGTCCGACCGTAGTCGGAGTCTTCGGGCCGGCAGCCGCCGTATTGGCACTGCTCACGCACGGGCAGGGTGTCGAACTCCTTTTGGTACTCATCGGTATCGAGGTGGAGCGTATTCCCGCCCGGTGGCTGCGTATAGCGCTTCGCCGCGAGGCGCGCATTGAGCGGGTTGGGCAAGTTGAAGAAGTCCTCGACGTAGTCTCCCACCTTGTCGACCACGTCGAAAAAGGTGGAGAGGCCGGGGATCGAATCGGTGATGCCCAGCGTGTGTGCCCTTTGCACCTGCTTCTGGAAGGGCGAATCGGCCATCTGCACCACGGTGCGACCGTCGTGGAGGGTCCACCCATCGGCAACGACCGCCGCCCGTGCGGTCACGGTGTAGCTAGGCGTAGGATAGAGATCCGTTCCGTAGAACTCGGGAAGGAAGGTCCGGGGCATCAGCGCGTGCTCGATCCGGGCACTGGTCTGCGCGGTCACGAGCCCTCGGTCGTTGTAGCCCATCCGGTTCAGGACATAGTCGAGCGCATCCCCTACGGCGTCGAAGACGTAGCCAGTGACCATCCCCAGATCGGAGTCCGGGTCGATGCCAGGGACGTCGCCCGCCAGCATCCGAACCGGCTTGTTCTCGAAGTCGACGCCTTCGAAGCTGTAGCGCGTGGCGAGGCGCGGGTGGGCCGTGGGCGCCTGATCGGAGGAATCGAGTGAGGCATAGAGCCGTTGTACGTCGGTGCGCACCCGGGGAACCGCATCGTTGAAGCGCGCACCATGGCTACCGGTGTCGTAGTCGGACAGCGGATAGGCGGTGAACTCCCAGGCGGCGAAGCGCGCGGCCTCCAGCACCTTGATGCGGAGCTGCACGAAGTCGTAGAAGAAAGCCGCCCACATCACCAGAACGACGAAGATGGGAGCCATCAGCGCCGTCTCCACCATGGAGCCGCCGCGCTCTTCGTCGAGGCGAAGAGCGAGACACGGATCCTTGGTACCACGCTTCATATCCAATCAGTGGGTGATGAGTCGTTTCGAGAGCTGGTCGGTGAAGAAGCCATTGATCCCCACCTTGGAGACCAGATCTTCCAGCACCGGCTGTACCGGCGCCAGTTTGGGACGCCAGTAGGGGTTGAAGAAGTTCGGGTGCTCGCGCCACACCCCAGGCCGGTGGTAGTACGCCATGCCGCGTGAAATGGCATGGAAGCCGGGCTCGAAGAGAGCGGTCACGAGACCCTCTTCGGAGGTGCTCGTCCCGGCACTCGTGTTATGGGTGGCCGACGCGGTCCCAAGGCGCAGGACGTCCTGCTGCATCATGGGGTCGAGATCGATCTCGCTCTGCGGCTGGTGTACCCAGGCCCAGGTGCTCGGCTGGTTGAAGGCGACCTGCTCGGAACCATCCGGCTTGGGATGGAACTTCATGAACGGCACGACGCCCCACCACGGATGGCTGCCCTCGGGCCACCTGTTGGCGTTGGGCTCGCTCCCGCTGCAGCTCGAGCGCCCCCTGTCGGGGAGCAGGATTCCTTTGACCTTGCAGATGCACTTCCAGACCTTGATGAGGCAGAGACTTCCCCTGCGCAGGTGTAGTACGCAGTGCCAGCCCCACTTGCCGCGATTGTGGGTGTTGTAGTTCTTGTGTGCCGCGGCAACGACCGCGTGGCGCCGGCGAGGGACGAAGTTCCATTTCTTGATGACCACATCGAGATGCTGCTCCGTCATGTCATACTTGATGAAGAAGAAGCGCAGCTTCAACCACTGGTCTGCGATCAGGCTGCCCCCCGCCGGCGACGACGTGCTGAAGCCAGGGCGACCCGTCCCCCGGAGGTCCCGGCGGTCGTAGCCGGTGTCGACGTCGCGCACATCGGGGTTGGGGTTCGCCGGGGTGATCATCTTGGTCGAGCCGTGCAGCTCGAAGTTCAACATCCCGAATGACATCTGACTCAACACATCGAGCAGCGACTTCTTGTCAACGGAGCGGTTGTAGACGAACTTCGTATAGCGCGTTGCGTTGGCGATCTCCGTCATGGCACGCTCGGCCCGCAGGACACCGGGCGAGACGCTCGTCATTGGGTTGCCCAGCCTGTCGGCAAGCGCGTGGCGGCCACCCCCACCGCTTGGCGTCACATTCATCGCCTCTGGATCATGCGCCTCGTTCCAGTAGTAGAGATTGGCGAGTGCACCGGCGAGCTTCACCCGGGGAGGATTGCGAGGTGTGTTGGCATAGGTCTCGTCCACCGCATCGAAGCTCACGCTCGTCACGGTCTTGGTGACGGCCGCCATCATCGAGACCTGCGCCAGGTACAAGACCCAGTTCGCCAGCACGAAAAAGGGTATGGCGATCCAGCCCACGATCCCATCGAGCCCGCCGTATGGCATGGAGTAGTTGATGAACGCGGGCTTGCGGTGGGTGCCCCACATGATGTTGTAGAGGGTATTGGCGGCCTTCGTCAGCAGGTCGCCGATGATGTCGAGCAGCCGAGCGATTATTTGAACCACGGGGAATGCGGCTTCCGCCGCTCGAAAGAGTGGCTTCACGCACCACGCATCTTTGGCCTTCTGCGCGAAGGTGACGACCACCCGGACCGCGTTCACCGCCGAGATGATGAAGCTCGCCACCGCGAGATAGCTCTGTAGCGTCATGATGGCCGTGTAGTGGCTGACCATCGTGCGGTTGGTGAAGGCGTAGAAGTTGAAGGCACGCGCCTCGATGGCCGCGATCGAGTAGGCCGCGGCGTCGGCAGCATTCTGCAGGCGGATTTTCTCGTGGATGGCGTTTCCCAGAGTGGCGGTGCCAAGCACGGCGAACGCGAGGAGGAGCAGGCCCACGGCGGCGATGACAATCGCCTGACCGTCCTCGTCTCGCTTCAATCTCCACAGCTTGATCAGCATCGATGCGGCCCCGTCGTCTCTCCGTTCAATCGACGCACAGCCCCGCCTTTCCCGCGGCGCCTAGGTTCGACGCAAAGAAGTTGCTCTGCATCCGCATGGAATGGGTCGCCTCCAGCGGAAAGAGCCACACGTCGTCGCGGCGTCCGACCTCCCACAAGAGTGCCATGGTGCCGGGGCCGAAGACGCGATTCCCGCCGTGGTCCGTCTCTTGCGCCCCGGCCGTGGCAGCCTGCGCATCCGCCAGGGTCCCTTCGCCATCCACGATGGACTTCCCCCCTTTCCCCACGGAACCCGGCGTGAAGTCACCTGTGACGAAGGTGCCCACTCGCGTCGCCATGTACGAAACGAAGATAGACCAGTTGGCGAAGGGAATCTTCATTGGGTAGAGGTAGAGTACCCGCACGGTCAGAACCGCAGCATCGCGCATGCGGTCGTGACCCGAGAAATCCGGGCCCCGGTCGTCCCACCCGGCCACCGCGTCGAACTCCAACTCCTTCCCATCGTGGAAGTACTGCGTCGACTTCGGATTGAGCACGTCCACGTCGATGAGCGTCACCGCGGGATCGGTAATTCCAAGGTTTCTCAGGATCCCGGAGATGGCACCCGTCGCCTCGACCAGGATCTGGGCTTCCGCCCAGGTCTGAAAGAGGCCAGGCCGATGCTTACCCAGAAGTGTCGCACCTCCCAAGGTGTCGGTGGCCTGCAGCGTCGGTAGCAGGCTCACCACCGCCGCACGGCGCATCATGCACTGGTTCCCATTCCACACGATGCCCGCCCGTGCAGCGTTGAACGCCGCATACTCGGTCATCAGCCGCGCATGCTGCACGAGGGTGAGCTGCAGCATGCCGAGGACGAGGAAGGTCATCAGTGGGAGCACGATGGCCGTTTCGACGGCAGCCTGCCCGCGCTCGCAGCGAAATCCCGAACGCCTGGCGGCAAACGGCGGCACATCTGTAGCCTAGCGAGGATCCTGTACACACTCCCATCGGTCGAGTGGACGCGTCCGGCGCTGCCCAGTGCGCTGGCGTGCTACGTCAACCGACCTTGGACCAGAGCATGCGACATCAGAGCCCTTCCAGCGCCGCGCGGGCCTGCTGGGCGGTCTCCTCGCTCCGTGCGAGACTGGCAGCGAGTGCGAAGTCATTCTTTGCGGCCTCGAGGTCGCCGAGCGCCCTCTGGCACCGCCCGCGCTCCAAGTAGGCCTCGGCCCGGTAACGGTGGCCACGCGCTTCGATGAGCGCATCGAGGAGCACCAGAGCGTCCTCGCAGCGTCCGGCGCTGCGCAACGCGCGCGCGCGGCGCAGGCGCTCGAGGGGCGAGAGCGGCGCCTTGGCCGCAGCCTGTGACCGACCCACCCGGTCTGCGGCACGCCCCGTGCCACTGCCGAGCGTCCCCTCGGACGCGCCCCGCGGGCGCGCTTCGGAGGAGGGCGTCAGCGCTTCCTCATCGGGGACCTCGGGGGCGGGGGCCATCGTCTCCACCGGCGCCTTCTCCGCCTTCGTGCGGGCGGGCGCCGCATGCGGTCT
>CAYYHA010000055.1:0-20044 GCA_964471535.1 uncultured Myxococcia bacterium | reverse complement strand
TTGGCGCGACCCTTGCTTGGGAGCGGGCCAGGCGCGAAGGAAGGTGCCCCGCCGGCGGCGTCCTCCCGTGGTGACGGTGCCCCGCGCCCCAGAGGAACCCGCCATGTCCCTATCCGCCGCCATCGTCACCTTCAGCCTCGTCCTCTACGGTGGGGTCGTCTCCCTCGCCGTGATCTGGAGTCGGCTCGCCCGCCGCCGCCTCGCCGGGGAGGCGCCCTACCGGCCGCCGCTCTCCGTCCTGAAGCCCATGAAGGGGGTGGACGAGGATCTCGAAGCGAACCTCGAGAGCTTCGCGCGCCTCGACTGGCCCGAGCTGCAGATCCTCTTCGCCATCGCCGATCCCACAGACCCCGCCGTGCCGGTGGCACGTCGTGTCGCCGCACGCCATCCAGAGAAGGACATCCAGGTGATCGTCGGCGAGGAGGTGATCGGGCGTAATCCCAAGGTGAACCTCCTGCACACCCTGATGCACCACGCCCGACACGACCTCTGCCTCATCTCGGACAGCAACGTGCGCGCGAGCCAGGCCTATCTCGAGGCGACGGTGGCACCGATGCGCGACCCCGCCGTGGGCTTGGTCTCCAATCCAGTGGTCGGGGTGGCGGAGGAGGGCTTCGCTGCGGCGATGGAGAACCTCCACCTCAGCGGCTTCATCGCCTGCGTCAACATCGCCGCGAAGGTGCTGACCGGGATCGAGACGCCCGTGGGCAAGAGCATGCTCTTTCGCAAGGCGGCGCTCTCCGACATGGGCGGCTTCCGGGCGGTGCGTAACGTCCTTGCCGAGGACAACCTCATCGGTGTGAAGATGAAGGAGGCCGGCTGGCGAATCGTGCTCTCCGGCCATCCGGTGGAGAATGTGAACCGCCGCTGGTCCCTCCGGCGTTTCGTCGAACGGCACGGACGCTGGGCGCGCCTGCGCGTGTGGTTGGCACCTTGGAGCTACCCGCTGGAGCTCGTGGGCAACCCCGTGGCGCTGGCGGCCGTCTTCGCGCTCTTGGGTGCGCCCTCCGGCTTCGTGCTCCTCGGTGTGGCGGCCGGCGTGAAGGGGGCGCTCGACGGGCTTGCCTGCGTGGGCCTGCGGGGCCGGCTGCCCCGCGTGCACCACCTTTTTGCCGCGCCCGTGAAGGACTTGGTGCTCCTATGGGTGTGGTTCGTTCCCTTTTTCTCCATGGACGTGAACTGGCGGGGCAATCGGCTGCGACTGACCCGAGGCACCCGCCTCGTCCGCCCCCAGGCGCTGAGCCGGGCGCGGCGCATCGCCCGCGGGCGCCTGCCGGTGCAGAACCGGTCCGAGACCGAGGGGCCCCTCGACCTCGCCACCTGAGCGAGGCACCCCCGCCGGCTCGGCGGCTGGCCCGAGGCCCTGACCCCGGCCGCCGTGGTATCGTTCCTCCACCTTGGGGCAGGCCACCTCCGAGACCGAGCGGCTTCGGGCGCTCGTCGTGGACGACGACGCGGCGATCCGGACCATGTACATGGACGCGCTCTCCACCCGCTTCGAGGTGGAGGGGGCGGAAAATGGTGCCGAGGCACTCGAGAAGCTGCGAGCGGCCTCCTTCGATGTCATCGTCTCCGACCAGATGATGCCGGGGATGACGGGCACCGAGATGCTGCAGGCCTCCCTGCAGATCGTGCCCGATGCGGTGCGGGTGCTCATCACGGCCTCTCGTGAGATCGACAACGCCATCGCCGCGGTGAACGTCGCGAAGGTGGATCGCTTCTTCAACAAGCCGGTGCGCCTCGGTGAGCTGCGGGCCGCGGCGGTGGAGCTCGCCGAGCGGCGTCGTGCCGAGAAGGCGCTGCGGGCACGCCTCGAGAAGCTTCAGGCGGTGGAAAGCCGGGCGGAAGGGCGGCGCGGCCGCGTCCTCGTGGTCGACGGCGACGAGTCGGCGGTGCTCACCGCGCAGGCGCTGCTCGAGGATGCAGGGTTCGAGATCGAGGTGGCCGAGACGGGCCGGGCGGCGCTCGACCGGCTCGGCACCACGGGCTTCGACGTCATGGTCCTCGAGGTGGATCTGCCGGACGTCAGTGGCTTGGAGGTGCTTCGGGTGGCGCGCCGCCTGCATCCCGAGCTCGAGTGCGTGGTGCACAGCGCCTCACCGGCGGCGGAGGCCGCGATCCACGCCCTCGACGCCGGTGCCTATGACGTCCTCCGCAAGCCCCTTCCCGACATCGACATGCTCCGCCGGGTGGTCGTGCGAGCCATGGAGCGCCAGGAACTCGCCCGGGATCGGCAGCGGCTGCTCGTGGATCTGCTCGAGACCAACGAGGCGCTCATGCAGCGCAACGAGGCCCTGCAGCGGGCCAAGGAGCGCATCCAGCACAAGATGCGAGAGCTCGAGCTCCTACAGGACGCCACCGTGATGGGCCTGACCATGCTCGCGGAATACCGCGACATGGAGACGGGGGAGCACCTCGAGCGCATGCGCAACTACTCGCGGATCATCGCCGAGAAGCTCAAGGGCCACCCCGAGTTTCCCGAGATCGACGACGACTTCATCGAGGCGATCTACAAGGCGGCGCCCCTTCACGACATCGGGAAGGTGGGTATCCCGGATCGCATCCTCCTCAAGCCTGGGAAGCTGACGCCGGAGGAGTGGGCGGTGATGCGCACCCATCCGACCATCGGCGGAAGAACGCTCGAGGAGGCGGAGCGCCGCGCCCGCCAGGAGGCGCCGAAGAGCCTCCTGTCCATGGGCAAGCACATCGCCTACTACCACCACGAGCGCTGGGACGGAACGGGCTACCCGTACCGGAAGCGGGGAAAGGAGATTCCCGCCGAGGCACGGATCGTCACCGTTGCCGATTCCTACGATGCCATCACCAGCAAGCGGGTCTACAAGCCGGCGATTCCCCATGCGACGGCGGCGCGGATCCTGCGCGAGAAGGCGGGGACGCACTTCGATCCCTGGGCGGTGGAGGCCTTCCTCGCCTCGGAGGCGGAGGTGCTCGAGGTGCAGCGGCGCTTTCGCGGGGACGACGAGGTGCTCGCCAGCTAGGAGCGCACGCCCAAGAGCCGCCGGGCGGGGCGGTGGGCGCTCGTGCAGAGGGCCTCCACGCCGCCGTGGGCGTGCTTGTCGGCGCGCGGGCGACGGTATAGCGTCCCGCCCATGAGCGCTCCAAAGGCCAAGCTTCCGTCTACGGGCAGCATTACGGTGGGCCCCATTCCTGGTTCGGAGAAGTGCTACGTGGTGGGCAGCCGGCCCGACATCCGCGTCCCCTTCCGTCGGGTGAGACAGGCTCCCAGCCGGCGCGGTCCCAACGGGCCCCTCGTTCGAAACCCCGATGTACTGCTCTATGACACCTCGGGTCCCTATACCGATCCTGAGGCGGAGATCGACGTGCGGCGTGGGCTCCCACCCCTGCGCGCGGCGTGGATCGAGGCCCGAGGCGACACCGAGCTCTACGAGGGCCGGCCGCTGCGACCCGAGGACGACGGGGCGCACGAGGGCGCCGAGCCCCTCGCGCGTCTACCCGGACTCATGCGCCGGCCGCGGCGGGCCAAGCCCGGTTGCAACGTGACGCAGCTCCACTACGCCCGCCGGGGAATCGTCACTCCCGAGATGGAGTTCGTCGCCATCCGCGAGAACCTCCGGCGCGCACAGCTCCAAGAGGCGCTCGCACGGGCCGAGGTGGACCCAGAGCGCGATGCGCGTCTCGCCGGCGTGGGTTTCGGCGCCCAGATCCCCGAGGAGATCACCCCCGAGTTCGTGCGAGAGGAGGTGGCACGGGGTCGCGCGATCATCCCCGCGAACATCAACCACCCTGAATCCGAGCCCATGATCATCGGGCGCAACTTCCTGGTGAAGATCAACGCCAACCTCGGAAACTCGGCGGTTGCCTCGTCCATCGAGGAAGAGGTGGAGAAGATGGTCTGGGGGATCCGCTGGGGGGCGGATACCGTGATGGACCTCTCGACGGGCGATCACATCCACACCACCCGCGAGTGGATCCTGCGCAACGCGCCGGTCCCCGTGGGCACGGTGCCCATCTATCAGGCCCTGGAGAAGGTGGGGGGTGTGGCCGAGGAGCTTAGCTGGGAGATCTACCGCGACACGCTGATCGAGCAGGCTGAGCAGGGCGTCGACTACTTCACCATCCATGCCGGTGTGCTGCTTCGGTACATCCCACTGACGGCGAAGCGTGTGACCGGGATCGTCAGCCGCGGCGGATCCATCCTGGCCAAGTGGTGTCTTGCCCACCACCAGGAGAACTTCCTGTACACGCACTTCGAGGAGATCTGCGAGATCATGAAGGCCTACGACGTGGCCTTCTCGCTGGGAGACGGCCTGCGGCCCGGGTCGCTGGCCGACGCCAACGACGAAGCCCAACTGGCCGAGCTGAAGACCTTGGGTGAGCTGACCCAGATCGCTTGGAAGCACGACGTGCAGGTCATGATCGAAGGGCCCGGCCACGTGCCCATGCACCTCGTTCGCGAGAACGTCGAGAAGCAGATCGCGTGGTGCCACGAGGCGCCCTTCTATACGCTGGGGCCCATCACCACCGACGTGGCTCCCGGCTACGACCACATCACCAGTGCCATCGGTGCGGCGATGATCGGGTGGTTCGGGACCTCCATGCTCTGCTACGTCACGCCGAAGGAGCACCTGGGCCTCCCCGATCGCGACGATGTGAAGGCCGGGGTCATCGCGTACAAGATCGCCGCCCACGCCGCCGACATCGCGAAGGGGCATCCTGCGGCGCGGTACTGGGACGACGCCCTCTCGAAGGCGCGTTTCGAGTTTCGGTGGGAGGATCAGTTCAACCTCTCCATGGATCCCGAGACGGCGCGGGCCTACCACGACGAGACGCTGCCCGCCGAGGGAGCGAAGGTGGCTCACTTCTGCTCCATGTGTGGGCCGAAGTTCTGCTCCATGGAGCTGACCCACGAGGTGCGTGCCGCCTTCGCCGAGAAATCGAACGAGTTTCGGGCAAAGGGGGGCGCGCTGTACCTTCCTGCCGAGGAGTGAAGGCCGGACCCGCGCTCGGCGGGTCGGGGAGGCGGCGCGTCGGGCTCAAGCGTGGCCGGCAGGGGCCGATGGCTCCGTCGTGGCGGCTCTCGGCCAGGCCCTCGCCTATCTCCGCGCGCCCACCAACGCGCTCGGCTTCGCGCTGCGCCGGCGCGGGCTGCCCCTGCGCCGCATTCCCCAGTTGAAGAACGAGTCGAAGCAAGACCTCTTCTCCTATCTGCCCGAGGCCGAAGCGGCCGTCCTTGCAGCGCGCGAGCGCGATCTGCGCGCCCGGTACCAGCTCCAGGGTTTCCGCCGTGCTTCCACGCGGCTCGACTACCGCGATGGCCTGTGGCGGATCGCCGCCCTCGAGACGGCGCTCGAGGGGGTGTCGCCGCCCCGCGTCCGCCGTGTCGTCGACGTGGGTAGCAAGAACTTCTCCTATGTGCTGCCGCTTCTGCACTTCGTCCGCCACTGGTCGGGGCAGCGCGACTTCGAGCTGCACGGGGTCGAGGTGGATCCCGGCGGGGTCTACGTGGACGGGCACACGCGGGCGGAGTATGCCGCTGCGTACCTGCGGCAGGCCGGCGCGGGCGAAATCCACTTCATGGACTTCCTCGACTTCGACCTGGGCCCCGTCGACCTGCTCACCTGGTTCTTTCCCTTCGTGACGCGGGAGGCGCTGCTCTGGTGGGGCCTGCCGCTCAAGCTCTTTCGTCCCGGCAGGCTCCTGGACCATGCGCTGGCGCTCCTGGCCCCCGGCGGCATCCTCTTGGCGGTGCACCAGACACCCCGGGAGCAGGCGCTCTGGTGCGACCTGCTCGAGGCGCGTGGTCTGGTGCCGCTTTGCACCGTCCGCGTGGCCAGCCGGCTCACCCACACGTACCAAAGGGCCACGGGACGCCGGGCGACGGTGCTCCGCCGCGCGCTTTCCTAGTCTCCCGGCCGCGTCGTCGCTGGCGCCCGGCGGCCTCTCACCGCGGTCGGAGCTGGTAGCATGGGGCTGGGAGGGAGTTCCATGGAGGATCGACGCGACTTTGTGCGGCTGTCCGCGCTCTGGCTCTCGCTTGCTTGTCTCGGTCTCGTACGCTGCGATTGCGTCCTGGTCGACGCCGACCGGCCCCGCTGTGACAGCGACGCCGAGTGCGAGCGTCTCGTGGGCGCCGGATCGATCTGTGATCCGGACCGGAAGGTCTGTCTCGATCCGCCGGGCCTCGATGGTGGTCTCGATGGTGGCGGCCTCGACGGTGGGGCGTCCGACGGTGGCGTCGACGGTGGGGCCGATGGGGGCAGCTTCGATGGGGGCAGCGACGGTGGCGGCATCGACGGCGGCGCCGGCGATGGGGGCCTCGATGGTGGTGGCCCCGATGGTGGCATGGGCGAGTGCAGCGCTGCGGCCGAATGCGAGTCGACCTACGGCCCGGCGCCCTGCGGCAGCTGGCAGTGCAACGCCGGCCGCTGCGAGGTGGAGTGCCCCGGCTGCACCGACGCCGACCGCGACGGCTACGGGCCGGAGCCCGCCTGCGCCGGCCCCGACTGCGACGACAACGACGACACGGTCTTCGACACCCACCAGACCGCTTGCTACAGCGGTCCCGCGGGAACCCAAGGCGTCGGTGTGTGTCGCGCCGGCGTCGCCACCTGCACCGGCGGCGTGTGGACGCCGTGTACCGGTGAGGTCACGCCCATCCCCGAGGCCTGCAATGCCCTCGACGACGACTGCGACGGGAGCACCGACGAAGATCTGGGCGTGCTGACCTGCGGCCTCGGCGCTTGCAGGCGGTCGGTTGCCGCATGCGCCGCTGGAACGGTGGGCGTGTGCACTCCGGGCGGGCCGCCCTCGCGGAACGATGCCACCTGCGACGGGCAGGACGACGACTGCGACGGGCTCGTCGACGAGGACTGCGTGCCCTGCGTCCACGTGGCCCCATCGGGCAGCGATGGCACCGGCGATGGCTCGGCGGCGCAGCCGTACCGGAGCGTGTCGGTGGCGATCGCCGATGCAGCGGGCCGCAGCGCCGCCGGCGCGCCCCACAACGTCTGCGTCGCCGGGGGTCCTGGCTGCAACAGCACCTTTGCCTACCAGGAGGACGGGATCACCGTGGCCAGTGGCGTCAGCCTCCTTGGCAGCTACGAATCCTCCACCTGGACGCGCTGCGACCGCCTCACCACGATCCTGCGCAGTACGAGTGGGCCGGTGGTCACGGCGCCGGCCACGGTGCAGGATCCGACCACGGTCGATGGCTTCATCCTCGAGCGTCCCGCTACCGGCGACACGGTGGGGGTACTCGTGGACGGGGCGCGCCGGCTCGTCCTCTCGCGGCTGGCCGTTCCAGCGGGCGTGCCCGTGGCGTCCTCCGTGGGCGTGGATGTCCGAGGCGGCGGAGACGTACTCGTCACCCGGTCCCGCATCTTTGCCGGACAGGGGCAAGCGCTTGCCGCGGGGGTGCGCGCGCAGGGGGCACGCGTGACCCTGGAGCGGAACTGCAGCGGCTTCGATGGCCAGGGTCGCTGCGACACCGCCTGCGGCGGGCCGCAGAACGCCGGGATCCGCGGCGGCGTGCAGATAGGTCAGAGCTCCACCGAGTCCTACGCAGTGCTCCTCGAGGACGCCGCCGGATCGGTGATCGAGAGCAGCGCGCTGTGCGGAAACGTCGGGGTCCGTGGGGCGGGCATCCGCATCCTCGGCGACGCCGATGGCGTCGTGGTGCGAGGGAATCTCATCGAAGCCTGGGGCGGTCTCCAGGCGAGCCACGGGGTCTGGGCAGAAGGGTGCCAGGGTGCCTCCCCCTGGATCGTCGACAACTACCAGATCTCCGGCTACTCCGAGTCCACCTCCACCGGCGCGGCGGGTGTCTACGCGGCAGGCGATTGCCATCCGCGGATCGACAGCAACCGCTACATCCGCGGTGGTGCCGAGGCGGCGATGCCCGGGGACGTCTCGGGGATCTTCTGTGGTGCCGATGCCTCCGGCATCAGCAGCCGCTGCGCCATTTTGGGCAATGCGCAGGTCGAGGGATCGGCCTTCGGCTTCCCCCGCAGCTCCGCAGCCGTGCGCTGTGTGGACGGGGCCTGCACGCGCGTGGAGAGAAACTTCCTGGACGGCGTGCAAGGGGTCGCCAGCTACGGGTTGATCCTCGACGGGTCGGGAGCCTTCGTGGATGCGAACCTCATCCGCGGCGGCTGCGGAAACAGTGGCTCCACCGGTGTTCTGGCCGACGATGCCTTCGCGCGGCTGCAGAACAATGCCATCTTCGGGGGCGAGGACTGCAACGTCGCGCCGGTGCTCAATCCACGCTTCTATGGGCTCGACATCAAGCTTCGAGCCGGCGGCAACGAGCTGGACGTCCATTCGAACGTGATCGACCCCATCGGTCGTTCGACCCTGTGTGAGAGCGTCGCAGTGAACCTCGAGGCCTCGGGCGGGGGTGGGAAGACGATCCTGCGCAACAACGTCCTGATGGCGGGGCGCTGCCAGGGCGCGGCCGTGGCGGTCCGAGAAGGCGACCAGAGCGCGGACCCTCGCATCGTCGAGCACAATCTCTTCGACACGGACCTGTACTCGCCGTCGGCGCTCTACCTCGACGAGGGAACGGCGGCGCTGATGAGTGCTGCCGAGATCGATGCTCTGACCGACATGACGAGCGGGGGCAACCTCGAGGGTGACCCAGACTTCGTGAACCACCCGCAGGACCTTCACCTTCGTTCGAGGTCCATCTGCATCGATGCGGGTACCGCCACCGGGGCGCCGGCCACCGATTTCGAAGGCGATCCCCGCGATGCGATGCCCGACATCGGGCGCGACGAGTACTAGGTGGCGCCGGGCCCCAGCCTCGCTGGGGGCCGATTCCCGTCGGAGCGCAGGTCAGCGAGCACCACCGAAATCGGTGGTGTAGCTGAAGCGAAGGCCCGCGACGAGATCCTGGCGCGGCGTTCCTGCGATGGGGAATGCGAGGGAGACGGCGATGCGCAGGCCGCCGCTCAGGGCGCGCGAGGCCTCGATGCGCGCCTGCAGCAGCGGGCCCGGGCCGTCGTCGGAGAGGGGCAGGTAGACGCGCGTCGAGAGGCGCAGCGCCCAGGGGCCCGAGTGGCCCGTGGCGTGAAGCTCGCCCGCCACCTCCTCCGAACCGTGGGGCCAGGGGTTCGGCGGGTGTGTGGCGTCCGCCGCCTCCCCGTGGGCATGGCTGTGGAGGTGTGCGCCCGCCTCGTCACCCTCGCCCCCGTGCCCATGCCCGTCCGCGTGCGCGTGATCGTGCCCGCCGACGGCCAGGTTCAGCGAGGCCACTGCACCGAGGCTCCAAGACCGGTCGAGATGCCAGGTCGCCTCGGTGGTGGGGACGAGCTCGAGATGGCCGGTGCCCACGCCCAGCGCTTCCGAGCCGGTGGGGATCCCCGCCACGAGTGCGGCAGCGAGAAAGAGGCGGCCCTCCGCGAGATGGGTACGCAGCCCGAGCCCGCCGCCAAGGTCGGCGAGGCCACAGCCACCAAGGACATTGCAGGCAAGCGGCACGCGCAGCTGCACGGTGAGCGGGCCCAAGGGACGCACCCAGCCGCCGGCGCTCACCGTTCCGTACTCGGCGGTACCGCGATCGGAGACGAAGCGCCCGCCCTCGACGGTGGCTTCGACCTGCATTCGAGCATCTTCCTCCTCGCGCAGTGGCACTGCGCCGGCATGGTGCGCCTGGGCCGCCGAGCCAGAGAGCACAGCCAAGCTGAGGGCGACGAAGCGGGCGACGAGACGGGCTAGGAGGCGAGAGGTCGAGGGCGCTGTGTTCATGCCCTCGCTATGTGGTCCACGGCACGCCGGGCCACAATGCGGCGAGTCGTCGCATGCGACACCGTGCCGCAGGACTCTGCCGCTTCCGCACTGCACCGCGTCGGCCCCAGGCCGCAAGCCATAGGGCGCCCCGCAGCGCACGTTGCCGCGTACGCCGGCGCCGCCGCTACTGCCGCGGTGGATACTTCGCGAGCTTCCGTTGGAGCGAGCGCCGATGGATGCCGAGGCGCCGCGCTGCCTCCGAGATGTTCCCACCGCAGTCGGCGAGGACCCGCTGGATGTGCTCCCACTCCGCGCGAGCCAGCGAGGGCGCCGGATGCGCGGCATCGAGGGCAGCCAGTGGCGGCGTCTGGTCTCGGTCGAAGGCAGCCAGGATCTCGTCGGCGTCCGCCGGCTTGGGAAGGTAGTAGGTGGCGCCGAGTCGCACCGCGTCTATCGCTGTCGCGATGCTGCCGTAGCCGGTGAGCACCACCACCTTCGTCGTCGGGTCCAGGGCTTTGAGATCTCGCAGCAGCTCGAGGCCCGAGCGTCCAGGCATCTTCAGATCGACGACCGCGAGTTCGGGCGACTCCTCTCGCGCCAGAGTCAAGGCCTCCTCGTAGCCACCGGCGCTGCGGACCTCCAGGCCCCGCTCCTCGAAGGCCCGTGCAAGGCGTCCGCGCAAGACCGGGTCGTCGTCGACCAGGAGCATGGAGAGGGCCTTCGGGCTCTTCATCGATCCAAACTCTCGACCTCCGGAGGCGGAGGGGCAATGCGACCGATTGTCGCACGCACCGCGGTGGGCAGTCGCATCGTGACCACGGTGCCCTTGCCCACCTCGGACTCGAGCTGCAGGGTGCCCCCGAGACGATCCACGAGAGCCCGCGCCAAGAAGAGTCCTAGGCCCATCCCCGCGCCGGGTGCCTTCGTCGTGAAGAAGGGTTCCTCGGCCCGGGCGAGGACCTCCGGCGGCATCCCGGACCCGTCGTCGGAGACGGTGATCACGAGGGCGTCGTCCTCGTCGCACGCCCCGATGCGGACCTGGCGGGCCCCTGCGTCTGCTGCGTTCTTGAGGAAGCTACGCAGGGTCTGCACCATCGCCTCGATCGGTACCTCGAGGGTGGTATCGGGCAGTGGGCCCGAGACTTCGGCATCGGTCCCGGCGATGGCGCGTTCGACCAGTGCCTCTACCGAGATCGACGCCAGGCCCTCACCACTGCGCTCGCCCGCCTGGGCTCCCATGCGGTCGAGGACCGTTCGGCAGCGATCCACCTGTGACCGAATCAGACGGATATCTTCGAGCACCTCCGGGTCAGCCCGATCGAGGCGACGGTTGAGCTCCTTCGCCACCACGGCGATGGTGGCGAGCGGTGTGGCGAGCTCGTGGGCGGCGCCTGCTGCCAGGGTCGCGAGCGATGCGAGTCGCTCGTTCTTTTCCACCCGCTCGCGGGCACGCTCGAGTTCACGCTCTCGGCTCGCAAGCAGGTCGCGGACGCGGTGGACGAAGAAGGCGATGAAGACGGCGGCGACGCTGAATGCGACCCACATGCCGCGCAGATGGAGCTCGAGCCCGAGGGTGCTCGTGTCTCCCGCGACGTCAGCCTGATGCGAGCGATGCTCCGCATCGAGCAGGAAGAGCAGCCCGTAGCCTGCGGCGGCGAGCCCGGTGAGCGACCAGGTCCAGGGGCGGTCCAGGGTGACGGCCGCGAGGGCGACGTGGACGAGGAAGAGGAAGGAGAAGGGGTTGTAGGGACCCCCACTGAAATGGAGGAGCAGCGTGAGCAGGAGGACGTCCACGGCGAGGACGACCCCGGTGGTGGCTTCGGGAAGCGGAAGGCGCCGGCGCCAGGCGACCTCCAGCCCGGCGTTGCTGAGGATCTCCACGCCCAGGATCGCAGCGAGGGGGAGCAGGTCGACGTGGAGGCCGAGCAGGACCTCCACCCCCACGATGAGCAGGACCTGTCCGGCGATGGCACCCCAACGGAGCCGAAGCAGCCAGGACAGCTCTCCCGCCGCAGTCATGGCACGTTCTTCTGCCCTTCGGGACAGTGTGGCAGGAAGGGGCAAACGTCGCACTTGGGCTTCTTCGCCATGCACAGGCGGCGGCCGTGCCAGATGACCTGGTGGCTGAACGAGATCCAACGGTCGCGCGGGAGGAGTACCATCAGCACCTTCTCGATCTTCACCGGATCCTTGAGATCGTGGAAATGCCAACGCCGGGTCACCCGCGCTACATGGGTGTCCACCACGACGCCGGACGCGATGCCGAAGGCCGTTCCGAGGACCACGTTCGCCGTCTTGCGCGCGGCACCGGGGATCTTCACGAAGGTGTCGATGTCCCGCGGCAGCTCGTCGCCGAATTCCTCGTGGATCATCTTTGCGGCGGCGATGATGTTCTTTGCCTTGTTCCGGTAGAAGCCGGTGGAGCGGATGATTTTCTCCACGTCCTCCTGACGGGCGCGGGCAAGGTGCTCGGCGTCGGGATAGCGCGCGAAGAGCTGCGGCGTCACCTTGTTCACCACCTCGTCGGTGGTTTGCGCCGAGAGGATGGTGGCGATGAGCAGCTGGAAGGGCGTCTCGTACCGAAGGGCGCAGGTGGCGTTTGGATAGTGCTCGTCCAGGAGCTTCAGGATGGCCTGCACCCGCGCCGGATCCGGCTTCGGCCGCCCAGCGAACCGCCGGTAGTGGGTCTTCTTGGAAAGGTCGAGGGCGCGCGTGGCCATGGCGCGCATGATGGCGACGGGCTCCTGCGCGGTCAACGCGGCCGGCGGCGGAGAAGGAGCAGGGCGAGGAGGATGAGACCTAGGCCACCGGGGGTGCCGCCACGCCCGGAGGTGCTGCACCCCACCATCCCCAGCTCGGCGCGCAGGCGGGCAGACGGGGTGCGCACCTCGTAGCGCCGGGGGTCGTCGGGGACGAGGAAGCTCAGCCCTGCGACGGGCGTGAGTTCGCCGCCGGAGGTGACCCGGAGCAGGAGCTCCCCCGTCCACTGCGTTTGCGGGTCCCGATCAGGGAGCCCGAAGCGGACGCGTGCCCCCGGGAGCGCCGTCGCCCCCGGTCCATCGAGCCTCAGCGCTTCGACGCCCTCGCCGGTCACCTCGAGCCGCAGGTCGCGGATGCGCACCTCGGCGCCGGTGCGAAGCTGCAGCGGAATGCGGAGCACCTGCCCGACGAAGGCATGGGGAGGAAGCTCCCAGGTCAGCGTCACTTCAGGCGGGGTGCATGCCGCGCGATCCTGGTCCGGGTTCGCGTGGTCTGGACACACGTCCTGCCCGTTCTCGATGCCGTCGCCGTCGCGGTCGGGATCGCAGGCATCCCAGAGGCCGTCGCCGTCCAGGTCTCTCGCCTCGAGGTCGACGGTGGTGCGGCACCCGTCGTCGCGATCGGGAAAGCCGTCCCCGTCGCTGTCCGGGTCACGGTAGTCGAAGCGGCCGTCGCCGTCGGTATCGACCCGGCCTTCGACCCGGTCCGGGACGCCGTCGCCATCGGTATCGTCGTCGCTCCAGTCGGGTAGGCCATCGCCGTCCAGGTCGTGCTCGTCACCCCCGTCCTGCTGCTCCAGCGCCGATTCGATTCCATCCCCATCTCCGTCGCTCGAGTCGACGTCGAGCCACTGCGCGGGCCCCAAGTCGGCTGGGGTCACGAGCCGCCAGGCATCCAATGCCTCCGGGTGCTGGAAGTCGATCCACAGGAAGTAGGCGCGGAAGGGCCCAGCGGGTAGGCCGAGGTGCACCGGGCTGGTGCCCATGGATCCATAGCCGCGCCCGCCGTTCATCTCCAGTAGGGGCGAGGCCGGGTCCTGGGGTCCGTAGAAGAGGCGGATCCGTGCGCCCACGTCATCCCGGTAGATGCCGTCGCCCACCTGGACCCGCACCCGCACGAGGAGGGCGTTTCGGTCGTCGGTGTCGTTGAGCCACAGGGCATCGGGGCCGTCGACGCTGACGAAGAGGTCGAGGTCCAGGTCGCCATCGACGTCGCCTAGGCGTGCGGCACGGGCCGTGCCCTGGGTGGAGAAGATCTCCGCCTCCTCGAAGCGCAGCGTTCCGCCGGGGCCCGAGGTGTTGCGAAAGAGGGTGACTCCCCGGCCGTGGGCGACGACCAGATCGAGATCGCCGTCGTGGTCCACGTCACCGCAGTCGGCCCCGTTCGCACCGATGTCCGGGGCGAGGTCGGGCTCGTTCGTCGGCAGGAAGTCGTAGTCCTCGTGGAGGAAGACCTGGTTGACGCGGACGCCGCGCCCATTTTCGGTACCGCCGTCAGCCCAGAAGATGTCCAGGTCGCCGTCGCCATCGAAGTCGCAGAGGAGCACCCCGCCCTTGTTCCCATTGGGAGCGTCGGGCCTGAAGGTTTCGAGACGCTCGAAGTGGCGTGGTCCCAGGTTTCGGAAGACGTCCGCGGACCCGTCGAGGCGTGCGAGCAGGTCCACTCGCCCGTCGGCGTCGAAGTCCCCAACCGTCAAGAAATCGTTGTAGCCGAAGCTGATGTCGAGGCCGGTTCCATCCACATCCGCGAGCGTGAATGCGGCGCTCCCGTCGGCGGGGTTCTCGAGGACACGGAGGGTCTCGTTCTGGATGGGGAGGATGAGGTCCAGCCACCCGTCGTCGTTCCAGTCGAGGAGCCCCATCCCCTCTACGTCGAGACCGGGATGCGCCTCGGCGTCGAGGCGGTAGACCTCGCCCGCGAAGGGCTGCGCCGGATCCGCGAGACTGCTCACGTGGATCTCCACTGCATGATTCGAGGTGCGTGCGAGGTCCGGGAGACCATCGTGATTGAGGTCGGCGACGAGAACCTGCCGCCAACTCCCCCCCAGAAGGACCTCGGGCGTGATCTCCTCGAAGCGGCCGCCTTCGTTTCGATAGACGTGGGTCCCGTCGTCCGCGTTGACCACCAGGTCGAGACGCCGGTCTCCGTCGAGGTCCTGCAGAACGGCGCCTCCCTCGTGCTGCGCAACTTCGTCGAGACCCCATGCGCCGCCCACCTCCCGCCATTCGGCCCGTACCACTGCCGGCCCCAGGCAGCAGGCCACCAGGCAGCATGCGGCCAAAGGGCGCATGACCCAGCCCAAGCTCACCTCCCGATTGTGCCACAGAAAGCGGACGAGATTCACCTGCGGTGGTGTCGCGGTGGGCCCGGGCGCGCGGCGGCGAAGGCGCCCATGGGCCCGTGCGGGACGCAGGCTCGGGGGGACCCGCCCAGGACCGTTCAGCGTGCACCGCCGCCGGGCGCCAGGCGTCCGACGGCGACCGCCCGCATCACCACCTCGTGGAGGAGGAAGCCGAGACCCTCGAAGAGCCGGACCGCCCGCTCGCTCGCCATCGGCACGAGCGCCACCGGGGTCAGGCCCCGGTCGAGGAGGTCGGCGGCGAGGGCGGAAACGACCCCGGCGCCGAAGCCGTGGCCGCGGTGGGTCTCGGGGACGTGGACACCGATGAGGGCCACGCCTTCGGCGATGGCCGTGGTGACGGCGATGGCGACCAGGGCCTCCCGGAGGACCAGCGCGCGGTGCGGCGCCTCGGGAACCAGCCGGGGAAAGGCGAGGCGCACCAGCTCGAGGTCTTCGAAGGGGACGGTCTGCCGCGCCGCCGGGTGAGGCCGAAGCGACCCCGACCGCAGCTGGTAGCGAGCCACCGGCCCGCTGGTTTCGGTTTTGAAGATCTGGTTCAAGGCGGGCGCGACCCACCAGGGAGCATAGAACTCGTAGGTCCCCTGCCCTCGCGGGAGTTCGTCGAGGAGGTGGTCCAGGCCTCCCACCCGCTGCGCCAGGACATGCACCTCGTTGGTCATGGCGAGGACGCCACCGCCCCACACCGACGCGACGAGGTTCCCCGGGCGCTCCACATCGTCGACGAAGAGACCCAGGCTCCCCGGAGGGTCCCGGTCCACGATGTCGAGGAGCTCGACGTGTCGGATCGGGTCGCCGGTGAGGAGACGACGCTGCAGTTCAGGGTCTTCAACCAGGGGCATGGTTCGCTCCCGAGGGGGCCCCGATGCGCTCCAGGGTCCACAGCAGGGCGGGGAAGAAGAGGGTGGTGGAGAAGAAGGTCGATCCCAGGCCCAGGAGTGCGAGCCAGCCGACGCTCGCTAGTCCGTCGTGGTGCGCCGTCACGAGGGTGCCGAAGCCGATGGCGGTGGTCAGGGTGGCCAGCAGTGCGGCCGACCCCGTATGTCGCAGCACACGACCGATGGATCCTGGACCTTCGTCACGATACCGATGGTAGATGTGGACCGCGTTGTCGATGCCGATGCCGATGATGGCCGGCACCATCACCGCGTTGAGGAAGTTCAGGTCCACTCTGAAGAGCCGCATCAGACCGGCGATTCCGACGAGCCCCAGCGCGAGCGGCAGCATGACGAGCACCGCCCGCCCCAAGTGGCGAAGGTCGAGGACTAGGAGGAGAAAGACGGCACCGAGCGCCAGCCAAAAGGTGCGGGGGCCGTCCTCTTGGATGAGTTCGAAGATGCGAGCCGCGATGCGGTTCTCGTCGGCGATCCAGACCGAGTGACCCTGCACTCGGGCCCCGCGAGCCGCCGCTTGCAAGGTCCTGGCCCAGCGTATCGAATCCCGAGTCTCGTAGAGGGGAGTGGGCGGCGAGAGGAGCGTGAGCGCGCCCCTTCCGCGGGCGGGCAGGAAGCGGTGGCGGATGTATTCGGGCGCCTCCTCCACCGTGAAGGGCTGCGCGCGGGTCTTCTCGAGCAACGAGCGCACCTTCTCCCGCTCCTCCTCTGGCAGTGCGTCGACCGCAGGATCGGAGAGGGTCTTGCGTAGCCGCCGGAGTGCGCGGGCGCGTGCCTCTTGGTCCAGAGGCACCACATCCGTGAGCGAGACGACGGCGCCCGGCGCCAGACGGTGCGGGTCGTCCTTGGGGATCTTGCGCGCCGCCTCGGCGACCGCGGCGGCTCCCTCGGGGGTCCGCGCAAGCGCGATCGCCGGTGCGGTGCCCAGGTTCAGGTCTCCCAGGATCTCGTCCTGCAGCGCTACGGCGGGAAGCCGTCCCTGCAGCTGTCGCATGTCGGTGACGAAGCGAAGTTCACCGAGACTTTGGAGCGAGTAGGCGAAGAGTCCCGTGCCAAGAGCCATGGGCAGCGCTGCGAGCAGTGCAGGGTGGGCCACGCGCGCGATGGGAGGGGGCTCCCACGCCGGCGCAAGTGCGGTGGGGAAGAAGCGCTCCGCGAGCACGTAGAGGGGCGGCGCAACCAGGTAGGTGGCGAGGATGGCGACCAGGACGCCGCCGGCCGCGACCTCTCCGAACTGGCTGAAGCCTTGGAACTCGGCGAAGGCCAGGGTCAGGAAGGCTGCGGAGGTGGTCATTGCGCCCGTGAGCGCCGCCCGACCGGTGACCGCGATCGCCCGCTCGAGGGCTTCGTCCACGGTTTTCCCATGGCGGCGCTCCTCACCGAAGCGCATCAACAGGTGGATGCCGAAGTCGATGCCCAGTCCGACCAGGATCGCCGCGAGGAAGCCGGTGACGATGTTGATCTCCCCGACCAGGAGCGCGGTGAGGCCGAAGGTCCAGGCGACGCCGCAGACGAGGGGCAACCCGACGAGCAGGATGGAGATCCATCGCCGCGTCCACAGGGTGACGAGACCCACCGAGAGCACGAGCGCCAACCAGGAAGCTCGGTTCAGATCCGAGAGCATCACCCGATTCTCCTCCACCCGGATGACGTAGTTGCCGGTCAGCCTGACTCGGACCTCGTTCCCCATGGGCTCCGCCTCCCCGTAGCCGACCCGTGCCCCCAGGCGGCGTGCGAGCGCTTCGACACGGGGGAGCAGCGCCTCACCGAACGCGAGGTCGCCGGAGAGGCCGGTGGGCTTGAGGAGGAGGTAGGCGCGGCGCCCGTCCTTTGAGACGAGCCGATTCGTGGCGGGCATCTTGGCCCGGTACCGCCGCTCGAGCGCCTCGAGGGACGGTGCGTCCTCTTTCTGCCCGGTCCCGTCGTCGAGGAGATCGACGAAAAGGGGGTTGGCCTTCTTCTTCTCCTCGACGATGCGGTTCTCGATGGCGCGATTCAGCTCGTCTATCTCCCGGGGAGACAGGAGGAGCAGTGCGCGCTGCTCGAAGAATGCGGGATCGAAGGCGTGCTCCACGTAGCGGATCCCCGGCAGTGAGGAGGCCTCGCGGGCAAAGCGCTGGACGAAGTCGGAGACCCGCTCCGGATCGGCCCCGTCCACCACGACCACGATGTAGCCGATGCCGCCTACCTGGGCGTTGACGGTCTCGAGGTCGCGCACCTCCTCCGCGTCTTGGGGCAAGAGGGCGTCGAAGGCCGTTTGCACGTGCAGGCGGGAGGCCAGGAGCCCCAGGAGCAGGGTAAGGCCGAGTGTGGCCCCCAGCAGGAGGAGGGGATGGTCGTGGGCCGTCTTGGCGAGGACTCGAGCGATCACGCCGGCCCGGTTCTAGCCGAAGGCAGGGGCAGGCGCCACGTCCAGGCGAGGGGGGTCACGCGACACAGCCAGGTGGTGAAGGCACCGACGGCAAGAGCGAAGGGAAGGGCGAAGAAGATATCGATGAGGTAGTGGAAGCGCAGGAGCACCGTCGCGGCGATGAGGAGGCAGCCCGGCACGAGCATCACGGCGAAGAAACGGCGGTCGTAGCGCCAGGCCCGGTAGAGCACGAGGAGGGTCACAGCGGTGTGCCCGCTGGGGAAGCAGTCGCGCAGTACCGGCGAGAAGAGGTAGCTCCGATAGAGGTAATGGCCGATCAGCCAGCCTTCGACCGGTCCCTGAAACTCCGGCGCGAGTGTGAAGCGGGGCCCGATGGCAGGTACGAGGGCGTAGAAGACGTAGTTGAACCAGAAGGCGAGGATGACGGTGACCGCCACGTGGGAGAAGGCAGCTTCGTCGCGGCGGCCGAAGAGGCGGGCGCACAGGGCGATGGGCCAAAAGTAGTAGGAGGCATAGGCGAGCATCAGGACGTCCACGAGGACAGGGGGAAGCCATCGTTCGGCCCACACCGAAAGATGGCCGCCCAGGAGCCATGCCTCGGCCATGATGAGGTAGGGATCGAGCAGGTGCGGTTGCACCAGATCGATGAAGGGGTTGAGGGAAAGGTAGACGAGGAAGATGCAGGGGATCGGCCAGAAGGCGGCGGCATAGGCGCGCCAGCCCCGGTCGTGGCCCTGTCCTAGGTAGATGCACAGGGCGCCTCCAGTGATGCACGAGAGCCACAAGAGGACCGAGGGCAGCCAGCCGCTGCTCACCCGAGAGCCAGGAATGGACACCGCCAGCAGGAAGAGGGGGAAGGAGAAGGCGGCGAGGTCGCTCCGTCGCAGGCGGATCACCGCGCCATCCCGGCTTTGTTTGGCGTGATGCGGTGGCGCGGGGAGGACGCTGCCGCGCCGGGAGACGGGTCCACGATCGCGGCCGTGACCGCGAGCACGAAGCGCTCGTCCGACAGTACGGGCGGCCGAGGAATACCGAGGGTGGCGAGGCGCTCGGCGAGGCGCGAGAAGAGCAGAAGACGGGTGGGGAGCGCGAGCTCCTCGCGCCGCAGTGCCAAGGAGAGCAGAAGTTCGCGCAATGCCGGATCCACCCGGCGCCGAGCCACCGCACGCGCCTTCGGATCCTCTCTCACCGAGTTGTAGGCGGGTCCCGGGGGCAGGATGGCTTCCGGCGGGGGTTGTCGATCTTCCTGCACCACGAGCGTGCCCGCTAGGAGGTCACCGAGACGGCGGCGTCGCGTGCTGGCGAGGGCGACGAGCCCACCGACGAGATAGGTCGCAGGAAGCATGTCGAGAATCCGCAGCAAGTTGCGAATGAGGGACTGGAAGAAGTCGATGCGGACCCCCGTCTCATGCAGCGTACGCAGGCCGAGGAGGCGCTTGCCGATCGTCTGACCGGAGAGGATCCACTCAGTGACGGTGAAGTACCCCCATGAGACGAGGAAGCTCCCCACGAAGTATACCGCCAGACCGATGCCCCCGAGAGTCAGACCAAGGAGGAGGGCGGCCACACTCAAGCCCACGAGCAGTGCAGAGAGCAGCAGGAGATCGATCATCCACGCGGCCCCCCGGCTCGCCAGGCCCGCCAGTCGAAACTCGAAGATCACGTGCTCCGGCGTCTCGACCTGGTGGATGGTTCGAAGCTCCACGCTGCGACGCTAGCACGATAGGATCCCGGTGTGGACCTGGTCACCTTCATCGAACGGCGGCGCCCCGTCTGGGAGGCATTGGGGCGGATTCTCGACGAGACGGAGTCGCTGCGGCTCGAGTCTCTGGAGTTCGAGCGCCTGAAGGAGCTGGGGCGGCTCTATCGGGAGGTGTCGGCAGACCTACTCTGGGCGCGCTCGCATCGAGCCGGTGTCGAGGTGGTGGATTACCTCAACGATCTCGTCGCTCG
>CAYYHA010000054.1:0-20205 GCA_964471535.1 uncultured Myxococcia bacterium | reverse complement strand
GGCCTCGACCTGCAGGCTCCGATCGCGGCCCGGGGTGGAGAGCTCTGGCGCCGCCTCGATACCCACCTCTGTGTCGGTGATCTGGAGGCGGCTGGCCAGGACCGGCTGGACGGCCGCGAGCGAGCGCCGGGCCGGCACGAAGACGAGGAGCACGCCGCCGCGGCGCGCCACCTCGAGCGCTGCCTCCACCTCCGCGGCGTTCAGGCGCCGCGCCGCCGGGGCGGCGAGGATCAGCAGATCGGCGCTGCGGGCTTCGTCGACGAAGTCGCGTTCGATTCGGCCCACGTCGAGCCCCGGCAGCTCGCCGAGGTAGCGATAGGCGGCGAGGAGCCCCCGCGGATCCCCGCTCATCGTGGTCGGCCGAGGATCCAGGCGCGCGCCTGGGCGTCCCTGCTCGAGGACCAAGCCGGCGGAAGCCGCCACCAGCGCCGCCGCCACCGCGATCCACGGCCCCGCACGTCTCATGCGGCCTCGCGCTCCCCGGCGCCGCGGGCCACCGCTTCGAGCACCGCATCGCAGCGGGCGGCGCAGGCGGCATAGCCCGCCTCGTCGATCGCCTGCTGCCCGTACCAGATCGGATCGTAGGTGGCGACGAGCCGTTCCATCGCCTCGATCACCGGTGCAGGGGCGCGGCGGCGCGCGAGCTCCTGCACGTACTCCCGGTTCGTCTTGTAGCGGCCATAGCCGACCAGCCCGGCCTCTTCGAGGCGGGAGAGCACGGCCAGGAATCGGTGGCGCACGGCCGAGCGCAGCTGGCCCTGCCGGTGGGCCGCACAGGCCGCCGCCAGATGGTCCTCGGCCGGTCGAAGCCGGCGCTCCACCGGTTCGATGGCGGTGGCCCGTGTCCGCTTCCGGCGGTGCTGGCGCAGGAGACGCAGGCCGAAGGCGAGCGCCGCCGCGATGAGGAGCCCCAGGAAGATCCACTGGAACACCTCGGCTGCGCGGACTACGGCGGCGCTGCCCTGCAGGAAGCGGAGGAGGCGCTCGAGCAGGTCCTGCACGAAGTCCCCGAGTCCGGCCCGCTCCACGCGGTGGGCGAAGGCCTCCGACGACAGGATGGACGCCAGTCGCCCGCGGTCGGGCACGGCGAGCGCGGGGCGGGTGGCCAGCGTACGGCAGAGCAGCTCGAGGCGCGCCCCCACCTCGGCTAGGCGCCCGGAGAGGTCCCTCGCCGAGGGGTCTGCGAGCGCTTCCACCGCCTGCTGCAGCCAGGGGGCGTGGATGGGGCCCGCGGCAGCGCCTCCGGTGGCTAGCTCCATCTGTGCCTTGGCCAGGAGGAGCCGCGCCTCCTCGGGGGACGCGTGGGAGAGGCGCTCGGCGAACGACGGATCGGTGCAGAAGGAAAGCATGCAGACACCGGCGGCGTTGGGGCCCGGCCGGCCCGGACTCCCATTTGACCTGCCGCCCGACCCGGCATCAAGCGTCCTCGGCGGCGGCCAGTGCCTGGGCCTTCAGCTCCAGGTCGTAGCCTTCCTTTCGCACGCGCAGGTCGAGATAGAAGAGGAGCTGCGCGAGGATGCCCAGGGGCGCCAGGGCGGCAGAGAGGAGCACCTGCGCCACCTCGAAGGGGAGCCGATAGAGGAGGGGAATCTGCGTCGGATCCAGGACGCCGGGCGTGCTCGAGAAGGCGCTGGCCAGGGCGATCTGGGGCACGCCGACCAGCGCGCTGGGGACCAGCATGATCACGAAGAGCACCGCCAGCAGCACCGCCGCCCGCGTCTTCACCGATCCCAAGAGCCCACCTGCGACCCGACCCGACATGAGTTGCCGAGAACGGCGGATGGCCGAGAGCCCGAACACCTCCTCCACGGCCATCACGGGGAGGACGAGGAACCAGCGCAGGTACACGGTGAGCAGCAGGCCGATGCTTCCGAGGACCATCGTGAGGCCGCCGAGCACGAGGAGGAGGAGGTTGTTGCTCTCGAGGCCGAGGGCCACGAGGACCGCGCCGGGAACGGCGCCCCCCACATAGGCGAGGGCAAGGAGGAGGAGGACCCACAGGTAGGTGGCCGCCACGGGCAGGAAACGGCCGAGCACCCGCGACAGCATCTCTCGGGGACGGACCCGCTCCCCCAGATAGAGGCGGTGGCCCCCGTAGGCGAGGGCGACCGTGGCCAGGCCCATGAGGAGCTGCACCGATGCGACGAAGAGCGGCAGGACGAGCAGCACCGTCCCCAGCCGATCCATGAGCGCGTCCGCAGGAAGGGCGGCCAGGGCTTCGGGAGAGGCCAGCGGCGTGAGGGCGCCGGACTGCACGCGCTCGTAGATCTTACCCAGCGCGTAGATGGGCAGCTCGAAGACCAGCATGGTATAGAACAGCGGCCCGAAACCGCGGCGAAAGAGCCGCAGGGTCAGATCGAGGATCTCGCCGATGGAGCTGGGGCGGATGTGCGAGGGCGCGTTCATGGGGCCGGCTGTGTCGTGCAGAGGCCGGGCGGGCCGGTCAGGCGGCAACTGGAAGCTGGGACGCTAGCCCACATCGAGGCGGGCGAGGAGGGCCTCGGTCGCCGCCGCGGGATCCCGGGCGCCGAAGACGGCGCGAATGCAGGCGACCCCGGCGGCGCCCGCGGCGAGCACTTCGGGGACTCGCTCCGGCGTGATCCCGCCGACGGCGTAGACCGGCAGCGGGCTCCGTGCGGTCACTTCGGCGAGCGCCTCCGGGCCCACGGCCGTCTTGCCCGGGGTGGGGAAGACGGGGCCGAAGAGCAGGTAGTCGGCCCCAGCGGTCCCCGTCTCCTCGGGGCACCAGTGGACGCTCCGGCCCACGATGGCTCCGGCGCCGAGGAGTCGGCGGGCGTCGGTCGGTGCGAGGCCCCGCTCCGGAAGATGGACGCCAGCGGCACCGGCCGCGGCGGCGACATCCGCGCGGTCGGAAACGAGCCACGGCGCGCCGGCGGCGCGCGCCAGAGATCCGATCCGGCAGGCGAGATCGAGCAGGGGACCGCCGGAGAGGTCCTTCTCGCGGAGCAGGACGGCGGCCGTGCCCGGCGGGGCGCCCTCGAGTGCCCGCCCCACGGCCCGCGCGAGATCGGGAACGAGGTGCCGGTGGGTGACGAGGAGAAGGCGCGGCAGGGGCGGCGTCACTGCAGCCTTCCATCGAGGGGACTCGAGGCGGTGGCGTAGAGCCGCTTCTCGATCCGCCCGGCGAGGAAGGCGTGGCGTCCCGCTTGCACCGCCAGCCGCATGGCCCGTGCCATCCGCACCGGATCACGCGCACCGGCGATGGCCGTGTTCATGAGAATGCCTGCGCAGCCGAGCTCCATCGCCACCGCCGCATCGCTGGCGGTGCCCACGCCTGCGTCCACGATCACTGGCACGCGCACCTGCTCGAGGATGATGCGCAGGTTGGTGGGATTGCGGATCCCCAGCCCCGAGCCGATGGGTGCGGCCAGCGGCATCACCGCCGCGCAGCCGACGGCCTCGAGCTCCTTGCAGAGGATGGGGTCGTCCAGGCAGTACGGCAGCACGGTAAAGCCGTCTGCCACCAGGCGCTCGGCGGCTTTCAAGGTCTCGCAGCCGTTGGGGAAGAGCGTCCGGTCGTCGCCTATCACCTCGAGCTTCAGCAGCGAGCCCATGGCCGCCTCGCGGGCGAGGTGTGCGGTGCGCACCGCCTCCTCAGCGGTGTAGCACCCGGCCGTGTTGGGGAGGAGGCGCACCCCCTCGGGCAGCCACTTCAGCGGGTCGTCCTCGGGATCGGCCTCGAGATCGAGGCGGCGCAGCGCCACGGTGACCAGCTCCGCGCCGCTCTCGGCAATGGCCGCCCGCATGGTGGGAAAGTCCGGGTAGCGGCCGGTCCCCACGATGAGCCGGCTCGTAAGTTCGAGCTCCCCCAGAACGAGGGGCTCGTCGCGCAGGGCATCCTCCGGCACCTATCCGCCTCCCACGAAGCGCACCACCTCGAGCGTATCCCCCGCCTCCACCAGCGTCTCGCCGTGGTGCGCGCGCTGAACGACCGCGCCGTTGCGCTCGACGGCCACTCGGCTCGCCTGAATCCCGAGGTGCTCGAGGAGCGCCGCGACGGTCAGGCCCGCGGGAACCTGCCGTGGCTCGCCGTTGAGCGTGACGGTGATCAGAGGGGGAGCTGCACTTCGGCCTGGCATGCGCTCTCGACCTCGTCGGGGGCCTTGGGTGCATCTTGGGTCAGCACTTCGTTCCCAGCCTCGGTGACCAGCACGTCGTCTTCGATCCGAACCCCGATGCCGCGAAAGGCCTCCGGCGCCTCGGGGTCGTCCTCTGCGACGTAGAGCCCGGGCTCGATGGTGGTGACCATGCCCGGCTCGAAGGTGCGGCTGGAGCCATCGCCCTCGAAGTAGCGCCCGACGTCGTGGACGTCCAACCCCAGCCAGTGCCCCGTCTTGTGCATGAAGAAGCGCTTGTACTTCTCGTCCTCGATGAGAGCGTCCACCTCGCCTGCGAGCAGCCCGAGGTCCACCAAGCCCTCGGTGAGCACCCGAACCGCCGTTTCGTGGGGCGCGATGAAGCGCGTGCCGGGGCGCACGCTCTCGATGGCGGCCTCCTGGGCTGCGAGGACCACCTCGTAGAGGTCGCGCTGTGGCCCCTCGAAACGGCCGCTCACCGGGAAGGTCCGCGTGATGTCCGCGCTGTAACCGTCGAGCTCGGCACCGGCATCGATGAGGAGGAGATCGCCTGCGCGGAGGGGTGCATCGTTTTCTACGTAGTGGAGGATGGTCGCGTTCGCTCCGCCGGCGACGATCGAGGGGTAGCCCACGGCCTGTGCGCCCCGGCGCCGAAAGACGTACTCGATGGCCGCCTGTACGTCGCGCTCGGTGAGCTGTGGCCGCGCGAACGCCATCGCGCTGCGGTGGCCCTCGGCGGTGAGCGCGCAAACGCGGCGCAGCGTCTCGATCTCTTCGGGTCCCTTGTGCAGCCGCATCTCCCAGAGGATGGTCCCCGGGTCCACGATGGCCGACGGAACCTTCGCGCCGTCACGGTTCCGCGCCCGAAGCGACTCGAGGGTCTGCTGCAGCAGGGCGTCGAGCCTCTCATGGTGTCCGAGGCGGTAGTAAACGTGGTCGTGACCCTTCAGGAGCTCGGGGAGCTTCTCTTCGAAGGTGTCGATGGTGTAGGCGGCATCGGCACCGAAGCGCGCCTTCGCGCCTTCTACCCCGGCACGCTTTCCGTCCCAGATCTCCCGCTCCTTGTCGCGCGGGCGCACGAAGAGGGTGTAGGTCGCTTCGGCGGTGCGGGAGAGGACACAGATGGCCTCGGGCTCGGGAAAACCGGTGAGGTACCAGAAATCCGAATCTTGGCGGTACGGGTAGAAGACGTCGCCGTTGCGACGGCGCTCCGGCGCGGCGGGAAGGATGGCGATGCCGTCCTCGGCCATCGCTTCTAGGAAGCGGGTACGACGCTGTGCATGTGCCTCGGCTGCAGCCATGTGGGGTGGACAGGGTAGGGGGGGTGGACCCTCGGTGGCAACGGGACGGTGCCGGCTTCTAGAGATTGGGGCCGATCATCTTCTCGGGCCGGACGGCTTCGTCGAACTCCTCCGCGGTCAAGAGACCCAGTTCCACCGCCGCCTCCTTCAGGGTCAGGTTCTTCTCGTAGGCGTACTTCGCAATCTTTGCTGCGTTGTCGTAGCCGATCTTCGTATTGAGCGCAGTCACCAGCATCAGCGAGTTGTTGAGGTGCATCTCGATGCGCTCGCGGTTCGGCTCGATCCCTACGGCGCAGTGGTCGTTGAAGCTCTCGCAGGCGTCACCGAGGAGGCGGATCGATTGCAGTAGGTTGTAGGCCATCACCGGCTTGAAGACGTTGAGCTCGAAGTTGCCCTGGCTCCCGGCGAAGCCGATGGCTGCGTCGTTGCCCATCACCTGCACCGCCACCATGGTGAGCGCTTCGCTCTGGGTCGGGTTGACCTTGCCGGGCATGATGGAACTCCCGGGCTCGTTGGCGGGGATGGTGATCTCGCCGATCCCACAGCGCGGGCCGCTGGCGAGCCAGCGTACGTCGTTGGCGATCTTCATGCAGGCGCCAGCGAGCTGTTTGAGGGCGCCGCTGGTGCCGACGAAGGCGTCGTGGGCGGCGAGGCGGGAGAACTTGTTCTCGGCGGTCTCGAACTCGTGGCCCGAGAGCTCGGTGATCACCTCGGCCACGCGGCGGTCGAAGCCCGGCTTCGTGTTGAGTCCCGTTCCCACGGCCGTACCGCCCAGGGGAATCTTCCGCAGTTGCTCCAGGGTGCGCCAGACGGCGTCCATCGCATCGTCGAGCTGGGCCACCCAACCGCTGATCTCCTGCCCGAGCGTCAGTGGGGTGGCATCCATCAGATGGGTGCGCCCGATCTTCACGATATCGGCGTAGGCCCGAGACTTCTCCTCCAGCGTGTCCCGGAGCTTCTTCACCCGTGGCATCAGGTGGTCTTCGATGCGCTCCACCGCAGCGATGTGCATCGCCGTGGGGAAGGTGTCGTTGGAGCTCTGGCTCTTGTTGACGTGGTCGTTGGGATGGATGGGGTCCTTGGAGCCGAGCGTTCCGCCCGCCAGCTCGATGGCGCGGTTGGCGATGACCTCGTTGACGTTCATGTTCGTCTGGGTGCCCGACCCGGTTTGCCAGACGACCAGCGGGAACTGCGCGTCGAGCTTCCCCTCGATCACCTCGTCTGCGGCCGCCACGATGAGTCCCTTGCGCTCCTCGTCGAGCAGCCCCATCTCGGCATTCACGAGCGCCGCTGCCTTCTTCAGGATGCCGAAGGCGCGGATGATCTCTCGCGGCATCCGCTCGGTGCCGATCTTGAAGTTCATGAGCGACCGCGCCGTCTGCGCCCCGTAGTAGGCGTCGGCGGGGACCTCGACCTCTCCCATCGTATCGGTCTCGATGCGCGTCTCCATGGGGCGAGAGGTAGCGCGGCCGGACCGCGGGCACAAGGCGCGTGGAGGAGGACGGGGCCCGCTGGCGGTGGCGTCTGTGCAGCCGGGCGAGGCGCCGCCCGGATCCGGCGCCAAAAACCTCCGAAGCGGTAGGGGCGGTCGAAGGGCGCGCCATCTCTCCCACCGCGTCGCCCACCTTGACCGTCCGGAAAGCGGCCGACTACCCTCCAGAGAACCCGAGGGGAGGGCCTGAGGCGATGGGCAGGTACCGAGAACTCCTTCAGAATGTGACGATTTTCTCCGAGCTCGACGAGCGGGGGCTCGACGATCTCGAGCGCCTGCTCATCCCACGCACCTACGCGAAGGACGCCATCATCGTGGGGCACGAGGAGGAGGGCGACTCCCTCTACATCATCTCCAAGGGCAAGGCGAAGGCGGGCCTGCTCGGCGAGTCGGGGCGCGAGGTCATCCTCTACGTCTTCAAGCCGGGCGACTTCTTCGGTGAGATGTCGCTCCTCGACGACGAGCCCCGTTCGGCCAACGTGCAGGCGGTAGAGGAGACGGAGGTTCTCGTCCTGAAGCGCGACAGCTTCCACCGGCACATTCGCGAATACCCGCAGACCGCCCTGTCCATTCTGAAGGAGATGAGCCGCCGCCTCCGTCGTGCCGACGGCATCATCGGTTCGCTGGCCCTCCTCGACGTGTATGGGCGCGTGGCGAGGATGCTGCGGGAGCTCGCCGACCGCGACGGCATCGAGACCGAGGAGGGGATCCTCATTCGCGAGCGACCCACGCAGCAGGACATCGCGGCGATGATCGGCACCAGCCGAGAGACCGTGAGTCGGGCGCTCAACGACTTCGCCAAGCGGGGCTTCGTGGAGATGAGCGGGCGTAGCATCCTCCTGCGGCACAACTTCTTGCGCTCGGGCGAGATCTCGCGCTCCAACGTCTGACCCCTGCGCCGCTGCAGGACCCGGGCCGTGTGCCACGTCGTCGCTGGCCGCGCCCTCGTGAGACGGCCGGCGTAGCACCTCGTCCGTCCACCTGCTTTCCCTCGCGCGGGGAATGTCGTAGAGAGCAGGCCATGGAAGCGCAGGGCAAGGATGAGCAAGGCAGGGAGCGGAAGATCCACGAGACGGTGGACGAATACTTCAACGCCATCGCACCGCTGCTCGACAAGCCACACCGGCGCATCGACGATCGCGAGGCCCGCATGATGGGGCGCGCCTGGGACGACCCGCCCGTCGCCCACCTCATCCCCATCGAGGCCTTCAAGGCGACAGGGGACATCGCCCGGTTTCGGGAGCTGTGGGAGAAGCGCTTCGGGAAGGAGCGCAAGCCGCGCCCCGAGTACGAGCCTCCCGAGCCGGAGGCGGCGGACGCGTCGGGCGGTGAGAGCGCCGCGACGGTGCACTGAAGGCCACCCAATGGGACTCCTCGACTTCCTGGACAAAGAGAAGCGGCGCGAGCGCGCCATCGAGAAGAACACCAAGCGCGCGCAGCAGAAGTACGGCGACGCGTCGGTGCGGACCCGCGCGCTCTATGCGCTCCGCGACGACGGTTCGGAGGCGGCCATCACCGGCCTCTTGCGCCGCTACGACGTCACGGTGGAGCCGGGCATCACCGATCGGGAGGAGAAGGAGTGGGTCTGTGAGACCCTGGCCGCGATGGGAGAGCGCGCGGTGGGCCCCATCGAGGCCTACATTCGCGCCCGTGACGCCGTCACCTGGCCGCTGAAAGCGCTCGAGGAGATCAAGGGCCCGGTCTACACGGCACAGTTCGTGGCGAAGCTCCTCGAGCGGATGGCCGGCGAATACCAGCGCGACCATTCGAAGAAGATCACCTTGATGAAGCACCTCACGCAGCTCGGCCAGCGCTCCGAAGCGGTGACCGATGCGCTCGTGGCCTTCCTCGACGACATGGATCAGGACACGGTGATCGGTGCCCTCGAGGCCCTGGCGGCACTGGACGAGGAGGGAAGGTCGCGGGAGGCGGTGCTGGCCCTCCTGAAGGAGAAGGGCGAGGAGCACCGGCGCATCCGCAACTCCATCTTCGAGCTCCTGGCCCACCGAGCCTGGCCAGTCACCGGCTACAAGCCGACGGTGGAGGCGCTCATCGAGGAGCCCTACTACCTGACCGGGGACGGCATCGTGAAGCGACGCGGGCGGGAGTAGGGGCCCGCGGCGAGGCTACAGGGTCTCGAGCGCCCGCGGCCGCGAGCCCGCTCCCCGGCTAGAGCTTCAGGTCGGCACGGGGATCTCCATCGTAGAAGCGCTCGAGGGTGCGCGCCGCCTCCTCGCTCTCGGCTGTGATGCGGGTCGGTACCTTCACCTGCAGCACCACGTAGAGATGGCCCGCCGGTCGCCCCCCTCGCGCCGGCACCCCGCGTCCTTTCAAGCGCAGCTTCCGCCCCGTCTGACTCCCCTTCGGCACCGTCACCGTAACCGGCCCCGTGAGCGTCGGCACCTTGATCTTGGCTCCGAGCATGGCTTCGGCCACGGTCACGGGCACGTCGAGATAGAGATCGTTGCCATCCCGCCGCAGGCGGGGATGTGGGCGCACCTTAACCTTGATGTAGAGGTCGCCCGGTGGGCCGCCGGCGCGGCCTGGCGCCCCCTGCCCGGCGAGGCGGATCTTCTGGCCGTCGCGGACCCCCGACGGGATCTTGACCTTCAAGTTCTTGCGAGCGCCGTCCTCGCTCTTCACCGTGATCTCGCGCTCGCCCCCCCGCACCGCTGTCACGAAGTCGATGGTGAGTTCGGCCTCCACGTCGGCGCCCTTGGCGCGGGCGGCGCTGCGGCGCCGCGCACGGCCCCCCCCGAAGAGGTCGCCCAGAATGTCACCGAAGTCGAAGCCGCGGCCGCCACCGCCGAAGCCCCCGCCAAAGAGATCCTCGAAGTCGAAGGCGCTCGCGCCGGCGCCAGCGGCCGTCCGGCTGGCTTGCCGGTAGGCTCGATACTCCTTGGCCTTCTCCGGATCCCAGCCGAGCTTCGCCGCATCCTCTCCAAACTCGTCGTAGAGCTTCCTCTTCTGCGGGTCGGAGAGGATCTCGAAGGCGGCGGAGATCTCCTTGAAGCGTTCCTCGGCCGCCTTGTCCCCCGGGTTCACGTCGGGGTGGTACTTTCGGGCGAGGCGGCGGAAGGCCTTCTTGATCTCCGCCTCGCCCGCATCCCTCGACACGCCCAGGATCTGGTACAAATCCTTCGCCATCGGCCCGTACAGGTAAGCACGAATCGCCTTACTACAAGACTCGGTACCGGAACGGTCGATTTGTGGCAAAGGCGGCGCCCGCCGGCTAGCCTAGCCGCTGCCATGGCGCCTGCGATGCGGCACTGCGGAGCGAGGGGACCGGGCCCGCCGCCGGCGACGCCCCAACGCCACCCGCCCGGCGCGCCGGTCGCCGGGGTCCGGGGCGTCCGGTGCTGCCGCCGCGCCGCTCTGGTGCTGCTCGCATCCGCACCCTTGATTCCCGTCCCGGCCATGGCCCAGCTTCCTGGGCTCGACCTGGGTGGGGACGAGGCGCAGCCGGCCTTCCGCATGGCCACTGCCGACGCGGTCCTCGACGAAGCACAGGTTCTCACGCGCCGCATCAGCAAGCGGCTCGAGGAGCGCCGCGCCGCCATCGAGGCGGGCATTCGGCGCATCGAGCAGGCACTGTCCGAGCCGCCGGGCGAGCCGGGGCCTCGGTCCGAGGAAGCGTCGGGGCCGAGCCCCACTGTGTCGAGCGAGGGGCAGGCCGGGCTCCTCCGGCTGAAGGAGGCGTACCGCCGGGAGCTCGAGCTCCTGCAGAATGCCCTCGACCTGGCGCAGCGGGCCCTCGAGGAGGCGAGCGCCCGCGCGCCGCCGCCACCGGTGGGGGTGGGGTTCGACGAGGTGGTCCGCCTTGCCGGCGTCGCTGCCGCGGCCCGGCGGGAGGCGGAGGCGGCGCGTGCCGCGGCGCGCCGGGACACAGCGCTCCTCCCACCGGAGGAGGGGGAGACCGAGGCCGCCGATCCGCTGGCGGCAGAGGAGACCCGGGTGCTCTATGCGCAGGCGCTCCACGCCCGCGCTGCGGCGCTCGATGCCGAGGCGCGGGCCCGCAACGCCGAGGCGCGCCTCGCCGCGGCCCGGCGGGCGCTCACCGTGACCCCGTCGGACATCGAGGGTGCGAAGGCACAGGTCGCGGCAGCGGAGCGTGCGCTCGCCGAGGCCCGCGACGCGTGGCGGGCCGCGCAGGCGAAGCTGCAGGGGCAGCATCCCACGGCGACCGCGGCACCCGGCACGAAGGTGGCCGAAGCGGGAGAGGCGCTCGTCCGGGCGAAGCGCGCCCTGGCCGAGGCAAGGCTCGGCCTCGCCGAGGCGAAGGCGCGCCTCGCGCACACCCGTCTGGCGGCACTGCAGTTCTTGGCTCGCCCCGAGCGACGGACCCTGCCCCCACCGGAGCTGGCGCTCGCGCCCAAGACCTCCCGGCGCCTGACGCTACAGGAGCAGGCGGCCGCGATCGAAGCCCAGATGGGGAGGGTGCGGGAAGCGCTGGCGGAGGCCCGGGGGAGCAGGCCCTGGCTCGCGAAAGTGCTCGAGGAGCAGCTCGAGGTCCTGCGCGAGACCCTCGATCTCATCCGACAGACGGACCGGGTCGTGGCCGACGCCCTCTACATCTCCGAGATCGTCCAAGCCCGCTATGGCGAAGTGAAGGCGGGGCGCGAGCGCTGGGTGAACTGGTTGCTCACGCTCATCGCGGCACTCCTCACACTGGCGCTCATCGTGGCGGCGCAGCGGGGGGTGCATCGACTCCTCGGACCGGAAGGCGGCTTGAGTTCGGCGCTGCGACTCGATCCGCGCACGGCCGCGAAGATGGACGTGGTGCTCACCTTGAGCGTCTTCTTCCTGCTTGGCGGCGGCGGCGCCTGGGCCATCGCCCGCTTCGTCTGGGAGGCGCACCTCTCCCCCAGCGAGGTTTGGGATGCCCTCGACCAACCGCTCTTCCTGGTGGAGGACCAGGCAGTCAGCTTCCTCTCCATCGTCAAGCTCTTCCTCGCCATCGTCGTTGCGGTGGTGCTGTCGCGGTTCGCCCGTCGCTTCCTCTCCGCCCGAGTGTGGCCGGCGCTGAGCTGGGACAGCGGTCTGACCAATGCGCTCAATACGCTCGTCCACTACAGCATGCTCGTGGCCGGGTTCCTGCTGGGCCTGCGCTTCGTGGGCATCGGTTTGTCCAGCCTCGCGCTCTTCGCCGGCGTGCTCGGCATCGGCATCGGTTTCGGCCTTCGGAACATCGCCGAGAACTTCATCAGCGGGCTCATCATCCTCGCCGAACGGCCCATCAAGATCGGGGACTTCATCGAGATCGACGGCCGGATGGAGGGGAAGGTCACCAGCATCAACGCGCGTGCGACTACGATCGTGACTCGGGACAACATCTCCGTCATCGTGCCCAACAGCCAGTTCATCGGCGGGCGGGTCACCAACTGGTCCCACGGAGATCCGAAGGTGCGCCTCTCCATCCTCGTGGGTGTGGCCTACGGTTCGAACACCGACCTCGTCCGTCGCACCCTCCTCGACGTGGCGGAGCGCCATGGAAAGGTGCTCCGGCGCCCCCCGCCGGAGGTGCACTTCATCGACTTCGGCAGCTCCAGTCTCGACTTCAGGCTCCTCGTTTGGATCGACGATCAGGATGCGCGCTTTCGCATCGCCAGCGACCTGCGCTTCGCCATCGACAAGGCGTTCCGGAAGGCCGGCATCGAGATCGCCTTCCCGCAGCTCGACCTTCACTTCCGCTCGGTGGCGCCCGAGGCGGCGCGGGTCTGGCACCATCCGCCGCCTGGGGACGGCGGTGCCGGCGAGGGCGCACCGAAGGACGGGCCGCATGAGCCGGCCCGCGAGAAAAAGCTGCCTGGCTGAGGTCAGAGCGACCCCGCCGCCGAAGCCAGTACCTCGAGCCTGCGAAGCGCCGCGTGCACATCGGGCGCCGCCTCGAGGAGCGGACGCAGCGGATCGCTCCGAAGGCGCCGCATGCGCCGCACCGCCCGCTTCAGGTCGTAGCGGGTGGGGTCGAGACGCGGCCCGAGTTCCCGCCACCGAAGCGGCATCGACACGGTCGCAGTGGGCACCGCCCGCAGGGTCAGCGGGGCCGCGACGACCTGCGCCACGGCTGCCTGGTGGCGATCGATGTAGACGCGTCCGTGTCGGGCTGAAAGGGCGCGCTCCACGGTCGCGATCTCTGGGAGGCGTGCGGCGAGGATACGCGCGAGGTACTCGGCGAGCCGGCCGGCGGCCGGGTACTCGAGTTGGGCACCGAGGGGCACCAAGACGTGCAGGCCTGTCTTGCCACTCGTCTTGACCACCGCCTCGAGCCCTACCTCGCGGCACAGGCGCCGCGCCGCCCGGGCGATTCGCACCACCCAATCGAAGGGGGCGCCCCTGGGATCGAGGTCGAGCAAGGCCCAGTCGGGCCGGGTGAGCGACTCGGCGCGGCTCGCCCACACGTGGAAGGTGAGCGTGCCCAGGTTGACGAGGTAGAGCAGCGCTTCCTCCGAGTCCACCACGAGGTAGTCGACCGCCCGCCCGGAACGCTCGCTTGGGATCCGCACCCTGGGAATCCACTCGGGCATCCACGCCGGCGCGTTCTTCTGGAAGAAGTGCTCGCCCAAGATGCCGTCGGGGTAGCGTTCGAGCGCTACGGGCCGCCCGGCGAGATGGGGCAGCATCCACGGGGCGATCGCCTGGTAGTAGGCCACGACGTCGCCCTTCGTGTAGCCGGCCTCGGGAAAGAAGATCTTGTCGAGGTGGGTGAGGTGCACGCGGTGCCTCGCGGGTCGGCGGAAGGGCGCCAGTCTTCTCCATGCGGAGCGCCGCGTCGAGTGGCCCGCGGGTCAGGCCGTAGGCGGAGGGAGGCCTTGGGTGTTAAACCTGCGCGCCGATGCCCCTTCCCCTTGGGACCTACACGACGCGACAGGTTGCGGCACTGTCGGGCCTCTCGGTGCAGCAGGTGCGTCGCTGTGCGCGCGCCGGTCTGATCACACCGGAGAAGGATGCGCGGGGGAGGCTGCGCTTCGGCTTTCAGGACCTGGTCTTCCTCCGCACCTGGAAGCGGCTGCGCGAGACCCGTCTCGGCGTGCGGAGAATCGGCCGGGCCGTGCGTGAGCTGAAGGCGCGGCGGCCCGAGGCACCGCTCTCCGCCTTCCCCATTCGCTTGGACGGCGCCTCCGTCCTGGTTCGCGACGAGGCGGGTCTCTTCGATCCGGTGAGTGGACAGGCGGCCTTCGACTTCGAGGCCGCCGAGGGACGGCGTGTGCCTGCGGGGGAGGCGACGCGCCGGGCCTCCCACGCCGCGACGGTGGCCCCCCTGCGGCGCCGGGGCTCCGCCTCGGACTGGTACGCCCGGGCCTGCGCCATCGAGGAAGAGGACCCGCGTCTGGCCTGGCGTTACTACCTGCAGGCCCTGGAACTCGATCCGGGCTACAGCGACGCCCACGTGAACGTGGGCCGTCTCCTCCACCTGGCCGGGCGCCTCGACGAGGCCGAGGCCCACTACCGCAGCGCCCTGAAGCATCGCCCTCGAGACCCGACGGCGCGCTTCAACCTGGGGGTGGTCCTCGAGGACCAGGGCCGGCTGCAGGAGGCGGTGGAAGCCTACCGGGCGGTCCTCGAGCTGGACATGGGCTTCGCGGATGCCCACTACAACCTGGCGCATCTGTACCAGACGACGGGGGATGCGGAGGCGGCCCTGCGCCACCTGGTCGTCTACCGGCGGCTGGTGGACTCGGAGCCATGAGGTCGGCGGCATGAGGCTGTGCGCCTGTGCGCTCGCCGCGCTGCTGCTCGGGAGCGGCGCAGCCGCGACGCGCGGTGAGGGCGCGCCGCCGGCGACGGAAGGTGTCCCGGGAGGTGCCCCGGGGGCTGCCTCGGGGCGGCCGGCCGACGCGGGCGCGCATGGTGGCTTGGCGGGGCCCGGCGGGGCATCCCGCAGCGCGGGGGGCGACGGCGGCGCCGACGGGGGCGCGCAGGATGCGGTGGACGGGGGCCCTCGGGGGACCGGCGCGCCGCCGGCCGCCTCGGAGGCGGCGCTGGGGACGCTCGTCGAGGAGGTCGTGCTGGTGGTGGGCGATGCGGTCGTCACGCGGAGTGACCTCGAGTTGGAGGCGCGCGTCGTCCTGGTGGGCAATGGCGGGCTCGAGGCCGCCTTCGGGCCCATCGACGTAGAGACGGTCCGCTCGGTGCAGTCGTGGCTGGTCAGTCAACTGCTCATCCACGCCGAGGCGGAGCGTCTCGGCGTCTTCGAGGCCTCGCCCGAGGAGGTCGAACAGGCGCTCGATGCGTTCCGGAGGCGCTTCGGCGACGAGGCGACCTGGCGGCGCTTCCTTCGTAGTCAAGACGTGGGAGAGGATCGCATCGCCGCCATCTTGCGGCGGAACATCCGCGTGCGACGGTACCTCGAGAGCCGCGTGAAGCTCACCGTACAGGTGAGCGACGAGGACGTCGCTGCGTTCTACGAGCGAGAGCGGAGCCGCTTCGGCGACCGCAGCCTCGATGCAGTACGCGAGGTGATCCGAGGCTATCTCTTCAAGCAGCGCTACGAGGCCTCGGTCCGAAAGCTGGTGCGGGATCTTTCCTCCTGGGCCGACCCGCGCGTCCTGGCCGAGCCGCGCGCCTTTCCCGGGAGGGAGCTTCCGATTGCTCCCGGCGGGCCCTGAGTGCTATCTGGCCGCCATGTCGCAGGCCCACGCTGCCGGCTTCCGCATCGACGACCTCGAGCCGGACGCGCTCGATCGCATGCTCGAGATCGAGCGTTCGGCCTTCGGCACGCCGTGGACCCGGGCTCTGCTCGCGAAGGAGTTCGAGCACCGGTGGTCCACCCGTCTCGGCCTCTGGGACGGGCAGGGCCTGTGCGGCTTCGTGGTGATGTGGGTGGTCGCCGATGAGGCCCACATCCTGGACCTGGCCGTGGACGCGGCGAGTCGACGCCGCGGCTACGGCACGGCACTGATGGAGGCGGCGATCGCCCGCGCCCAGGCGGCGGGCGGGCGCCGGATGATGCTGGAGGTGCGCGCCTCGAACACCGCGGCGCAGGCCCTCTATCGGCGCCTGGGCTTCCGCGAGGTGGGCCTGCGGCCCCGGTACTACTCCGACAACCGAGAGGACGCCTTGCTGATGGAGCGGGCGCTGTGAGCCGGCCGGTCGAGCCGAAGCTGGAAGCCGCCGAGGTGCGCGAGAACCGCGCCCTGGGTAGCGGCTACCATCTCCTCTCCTTGGAAGCGCCGGAGGTGGCCGCACGGGCGGCGGCGGGCCACTTCCTGATGCTGGCGCCCGCACCCGAGACCGGTCCGAGCTTCGATCCCCTCCTGCCTCGGCCCTTCTCCTTCCTCGCCCGCGACCCGGCAGCGGGGCAGGTGCAGCTCTTCTTCCGCACGGTGGGCCGTGGGACCCGACTGCTCGCCGCGCAACCGCCGGGCACCCGGTTGCGCGCCTTGGGCCCACTCGGTCGCCCCTGGCCCGACGTGCCTGCCGAGCCGGCGCTCCTCGTCGCCGGCGGCGTGGGCATGCCCCCCATCCTCGATCTGGCCACCGAGCTCGCGGCGCGGGGGCGGGCGGTGGAGGTCTTCTATGGCGGGCGAGGCGCGTGCGACCTCCATCTCCTCGATCGCTTCCGGGCCACCGGTGCCTCCCTCACTCTGGCCACCGACGATGGCAGCCAAGGGTGGCGCGGGCGCGTGACCGAACCCCTCGAGGCGCGGCTCGCCGATGGAGCCACCGGGTGCCTCTACGCCTGCGGCCCCACACCCATGCTTCGCGCCGTCGCCCGCCTGGGGGAGCGGTATGCGCTGCCCACCTACGTGAGCCTCGAGGCACCGATGGCCTGCGGGATCGGCGTCTGCCGGGGCTGCGCCGTGCCCGCGCGATTGGGCGACGGATCCGGTCACGACGCGCCGCAGAGCTACCGGATGGTGTGCGTGGACGGTCCGGTCTTCGAGGCCGGGGAGGTGGCGTGGTGAGTGGGCCGGATCTTCGGGTGCGCATCGGCACTCTGACGCTGAAGAACCCCGTGCTCACCGCAAGCGGATGCTTTGGCTATGGCACCGAGTATGCGGGGCTGTGCGACGTCGAGCGCATCGGCGGCCTGTGCACGAAGGGGCTCTCGCTCGCCCCGCGTCCCGGCAACCCGCCTCCGCGCATCCGCGAGACGGCGGCGGGCATGCTCAATGCGATTGGGCTCGAGAACATCGGCATCGACGCCTTCGTGCGGGAGAAGGCGCCACTCCTCGAGGGGAAGGACACGGTGGTGGTGGCGAACCTCTTCGGCGTCTCGGTCGACGAGTACGCGCAGCTCTGCGCGCGCGCCGAGGCCTGTGCGCGGATCGACGCGGTGGAGCTGAACATCTCCTGCCCCAACGTGAAGGCGGGCGGGGTGGAGTTCGGGACCGTCCCCGAGCTGGCCGCAAAGGTGACCCGCGCCGCCCGCGCGTGCACCGGCAAGCCCCTCTGGGTGAAGCTCTCACCCAACGCCGGGGACGCGATCGTCGAGGTTGCGGCTGCGGCGGAGGACGCAGGTGCCGATGCCCTCTCGCTGATCAACACGATGAGCGGCATGGAGATCGACGTCGAGACACGCCGGCCTCGCCTCGCCAACCGAAGCGGCGGCCTCTCGGGGCCAGCCATCCGGCCCATCGCGCTGCGCATGGTGCACCGGGTGGCCTTGCGGGTGCGCATCCCCGTGGTGGGCATCGGAGGCATCGCCACCTGGGAGGATGCGGTGCAGTTCCTCCTGGCCGGCGCCACCGCGGTGCAGGTGGGGACCGCCTGTTTCGCCGATCCGCGCGCCCCCGAGGCCATCGTCGAGGGCATCCGAGCCTACCTCGAGCGTCACGGGCTCGCGCGGGTGGAGGAGATCGTCGGCGCCCTGCGCTGAAGCGCTGTCTCACGGCGCCGGCGTCTAGCGACGGATGCAGAGGGGGACGGTGAGGTCCTGCGTCCCGTCGCCGTCGAGGTCGAAGGCACGCACCTCGCAGCGATGGCCGCTCGGGCAGTCGGCATCGCGGCAGCAGGTGTCGGTGCAGTAGTCGACGCCGCCGGTGGAGACGCACCAGTTGCTGCGGCAGGGGGCGTTCGTGGCTGGATCGCAGGTCGATCCCACCGCAGCGGTGCCAGTGCTGCCGCCGGCGGAGATGCAGGCCCGGATCCAGTCTCCGCTGGTGCCCTGCACGCTGCCGCACACGTAGCCCGAGGGACAGTCGAAGCTGGTGCAGCAGGGATCGGCGCAGACCCCGGAGGGCAAGCAGAGGGCGGATCGACAGTCGGCGCCGGTGGCGCAGGCCTGGCCGGTGACCGCCGTGCCGGTGCTCCCTCCGCAGACCCCGACGAAGTCGTCCACCGTCCCGTCGCCGTCGTAGTCCGGTTCGAGCACGGTGCATACCGGCCCGGGGCCCGCCGGCAGGCAGTCCGCATCGCTCTGGCAGGTGTCGGTGCACTGGTCGAGTGTCGTGTTGCACCAACCGCTCTTGCAGCTGTTCGTCGTCGTGCAACTCGAGCCCGGAGGATCGTTGCCGAAGTCGGTCATGAACAGCGACTCGTGGAGACACGCGGAGGCACCGCTCGGGCCAAGCGCCACGCACCAGAAGTCGAGGGGGCACTCGTGCGAGGCGGCACAGGCCTGTGAGCACACGTTGCCGCTCGTCAGCGGGAGACAGTAGTCGCTGGCGCAGTCGGTGTGGACGGTGCAGCTGCCTCCAAGGGGCACGGTGCCCAGCGCCTCGCAACGGCCGGTGTCGGGATCGCAGCGTTCGCCGCTGGGGCAGCCGGCGCTCAGGCAGCCGGCCGTGCAGGATCCGCTCTGACAGATCTCCGCCGGTGCGTCGCAGTCACCGTCGCTGAGGCAGCCTGGGGTGCAGCGGCCGCTCGTGCCGTCGCAGTAGTTCCCCACAGGGCAGCCGGTGGTCAGGCAGCCGGCGGCGCACGCGCCTGCCTCACAGATGAAGTCGGGCGGGCTGCAGTGCCCATCCTCGAGGCACCCGGCGACGCAGCGGCCGGTGGTGGTGTCGCAGTGCTGATTGAAGCCGCAGCCGGTGGTGACGCAGCCGGCCACGCAGGTGTTGTTGAGGCAGTAGGTGTTCGGGACGTCGCAGTTGCTGTCGTCGAGGCAGCCGGGCAGGCAGCGGCCCGATGCCGCCGCGTCGCAGAAGGAGCCCGGGGAACAGGTGCCCGGCACGCAGCCGTCGGTGCAGGCGCCGCCCTCGCAGATGCGCGTCGGAGGCGCGCAGTCCGCGTCGCCGCGGCAGCCCGGGACACAGCGACCCGTGGTCGAGTCGCAGTAGCTCTCGGAAGGACATCCGCCGGTCACCGTGCAGCCCGGCCGGCAGGTGGCAGCGGCGGGTGTCGCAGATCGAGTCCGGCGGTGCACAGTCTGCATCGCCACTACAGCTTCCGTCTGGCGCGCAGCGGCCGCTACCCGGGTCGCACGCCTCGCCGGCAGCACAGCCGGTACTCTGACACCCCGCGACGCAGCTGCCCGCCTCGCAGATACTCGCTGGCGCGCTGCAGTTGGCGTCGTCCCGGCACCCAGCGACACAGCGGCCGGTGGTGGCATCACAGCGGCTGCCCGCGGCGCACCCGGCGCTCTGACACCCAGGGACACAGCTTCCCCCCTCGCAGATGCTCCCCGGAGGCCCGCAGTGGGCATCCTCGCGGCAGCCGATCGCACAGCGCCCCGTGCCTTGGTCGCAGTAGGACCCGAGCCCGCAGTCGGCATCGGTGCACCCGGCGATGCAGGCGCCGGCCTCGCACACGGTGGTTGGGGGCTGGCAGTCGACGTCGCTACCGCAGCCGGCGGTGCAGCGCCCGGTGCTCCCGTCGCAGCGCTGCCCCGCAGCGCAACCGGCGGTCTCGCAGCCCGGAGTGCATTGCCCGCCCTCGCAGACGGTGGCCGGGGGATTGCAGTCGGCGTCGACCGTACAAGCTCCGCTCTCCACGCAGCGTCCGTCGCGGCACACCTGGCCGGCGCCGCAGCCGAGATCATCCTCGCAGCGGTCCTCGGGGACGCAGCGCGAGGCCGCGACGTCGCAGCGCTCCCCCGCGGGGCAGTCGAAGTCGGAACGGCAGGTGGACGGGGGCACGCACTCGCCAGTCAGCACGTTGCAGCGCAGGCCCTCTGGGCAATCGGCGTGGGTGGTGCACCCGCTGGGGGCCGGCACGCAGTGCCCCGCCTCACAGACCTCCCCCCGCTGGCAGTCGGCGTCCCCCTGGCAGCTCGGGTCCAGGGCGACGCAGCGGCCGTCCACGCAGGCCTCCCGGGGGGCGCAGTCGGCCGATGAGTTGCAGCGGCCGGCGGGGCGGGCCGCGGGACAGCCGGCTGCTGCGGCGAGGAGCGGCAGAGCGGCGAGCGCGAAGAGGAGGCGCGGTGCCGGGAAGC
>CAYYHA010000053.1:16912-20401 GCA_964471535.1 uncultured Myxococcia bacterium | reverse complement strand
CGGGGTTCGTCAGGTCATAGATGTCGTCGGACTGGCGGTGGAAGGTGCGGGCCGCCTCGATGGGGGTCTGGAAGCTGCCGCCCCGAACGACGCGCTCCCGGCTGAAGGTCGAGGGCCCTCTAGGATCCTGGGCCGGACTCTCCTCGTAGTAGCGTGGGTGGTAGTAGTCGTTCACCCACTCGCGCACGTTGCCCGCCAGATCCCAGACGCCGTAGGGACTGCGATCGCCGGGGGTCTCGCCGGGGGCCTTGGGCTGGCTGGCCCCACACTCACTGGTGAGCGCCCGGGTGCAGTCGGGCGGGTCCTCACCCCACGGGTAGGTTGCCTGCGAGGGCGCGGGGCCGCGCGCCGCCTTCTCCCACTGCGCCTCCGTGGGAAGCAGCCCGCCGCGGAAGCGGCAGTACTTGTCCGCATCGAACCACCCCACCCCGCGTACCGGGAGATCGATCACCGTGGGGTGGAGCAGGTCCTCGGGGGTGCTCACCCCCGCGGGCAGGGTGCAGGGCGTTCCGCGGTAGGTCGTCGGCGGCCGTACGCACTCGTAATAGGCCCCGTTGGTCACCTCGTGGAGATCGATGCGGTAGCAGGAGAGGTAGACCTCGTGAGTGGGAGAGGCGTCAGGCTCGCCGTTTTCGCTGCCCATCAGAAAGGGGCCCGGCTCGATGGCCACGGTGGGATCGGGGTCGCGGAAGCGGATGAGTCGGTGCTGGCAGCCGAAGCAGTCGAGGATGAAGTTGCCCGTGTTCTGCGAGGGCCGGCCGGTGCACTGCAGCTGCTTCAGGTCGAGGGTGCCGTCGGCGGCGACCGTTGCGGTATCGGAGTTGTCCCAGTTCCCGTTGTCGTCGTAGAGAGTCACCTGGGCGCTGCATCCGTCCTGCTCCACCAAGACGGCGCCCTCCTCGGTGCCCGCACAGTTGGGGTCCGGGTTGAGGGCATAGAGCCCGGCGACGCAGGGGCACGGGCCCGTGTGTCCGTCGCAGGCATGGGAGAGCTCGGGCATGCACTCGGCCACGCCCCCATCCGCCTCACCCCCATCGCTGCCACCGTCGGGGCCGCCACCGGTGGGCAGGCAGCGCCCGCCGGCGCAGCGCTCGTTCCAGGCGCAGTCCCCGTCGACTCGGCAGGCGCCCGCCTTCGCCGCCGTGAGATCCGCCTCGATGCAGCGGCCTGCTTCGCACACCTGCGTCTCGGGACAGTCGGTGTCGAAGTGGCAGACGCCCAGCGCCGGACAGCCGAGCCAAGCGGCCCATCCGAGGAGCGCGCAGGCGGCGAAACCGAGGGGGTGGCGCATCCTTAGCATCGTGACCGCTGCCGCCGAGCCTTGCAACCTCGCTCCACCGGGTGCGCCCGTGGCTCGGGGCCCGTCCGCGTTCCCACCTCCGGCGGGCACCTACGTCGCGCCGCGCGCCGCCCCGACCGATCTGCACCTTGCCCTAGGCCTCGCCGCCGGCCTCGACGCGGGGCAACCGGAGCTCGAAGCGCGCTCCGCCTCCCTCCGCCTCACCGACGCGCACCGAGCCCGCGTGCACCTCGGCCGCCTTGGCGACGAGCGCGAGGCCGAGGCCGCTTCCCTTCTCCCGAGTGGTGAAGAAGGGCTCGAAGATCCGCTCGCGGTGCTCCGGGGGCACCCCTTCTCCCTCGTCCTCCACACGGAGGAGAACCTCCCCGGCCTCCACCTCGGCGCCAAGGCGCACCGTTCCCCCCGCCGGACTCGCCTGCACCGCGTTGCGCACCAGGTTGAGCAGCGCGCCCCGCAGAAGGTGGGCGTCGGCCTGCACCGTGGCATCGGCGGCCTCGACCGACAGCTCCACGTCCTTCTCCGCCGCGTCGGGACCGGCGAGCTGGGCGATTTCGAAGAGCAACTCGCCGAGGTCCACTGGCTCCTTTTCCACCGTGCGCTCTCGTGCGTAGTCGAGGAACTCTTCCACCAGACGCTTCAGATGGTTGAGCTCCCGCTGAATCCGCCGCACGTGGGCCATGGCCTCGGATCCGTCCTCGATCTCCTCGGCGAGCAGACCGCTGAACAGCTCGATGCCCCCCAAGGGGTTTCGCACCTCGTGGGCGATGCCCCCGAGCATCATCTGCAGCTGTCGCTCCCGCGCCAGCAGCGCCGAGCGCATCTCCTCCAGCGTCCGTGCCAGGACCCCGACTTCGTCGGTGCGCGCCTCGAAGTCCACCCGCGTCTCCAGGTCCCCCGCCCCGATGCGCTCGGCGACCTGCGCCAGCCTGCGGATGGGTCGAGCCAAGGTGCGCGCCACGAGCAGCGAGGTGCCCACCACGCCCAGCAAGGCGAGCACGGAGACGAGGGCCATGCTCCGTGAGAGCGTCCCCAGCGCCTCGAAGAACTCGGCGCTGCCGTCGACCAGGACACCCGCCACCACCTCGTCGCCGTCGCGCAGCGGAGCATACCCACTCTTGTACAGCCGGCCGTCTTCCCCCTCGAAGAGGACGGTGCTCGCCGACGGGGTGCCGGCGAGCGTCGCCTCCACCTCCAGGCGATCGCGTGCGAGGTCGGCGACGCGCGCCCCGATGGGGTAGTGGCCCTCCGAATCGGCGAGGGCCCGTCCCTCGGGATCGAAGAGGACGATCCGTCGCACCCCCGTCGCCTCCCGGAGCGAGCGCAGCTTCCGGCGCACCCGAGCGTAGCTCCGTGTGTCCTCGTCGCCCGGCTGCAGGAAGCGGGCATCGGCGGGCTGGATCACCTCGCTGACCGCGAGCGCCACGCTGACCAGGCGATCGCCGAGGGAGCGCTCCACGATGCGGCGGGCGACCCGGTAGGAGACGAAGGAGAGAACGGTCAGCCCCAGCGCCGTCGGGACCAGAAAGTAGACGAGCAGGCGGCTGCGGATCGAAAGGCGCACGGGGTCACTCTATCGTGGGCCCGGCCTTTGCAGAGCCCTCGGCCGGGTCGTGCTCGGCGCCGGCACCTTGGAGAGCCTTCCTCCCTGCGGCCGTCGGGTGGTATGCGGTCCGGTGATCTGCGAGGCGGTGCGCTGCGATGCGGCCACGTGCCGGGTAGCGACGAAGCGTTTTCGACGAAGCGGGCTAGGCGCCCAACCCTTTGTGCACAGGGAGCCACGCATCCATGAAGAAGGTCGAAGCGATCATCAAACCGTTCAAGCTGGACGACGTGAAGGAGGCCCTCGCGGAGATCGGCGTGCAGGGGATGACCGTCTCCGAGGTGAAGGGCTTCGGCCGGCAGAAGGGCCACACCGAGCTGTACCGGGGGGCGGAGTACGTGGTGGACTTCTTGCCCAAGGTGAAGGTGGAGGTCGTGGTGGCCGAGGCGGTGGTGCACCAGGCCGTCGAGGCGATCGAGCGGGCGGCCAAGACGGGGCGCATCGGGGACGGAAAGATCTTCGTGCTGCCGGTGGACGAGGCGGTGCGCATCCGGACGGGGGAGCGGGGCGAGGACGCCCTCTGACGGCGCCCGATCCGCGGCGGACCCGCCAGAGCGCCAGCCGGCCCGTCGCTGCCCGTGGGCGCCTC
>CAYYHA010000053.1:0-16902 GCA_964471535.1 uncultured Myxococcia bacterium | reverse complement strand
GGCATCACCCGCGGCGGCTGCCCATCGATGGGGCAGCGGCGTGCCCACGGCGGAGGCAGCCCGCGCGCCTCTTGCGGCCTCGCGTTTTCAGAGCCTCGCCGCCGGGGCCCCGGGCCGCGGGGTTCACGGGTAGGGGCCACTGGCATGGCGCGTGCTTGGGCGCGCGCCCGAGGCAACGCCGCTCGGCCGGCGGGACGATCTTCCCAGGCTCGAACCACGGCAGTAGAACGCATCCGACCGACCCACGAACCCCCCCTTCTCCAGACGCTTGAAGGAGCAACCAATCATGGCATCCACGCCCCAAGACGCTTTGAAGCTCGCCAAGGACATCGAAGCCCGATTCGTCGACCTGAAGTTCCTCGACTTCATCGGGCTCTGGCAGCACTTCGTCGTCCCCATCGACGAGCTCACCGAGGAGAGCTTCGAAGCCGGGTTCGGGTTCGACGGCTCGTCCATCCGCGGCTGGCAGGCGATCAACGCCTCGGACATGCTGGTGATGCCCGACCCGGCGACCGCGGTGAAGGAGCCTTTCGCCGAGGCGCCGACGCTCTCGCTGATCTGCGACATCGTCGACCCCATCACGAAGGAGCCCTACTCGCGCGACCCGCGCAACATCGCTCAGAAGGCGGAGAAGTACCTGAAGTCGACCGGCATCGCCGACACCGCGTACTACGGGCCCGAGGCGGAGTTCTTCATCCTCGACGACGTCCGTTTCGATGCCGGTCCGAACTTCGCTTTCTACGAGGTGGACTCCCACGAGGGCCGCTGGAACACCGGGCGCGACGAAGGGCCGAACCTCGGCTACAAGCCGCGGCACAAGGAGGGCTACTTCCCGGTGGCGCCGGTGGACTCGATGAACGACCTTCGCAACGAGATGTGCGAGGTCCTCCGTGCGGTGGGCATCGAGGTGGAGCGGCAGCACCACGAGGTCGCCACCGGTGGTCAGGCGGAGATCGACATCCGCTTCGACTCGCTCACCCGCATGGGCGACAAGCTGCAGTGGTTCAAGTACGTGGTGAAGAACGTCGCGCGCCGGCACGGGAAGACGGCGACCTTCATGCCCAAACCGCTCTTCGGCGACAACGGCAGCGGCATGCACACCCACACCTCGCTGTGGAAGGGAGGGAAGCCCCTCTTCGCCGGGGAGGGCTACGCGGGGCTCTCCGAGACCGCCCTCCACTTCATCGGCGGCATCCTGAAGCACGCCCGCAGCCTCACCGCGTTCACCAACCCGTCGACCAACAGCTACAAGCGCCTCGTGCCCGGCTACGAGGCGCCGGTCAACCTGGCCTACAGCTCGCGCAATCGCTCCGCGGCGATGCGCATCCCCATGTACTCGCCCTCACCGAAGGCGAAGCGGGTGGAGCTGCGCTTCCCCGATCCCTCCTGTAACGGGTACCTCGCCTTCGCCGCGATCCTCATGGCCGGCCTCGACGGCATCGAGAACCGCATCGAGCCGGGCGATCCCCTCGACAAGGACATCTACGGCATGTCGCCGGAGGAGCTGAAGGACGTCGGGACGGTGCCCGGTTCGCTCGCCGAGGCCCTCGACGCCCTCGAACGGGACCACGAGTACCTGATGAAGGGGGACGTCTTCACCGAGGACGTGATCCAGACCTGGCTCTCCTACAAGCGCACCAACGAGGTGGATGCGGTGCGCATGCGCCCCCACCCCATGGAGTTCGCCCTCTACTACGACGTGTAGCAGGCAAGGGCCCTTCGACCGGGCCCCGGTGGATGGCCTGGGCGGCACTCCGCCAGTTCACCGACCGAGGGCGAGGCGGAGCGGGCAGGGCGCGGCGGCCCCACCCGGGGGCGCCAGCCCCGGCCGCGCCCGGCGCCGTGTGGCAGGGCCTGCTCGGGCGGGTGCAGCACGCCCGCTCCGCACGGCGCCGCGTTGGCCCCCTGAAGGGCGCATGCTAGGTTCGAAAGGCTTGGGAGGGACCGGTCCGGCGCCGAGGCGGGCCGGAGGCCCTCCCGCTCGCCGTCGTCGGGGAGTCTGCCATGAACATGCGCCCCTATCCGTCCCTCCTGCTCCTTCCGCTTCTCGCCGCCCTCTCCGCCTGCAACTGCGGCGGTCCCACCGACCCCTGCGAGGGCGTCCGCTGCGCGGCCGGGGAGCGCTGCCGCGCCGGTCGCTGTGAGCCCGAGGGGCGAGATGGTGGGGCCGATGGGGGGAGCGGCTGCGCGAGCCAAGCGGAGTGCACCGACCCCACCGCGCCCATCTGCGACACTGAGCAAGGGATCTGCCGGGCCTGTGCCAGCGACGAGGAGTGCGGCCAGGGGCAGGTGTGCGAGGCCGATGGCCGCTGCACCGATGCCCCGGCCGCCTGTATCAGCGACGCCGACTGCAAGAGCGCGAGTGCCCCCTACTGCGACACCGTCACCGCAGAGTGCGTCGCCTGCCTGTCCAACGAGCACTGCGCCGGCTTCGGCCAGGTCTGCGAGGCGGGCAGCTGCGTCACCCCGACCACCTGCAACGACGACGCCCAGTGTACCGACCCCGCCCGGCCGCGCTGCGATCCCGCGGGCGGCACCTGCGTCGCCTGCCTCGAGGACACCGACTGTGACGTCGCCGCCCGGCAGACCTGCGATACGGCCACCCACGTCTGCGTCGACTTCGTCCCCTGCCAGGACGACAGTGACTGCGACGGCGACCCGGGCGGGCCGGTGTGCCGCGTCGAGACCGGCGAGTGCGTGGCCTGCCTCGAGGATGCCGACTGCATCGTTGGGACCGGGCGGGTCTGCGATCCGAGCACCTTCACCTGCACCGGTGGAACGCGGTGTGTGACCGATGCCGGCTGCCAGGGCCTTCCCACCGGCCGCTGCGACGACCGGTTGCAGCTGTGCGTGGAGTGTCTTTCGAGCGCCGACTGCAAGCCGGTGGGATCCACCTGCGATCTGGCAGCGCGCCGCTGCCGGCCCCCGGTGGCCTGCACGAGCGACGCCGAGTGTGCCGCCACGCCCGAGACGCCGGTCTGCGATCCCGGCACCGGGTACTGTGTGGAGTGCGTCGCCGACGGGGACTGCGCCAACCCCGAGGCGGTGTGCGCAGGGGGCGTTTGCGACGCCGGCCCCCCCTCGGGCGGGCGGCCGGGTTCGCCCTGCGCCAGCTACTCCGACTGCGAGGCGGCCAGCGTGCACCCCCCCGACCAGTTTCGCTACTTCTGCCTGGAGCCGGGCGACGTGGGCCTGCCCTGGCAGTGGTACCAGGGCTACTGCATCGGTCTGTGTGACACCGATGCCGACTGCCCTGCGGGATCGAAGTGCCTGGGCGGCGGCTGCTGGGATCAGTGTGATACCGACGCCGACTGCCGCGCCGGCTACGCCTGCACGCCCCTGCAGGCAGGCGGGGTGGTCGAGGACCTGTGTGCGCCCCGCTGCGATCCGGCGCTCGCGGCCGGGATCGCCTGCACCCGGGATGCCGACTGCGGCATGGGGGTCTGCGACCCGAGCGCCGGGCACTGCACCTGCTCCCCGGTCGGCGGCCCCTGCCAGGGCCTGGGCTACTGCGACCCCGAGGCGGACTGCATCCTGGAGGAAGACGCCCAGGGCAACCCCACCGGCTTCGACGGCGGCTACTGCATCCGCTTCGACTGCGATCCGCCGGCCAAGCCCTGCCCCGTGGGAAGTTCCTGTTACAACCTGGGGACGAATACCGCCTGTCTCCCCGACTGCGATCCCAACGCACTCGATTCCTGCGATCGCGCGCCCTATACCTGCAGCGAGGTGCTGCGCTACGTGCTGGGGGGCGCCTGCAGCAGCGACGCCGACTGTCCCGCTTCGGCGCCCAGCTGCTATGGGGCGGCGGCGGGCACTCCGGGAACCTGCATCCGTCCGTGTGCCAGCGACGGCGACTGCGATCGCAGCCAGGGCCACGTGTGCACCGGCATCCAGCAGCAGCTCTACCTCTGTGCCGATCCCTTCCAGGGCGGCGTGTGTCTTCCCGGCTGCGCGAACGACGCCGAGTGCGGAGCCTGCAACAGCGACCCCGATTGTCAGGCGGGTGAGGTGTGCGACCAGGGCGTGTGCCGGCGGCCTTGCTCCTCTGTCGCCCAGTGCAACGCGGGGGAAGCCTGCGGCGGCGGCTACTGTGGGGCGCCCTGCGCCAACGATGCGGACTGCGCCCGCGGCGCACAGTGCGTGCAGGGCGCCTGCCACGAGCCCAGACGGCTCTGCGATCCCGTCGCCCGCCGCTGCGACGTCGTCTGCGGTGAGGATCTCGACTGCGATCGCAGCCGCCGCTGCGATCCGGCCTCGGGCCGCTGCGAGAGCACCTGCAGCGATGCCACCGCCGACTGCGGCCCGGCCGGATACTGTGACGCCGCGTCGATGGTGTGCGCGGCGGATTGCCGCGTCCTGCCCGATCTGTGCAGCGCCGGCGAGTACTGCGACCTCGACAGCGGCGCCTGCCTCGAGCGCTGCCCTCCCTTTGGAAACGGCACCTGCCCGCAAGGGAAGGTCTGCGACATCCTCACCGGCGCCTGCGTCCCGCCCTGCGCCGATCTCAGTCGCCCCTGCAGCAGCAGCACCGAGTGCGGGATGAACGAACGGTGTGTCAACGGGGCCTGTGCGCCCGCCTGCAGCACCGACGACGAATGCGGTCCTGGGCTGTCCTGCTGGGCGGGCGCCTGCGGCGTCTGCGACTGGCCCCGCTGGCGCTGCGACAAGGATGGCACCGGGCTGTGCTTCAACTGCTACGACGACACCCACTGTCCCTCCACGCAGTACTGCGACGTGGGAGGAAGCTACGAGTGCGTCGATCGGTGCGGCGGCGTGAACGGTGGAAGCGGCACGTGTCCTCCGGGCACCCTCTGCGACGTGCAGGCCGGGGGCCGGTGTGTGGCTCCGTGCGCTTCCAACGGCGATTGCAGCGATCCAGCGCGGCCGATCTGTGACACCGCGAGCGGACTGTGTGGCGAGTGCAGCCAAGACGCCGACTGCAGCGATCCGGCGCGACCGGTTTGCGATCCGGCGACGCTACAGTGCGTGGCCTGTCTCGGGGATGCCGACTGCGCCGACCCCACGCCCGCCTGCGACACACAGGCGTACCGCTGTGTGGAGTGCACCGACGCCAGCCACTGCGCCGGCCATCCCGCCGGCCCCCTCTGCGACACGACGGCACAGCGCTGCGTCGAATGCCTTGCCGACGGCGATTGTCCTCCCGAGCGGCCCACCTGTGATCCCAAGGCCCTCGTCTGCCAGGGCTGCATGAGCGACGCCGACTGCGTGCAGGGGGGCATCTGTCACCTGGTCCTCGGCGAGTGCCGCCCACCTTGCGGCGACGTGCCGGGCAGCGTGGAGGACCGGCCCACCGTCACCGGCACGCCGACCACCTGCGAGGATGCGGCGGGACAGCCGGCGACCTTCACGCTCGTTCGGGCGGCCGACGGAGTCTACGCGCTCTCCCCCAGCGGCGCGGTCACGGCGACCCTCACCCTCCAGGGCTTCCCCCTCGTCGTCCCCGCCACTGCGACGGTGACTGGGATCGAAGTGGAGGTGGTCGCCGGCACCGACGCGCCACCGGGGGACGATCAGTGGACCGTGAGTGCGGTACTCGTGCGCCCCGGCGGGGCGCAGAGCCAGGGGCGCAGCGCCCCGGCGACGCTCACCGAGGTCGATGCTCGCCAGGTGATCGGCGGGCCCACCGATCTCTGGGGGGTGGCGGACTTCACCCCGGCGGAACTCTCCGATCCCAACTTCGGGGTCACCGTCACCGTGGCCGAAGGCGGCGGGGCACCGGACGTCCGTGCGCGCATCGACGAGGTGGTCCTCCGCGTGCATTACACCGAGCCGGGGGCCACCGTGTGCACCGACCTCGACCCGACCTTGAGCTGCAACGGAACCACGAACCAATGCGAGTGAGCCATCTCATTCTGGGCGCAGCCCTCGCGGCGCTGCTCCTGCTCGGTGCCTGCCAGTGCGCCGGCCCCTGCGACGGGGTGCACTGTCCCGAGGGTGAGGTCTGCCAGGCGGGCCTCTGCGTGCCCGACGGTGCCGATGGAGGAGGCGCCGAGTGCAGCAGCGACACCGACTGCGCCGGCCTGCAGGGGCGCACGCACTGCGACGTGGCGGGGGGGCGCTGTGTGCAGTGCATCGTGACCAGCCATTGTCCCGATCCCGAGCAGCAGGTCTGCGACACGAGCACCTGGAGCTGCATCCCCCGCCCGCCCTGCACCTCCGATGCGCAGTGCAGCGACCTCCCGGCGACACCCCGCTGCGAGGCGACGAGCGGGCGGTGCGTGAACTGCACCCAGAACGCCCACTGCACCGGGAAGCAGCAGGTCTGCGATCCCACCACCTACAGCTGCCGCTTCCTGCCCTGCACCGGGGATGCCTTCTGCCAAGACTATCCCGAGACGCCCTACTGTGATCGGCAGAGCGGGCAGTGTGAAGCCTGCGTCGAGGATGGCCACTGTCCCACGGGCGAGGTGTGTCGAAACGGAGCCTGTCAGCCCGAGGGCGAATGCACCCGCGACGAAGCCTGTGCCCCCGGGCAGCGCTGCAACACCCTGCAGGGCCCGGGCGTCTGCCAGGAATGCATCACGGCCACCGACTGCCGCCTCGGCGGGCGGTGCATCGGTGGCGAGTGTGGCCCCGGTGGCAGCTGCATGGGCGACGCCGACTGTGGGGCGCCGCTCCACTGCGATACGGTCGCCTCGACCTGTGTCGCCTGTACCACCGACGCCCACTGCGGACCGGGGCAGACCTGCAGCGGCGGTGTCTGCACTGCGCCTTCGAGCTGCGGGCCGCAGGCCGCCTGCCTGCCTGGCGAGGTGTGTGACGGGGGCGCCTGCGTTCCCGACACCACCTGCCAGCCCGATGCCTTCGAGCCCAACGATCTCCCGTATGCGGCGGCGCCCCTCGAAAACGGGCGGCAGGAGGGCCTCACCCTCTGTCCCAACACCTGGGACTGGTACGTGCTCCGTGCGGCGGTCGGTGACGGACTTAGGCTGCGTGCCGACTACGATCCGGCACAGGGCCATCCGACCCTCCTGGTCTGGGCGGGGGACGGCAGCGGGCCGGTGCTGATCGGGCAGCCGCGCCTGGATGCGGCGGGGCAGAGCCTGGAGATCGGAAGCCTGGCCCGGCCCGGCCCCATCTACGTGGGCCTGCAGGGCATCGGCACGGCGCTCGACTACGCCCTCGAGGTCGAGGTGGTGGAAGGGGGACTCTGCGAGGACGACGCCCTCGAGCCCAACGATGCGTCCACGTTGGCGACGCCGCTTCCGCCCCCTCAGGGCGGGATCACCTCCGCCGACGCGGTCGCCTGCTTCGCCAACGACGACTGGTTCAGCGTCGACGTCCCTGTGGGGATGCGGGTCCTTGCCACGGCCACCGCCACCGAGGGTAGCGATGCCTCCCTGGTGGTGAGCCTCTTCGTGCAGGAGAGCGGCGGCACCCTCCGCCTCGTGGGCGGCGACGGCGACAACACGGCCGAGGCCCCGGCGCGAGGCGTCGAGAGTCAGTACCTCATCCGAATCACCCAAGCAGCGCTGGGCGGGACGCCCTACCACCTCGAGGTGCGCCTCCGTCCGCCAGAGCCCCCCAACGATCGCTGCTCGGGGGCACAAATCCTGAGTGAGAACGTGCCCGTCGAGGGGACGACGGCGGGGGGCAGCGACGATGGGCAGACGCTTTGCGGCGGCGATGGCAGTGCCGACGTGGTCTACACCTTCACCCTGGCGCAGACGCGGGCAGTCACGATCACGACGCAGGGCGCCCTCGATGCCGTCCTTGCGCTGCGCAGCGCCTGTGAGGATCCGCAGGCGGAGCTTCTGTGCAGCGACGTGCCAGGCGACGTCGAGACGCTCACGGCGGTGCTCCCGGCGGGAAGCTATTGGGTATGGGTCGATGGCTACGGCGGCCGAGAAGGACCCTTTTCCATCGAGCTTTCCACCGGGGCGCCCCCGGCGCCGCCGCCCTACGAGGACTGCGCGCAAGGGCGCCTCCTCGACGAGGCGGCGGGCGGAGGTGTGGAGAGCGGCGACGTGGCCGTGGCCGGCGACGACCTGGCCGCCTCCTGCGGAGCGGCGGGCGGCGACGCCGTCTACCTCCTCACCCTCTCGGCCCCCGCCTCCCTCGACCTCGAGCTTGCCGGCGATCCCGCCCTCTCGGTGAGCGTTCGCAGCGACTGCCAGGACCCGGCCACCGAGCTTGGCTGTGCCGCGCCCACCCCGACGGCGCCGGCGACGCTGGCGCTGCCCTACCTGGGGGCGGGCACCTATGCCCTCGTCGTCGACGGCGGTGGGATCCGCGGCGGCGCCTACACCCTGACCTGGGCCTTGGGCTCACCCATCCCGCCCCCCTCCAACGACGACTGTGCCAACCCCGTCTTTCTTGCGACCCCAATTGACACGCAGAGCGGCGACACACGGAACGCTCGAGACGACTTCACGAGCGCCTGCATCGCACCCGGTTCCTCTGCCGGCGACGTCGTCTACTCCTTCACCCTGCTCTCGCCGCAGCAGGTGACCGCCCAGGTGCAGGCCGACTTCCCTGCCGTGCTCTCGCTGCGCGGCCCCACCTGTGAGGCGGCGGCGGAGCGGCAGTGCAGCGACGGTCCGAGCGCTCGAGTCTACGAGCCCGCGCTGCCCGCCGGCGTCTGGCAGCTGGTGGTCGACGGATACGGCGACGGCGATGCGGGGACCTTCTCCCTCGACTTCCAGGTCGAGGCGCCGCTCTCGGTTCCTGCGAACGACACTTGCGGCTCCGCCGATCTGCTCGACCTCTCGAGCGGCACGTTGCAGGTCACGGGCTACACCTACCTCGCCGCGAACGACCTCGATCTCTCGAGCAGCTGCACCGGTTCACCCACCGCGGGGCCGGAGGTCTTCTACGCCATCGACCTTCTCGCCGGCCAGACCCTGACCGCGACCGTCACGCCGGAGGCGGGCTACGACCCGGCGCTCTACCTGCTCGACGCCTGCGACGCCACGGCGTGTCTCGCCGGCGTGGACGCCTACTTCGTGAGTGAGCCGGAGACGCTCACCTACACCTCTTCCGCCGATGCACGGGTCTACCTGGCCGTCGACGCCTACGCGGGGAGCGAGGCGGGCCGGTACACCCTCGATCTCTCGGTGCAATAAGATCCGGGCCGCCCTCGGGGCGCCGCAGCCCGGGCAGGGGGGCTCAAGCGGCGTCCTGCGTCGCCCGGGCAACGGCCTCTTCCTTGGCGCCGCCGCCCCGGACGATGCGCTGCCAGTAGGAGTCGAGGTCGCGGCGCACCTCTCCGGAGAGGATGAGCAGCCCCAGGATGTTCGGGAAGGCCATGCCCAGGATCATCATGTCCGAGAAATCGAGGACCGCGCCGAGCTTCACCGAGCTGCCGAGGATCACACAGAAGAGGAAGAGGACCTTGTAGACGAGGTCAGCGGTGGCCGAGCCGCCGAAGAGGAAGGTCCACGCCTTCAGTCCGTAGTAGCTCCACGAGATCATGGTGGAGAAGGCGAAGAGGAGGATCGCCATCGTCAGGATGTAGGGGAACCAGGAGATGGCGTGGCCGAAGGCTTCCGAGGTCAGCGAGGCACCCGAGAGGCCCGGCTGCTTGTAGGCGCCCGAGAAGATGATCACCGAGGCGGTCATGGTGCAGACGACCACGGTGTCGATGAAGGGCTCGAGGAGCGCGACGACACCCTCGCTGATGGGTTCGTCGGTCTTCGCGGCCGAGTGGGCGATGGAGGCCGAGCCGATGCCCGCCTCGTTGGAGAAGGCGGCGCGCTGGAAGCCGGCGATGAGCACCCCGATGAAGCCTCCCTTGAGCGCATCGGCCCCGAAGGCACCGGCGAAGATGTGCACGAAGACGTCGCCCACCTGGTCGATGTTCATGAGGATGATGACGATCGCCGCGATCACGTAGGTGCCGCACATGAAGGGCACGATGAAGGAGGTGACGCGGGCGATGCTCTGGATGCCGCCGATGATGACCAGCCCCACCAGGAAGGCGAGGACGAAGCCGAAGATGGGGCCCGCGGAGTCGGAGGCGAGGGCGGGGAACTGGCTGACCAGCCCCTCGAGCGCCTGGTTGGCCTGGAACATGTTCCCGCCACCGAGGGAGCCGCCCACGCAGAGGATGGCGAAGAGCACCGCCAGGGTCTTGCCGAGGCCGCCGAGCCCCCGCCCCTCCAGGGCACGGGACAGGTAGTACATCGGGCCGCCGCTGACGTGCCCCTTGGCGTCGATGGTCCGGTACTTCACGCCCAGCGTGCACTCGACGAACTTCGAACTCATCCCCAGCAGGCCGGCGACGATCATCCAGAAGGTGGCACCCGGGCCGCCGATGCTGATGGCGACGGCGACGCCGGCGATGTTGCCGAGGCCCACCGTGGCCGAGAGGGCGGTCGCCAGCGCCTTGAAGTGGCTCACCTCCCCTGGCTCATTGGGATCGTCGTACTTGCCGCGCACGAGATCCAGGGCGTGGCGGAAGCCCCTCAAGTTGATGAAGCCCATGCGGATGGTGAAGAAGATCGCCCCGAAGATGAGCCACACGACGACGAAGGGAACGCTGCGGGTCACGGGCGTCCCATCGGCGTGGATGAGCGCCTTTCCGGTGTGTCCCGTCGAGACCTCCTCGGTGCCGGCGACGACGATGGTGTTGCCCTTCTCGTCGGTGCCCAGCGTCCCCACCATCACGGGACGGCCATCCTCGCCGAGCACCGGCTCGCCCGAGTCGTCGTAGAGCACCGGGTCGTAGAGCCCGATGGCGGCGAAGGGGTCGAAGAAGAAGATGCCAGCCAGGAAGTCGACCGCTGGCTTGAAGAAGGCATCGAGCCATTGGGAGACGTTCTTCTCTTCCTCGACCGCCGGGGGGAGCGCCTTCTCGATGTCCACCTCGGCGGGGCGGGGCGCCTTGCCGTCACGGACGGCTTCCTCGTCCCCCGGCGCGTTCTGTGGGGCCGCGCCGGGGGCCGCGTTCGCCTCCTGTGGCGGACCGGAGGGTTCGGGCGCCTCTGCCGAAGGGGGCGCCCCCGCCGACCCGGCGGAGCGTTCGCCGGTGGCCGTGGCCGTCGGCGGCGGGGTGGCGGCCGCTCCACCCCCTTGGGCGGCTGCGGGCCACGCCGTTGCCAGCAGGAGGGCGAGCAGGAGTCCAGAGATGCTTCGTCGTCGAGCCGTCGTGCAGATCATGCGCCGGTCCCCCAAACGCTGCGGGAATTCGGCGGGAACCTACACCACTGCTGCGGCGACGGCCAGACAGCGCACCACTCAGATGCGCCGGTCTGCGGGGCGCAGGGCGGGCACCGGGTCGGTATCCTGCGTCCACAGATGGGGCGAGCGCGCCCGCCCGGGGGCCGGGCGGGTCCCAAAGTCGTAGGCGTGGGCGCCGTGCTCGTGAACGTCGAGGCCTTCGTATTCCTCCTCCTCACTCACCCGGATCCCCACCGTCTTCTTCAAGGTGAAGAGGACGCCAAAGGCGAACGCGAAGGAGAAGCCGCCGACGGCTGCTACACCGGCGAGCTGCCGGAGGAGCTGTGCACCGCCCGCCTTCTCGCCAAGGACGCCCACCGCCAGCGTCCCCGCCACGCCGCAGACCAGATGGACGCTGACGGCCCCGACGGGATCGTCGATGCGCAGGCGGTCGAGGAGCACGACCGAGCCCACCACCAGTGCGCCGCAGAAGAGGCCCACCAGGATGGCGGCCATGGGGCTCATCAGGTCGGCGCCGGCGGTGATCCCAACCAGCCCGGCGAGGATCCCGTTGAGGGCCATGGAGAGATCGGGCTTCCGCGTCAAGGCCATCGAGGCGACGGTCGCCGCCACACCGCCGGCTGCCGCCGCCAAGTTCGTGGTCACCAGCACGTGGGAGACCGCCGCGGCGTCGGCGGAGAGCACCGAGCCCCCGTTGAACCCGAACCACCCCAGCCACAGCAGGAAGACGCCGATGGTGGCCAGTGGCATCGAGTGGCCGACGATGGGGTTGATGCGCCCCCCGGCGTACTTCCCCTTGCGGGGGCCGAGGAGGAGGGCGCCGGCGAGGGCACCGAAGCCGCCGACCGCGTGCACCAACGTCGAGCCGGCGAAGTCGTAGAAGCCGAGGGTGTCCAGGAAGCCGCCGCCCCACTCCCACATGCCCGTCACCGGATAGGCGAGGGTGACGAAGAGCGCCGAGAAGAGGAGGAAGGGCCCGAGCTTCACCCGTTCGGCCACGGCACCGCTGACGATGGTCGCGGCGGTCGCAGCGAACATGCCCTGGAAGAGGAAGTCGGTCCAGTAGGTGTAGCCCGGGTTGTAGGCCGGCGTGAGGCCGCCGGCGCCGGGGCCGATGCCGAAGCCGGCGAAGCCGAAGACCCCCCCTCGGAACGCCTCGCCGGGATACATCAGCGAGAAGCCCACGGCCGCATAGCCGAGCAGCCCGATGCAGGGGATGAGGGTGTTCTTGAACAGGATGTTCACCGTGTTCTTCGAGCGCGTCAGCCCCGCTTCGAGGCAGGCGAAGCCGAGGTGCATCACGAAGACCAAGGCGGTGGCGACCATCATCCACAGGTTGCTCGTCGTGAACGCGAGTGTCTCCATGCGTGCCAGGGGGTAGCAGGGGACGTGCCAGGGGCCTCGGCCGGCGCGCTGCCCAAAAGAGAGGCGAAAATGCGACCTGGGTGCGACGGGTCTGCCTGCGACTTGGGCACCGAGGCCTCGGCCCTTGGGCGGGCACCGCCACGATGGTAGGAGTGGGCCATGCATCCGGTGGCCATCGGCGCGATGTACGCCCTCGTCGCCGTGGTGGTGCTCCTCCTCCTCGTGGAACTCTCGCAGCCGGACGACGACGCGGAGGCGTGAGGGCGCCGCGGGGCGCAGGGGCGAGGGCTGGCAGAGGCCCTACGCGACGTGCGAAGCGGCCGCGCTGAGGCCTTCGGCGAGCGCCTCGGCGCGGCGGGCGGCCCGTGCGTCGCCGCGCGCCTGGTGGACCGTCGCCTCCGCCTGCAGGAGGCGGGCGAGTGCCCGCGTTTTCTCCGCGTCGCCGAGGAGGGTGGCGAGGCTCGCCCCGTCGACGAGACCCAGGAGCTCCCGCTGGGGACCGAGCAGGCGCGCGTAGCCCCGCTCGATCTGCTCGAGCGCTGCCTCGTGCTCGCCCCGGTGGGCGAGGTCGAGGGCGCCGGCGAGGAGGTCGGCGATCTCCTGGATCACACGCTCGAGCCAGTCTTCGCGGAACATGTCCGCCTCTGTAGCACGGTCCGGCGCCTCCCGTCGCCGGGAGCCGAGCGGCGCCGCCGGGTCGAAAAGTGGACGGGGCACCCAGCGCCGGTAGGCTCGTCCGCGAGGATGCCTACACGCACCGACATCCTGCGCGATGCCCGGTACGCGCGGCTGGCGCGAAAGGACGAGGCGGCGCTCGCCCGCGCGCTCTCCCACGGCGTCCTCGCCGAGGCGAGCTATGCCGGTGGTGCCGCCTGGCGGCTTCTCGCCGGTGACAGCCTCGAACTCCTCGAGGCCATTCCGCCTCGCTCGGTGGATCTGGTCTTCGCCGATCCGCCCTACAACCTCTCCAACGGCGGCTTCACCTGCCAGAGCGGACGCAGGGCGAAGGTGGACAAGGGCGCTTGGGACCGAAGCCACGGCGTGGAGGCGGACCACCGCTTCCACGCCCGGTGGCTCGAGGCGGTGCAGCGCATCCTCAAGCCAAGCGGAACGCTCTGGGTGAGCGGGACGCAGCACGTGATCTTCAGCATCGGCTATGCGATGCAGCGCCTCGGCTACCACCTCCTCAACACCATCACCTGGTTCAAGCCCAACGCACCGCCCAACCTTGCCTGCCGCTACTTCACCCACTCCACCGAACTCATCATCTGGGCGGCGCCGCGGAAGGTGAAACCGCTCGCGCACCACTTCGCCTATGCCGAGATGAAAGCGGAGAACGGCGGCAAACAGATGCGGGACCTGTGGACGATGCCGGCGCCTGGCAAGAGCGAGAAGGCGCACGGCCGACACCCGACGCAAAAGCCGCTCGCGCTGCTCGACCGCATCGTCCGGGCGAGCACGGTGCCCGGGGCGCTGGTCCTCGATCCCTTCAGCGGCAGCGGCACGACCGGCGTCGCTGCCGTCGCCCTCGGCCGCCGCTACCTGGGCATCGAGCGCGAGGCGGCGTACCTGGATCTCTCGGCGCGGCGCATCGCCGAGGTCGCCGGCGCGGGGGCGGGGAAGAGAGCGGGCGGTGTTAGCGGCAGGGGCTGAAGCGGGTGCGATAACCGAGGCCGACGGTGTCGTCCATGAATCGCAGGTACGTAAGGGGTAGGGTGCGGTCTCCGCTCTCCATCCCTCCCTCGACCCGGGGCAGCTCCTCCTCGGTGGGAAGGCGCAGCTCGACCGTCCGAAACTCGGACTCCTCGCTGCTGTGCTCCCCGGGCACATAGCGTGCCGACAGGAAGAGCAAACGCCGGCCATCCCTGGAGAACTGGAGCCCAAGCTCTCCGCTGGGGCAACCGCCTTCCGATAGGCTCGTACATTCATGGCCGGCGTCGGCGAGCGCCCGGTACACCGCGCCGTCTTCCAGGTGGACGAGCAGAAGGTCGTCGGGCCCGGACTTCCTGGTGTCCGCGAGGTAGCCGGGCAGGGCAGCCCAATACCCGTCCGCCGAGACCATGGGAGCTCCCATGAACACCATGATCCACGAGGAGGTGAGGGGCTCGACCTCGAGGGTCTTCAGGTCCAGGGTGAACAGGCCCTGCAGGCCAACCATCTTCCACTTTTTATCTGGCCCCTCGACGGGGACCTCGATGCCAGTGCGGTCCGAGACGAAGAGGATGCGATCGGCACCCGGCAGGAATACCGCCGGACCATCGCTGTGATCCGGATCGTCGAGCAAAGCAATGGGCTCCGATTGCCCCTCGAGCGCGAGCAGGAAGAGGCTGCGCCCCTCGAGAGAGAGCCAGCCCTGCGGATCCGGAGCGCGCACGTAGCTGGCCAGGACGTAGCGACCGGTGGGATCGATGTCCAGGTCGTCGAGGATCCCCTGCTTGCTGGCGGGCAGGACATAACGGGTCCGAATCCGCACCGGACCGTCCGTCGGCGAGCGGGGTACTGACGCGATCCGCAGCTCGCGGTGGCCCGCGAGGAAGACCAGCGCATCTCCCTCGGGTGTGAACGCGCCGAGGTCAAAGGGAAGGCGGCCACCGTGCAGCGATTCGTAACCGCCGTCCGGCAGCTTCGTTCGCCAGGCTGCCGCTTCGGTCACGGGGAGAATCTCTCCAGGCCGGTCGGGCCAGACGAGCACCAGGCGCAGCTCGGTCTCGGAAACCGCTTCGTAGGTGGCAAGCACCGAGCCATCCAACGTGCTCACGAAGTACGGTAGGTGCGAGTGAGGCGCTACTGCGACGAGCGGGGTCACGGTGCCTCCTGCAGTGGGCGCTTCGCAAAGCATCAGCTGCAAGCCCTGGCCGACGCACAGCTGAACCAGCCGTTCCTCCCCCTCGCCGATGCAGGCCAGACCGGCGGCCTCCGCACGCGTACCGAAGGGGGTTTCCACCGTCAGGGAAAGCGCGGTGGAGGAGGCCTCGATGGCAGGAAAGCGGACCGCCAGGGTTCCCGCCGAAGTGCGACGGATCTCGGACGCGGGCACTCCGTTGACGGAGACCGAGAAGTCCTCATCGACCGCGATATCACTGCTTCTGGGGTCGAACACCACCTTCGGCTCGAAGCCGGTTCCCTGGATGGTCAGCCAAATCTCGCTGCCACTGGGGATCCAAGCGGGATGGACCGCAGTGATCTGGGGCGTGGGCGGCAGCCGGTCCTCGCAGCCCGCCCACCCCCAGGACGACAGCACCACGAGTAGGAGCATCTGGCGTCGGCTCATGGTCGAATTCTCGCACCGAGTTGGAGGAAGCCTAGGACGAGCGGGCCCCGGAGCGCGCCCCTGGCTGGCAGGCCGGTGTAGCTACCCCCTCCTTCGAGGAAGAGCTCGCCGAAGGGCAGTTCGAAGTCGAGACCCACGGCGACGCGGCCGGCCGGGCGTAGGGCAGCCCATCCCACGGGTGTAAAGTCGCTGCTCTCGGTTTCCTCGAGGACCGAGGCGATTCCTCCGGAAACGACAAGGTAGGGGGAGAGCCGGTCCGGCAAGAAGCGATAGCCGAGGCGCACCAACAGCGCAAGGACGGTCAGTTGCAGATCGAAGCGGCTGTCCCGGCCCGGTAGCAGACGGGCCTGCCCGGTGAGACGGGCGCCGCCAACGGCGATCTCGACGCCTCCGTAGAGGGCGCCGGAAAGGGCGATGGCATAGTCCGAACTCACCTGCAGCTCGGGCGCGAGGAGCGCGCCGCCGTTGCCGTGGAGCCCGGCGGAGAGGCCGATGCCGATGGGCCCGCGCGGGGGCTTTGCGGGTGCGATCGCGCGCTGCTCGGTAGACTGCAGGGTCACCGTCAGCCGGGCCGTATCCTCGAAGGCGATGTCCACGAAGCGTTCCAGGTCTTCGTGGAGGGGGCTCCGGAGGCGTACCGTGTGCCGCCCGGGTGGAAGGGTGAGTGGCTCGAGGGGGGTGCGGCCGATGTAGTCCCCATCCACGTAGACCTTCACTCCCTCGGCTGCCTTCCCTTGCGCGTCGCGGACAGAGAGCACCAGCGTGCCTACGAAACGCTCCGGTGCGAGCAGGCGCACCGTCGCCTCGCGGATTGCCGCCAGAAGGGAGTTCTCGTCGCCGCTCCAGGTCTGAGCGACGGAGCGGAGCAGACGTCCCTCTCTGGTGTCCACGAGGCGAAGCTCCAGCGAGCGCGTGTCCCCGAGGGCCGAGAGCACGCCGGTCAGTGCGAGGGAGGCACCGGACCGCCTGCCAATCCGGGCGACGCACTCGACCCCCGCCGTGCAGCGAGCGAGCTCCGAGTCACCCTCCGTCTTTGCCTCGACCAGACGGTAGGTCCCGAGCGTCAGGATCTCGTCGAGGAGCCGCTCGCGCACCCGCGCCACCGTGGCCTCATCGACCCC